>JAUMWQ010000155.1 GCA_030529565.1 Filifactor alocis | reverse complement strand
ATACTTTTGAAGAAGTCGTTGTTCATAGTACTGTTCCTCCTGAATCATCCAATTGAATATCGTTACATTTTTTTGATAACAGCCTGTCCCGATATGACCTTCGTCTTTCCGTCTTCCTTGGTTACAGAGGTTTCGAGGACAAGGGTCCGTTTATCATCGTTTTTTGATACCACCTTCACTTCCGCCGTACATTCTTCTCCGAGATAGACGGGTTTTAAAAACTCCAAACTTTGTTTGAGATAGATGGAGCCTTCTCCCGGGAGTTTTGTGCCGAGTACGGATGAGATCAATGACGATACTAACATTCCGTGGACGATATTTTTCTTAAAGATAGTTTGTTCGGCATATTGTTTGTCTAAGTGGATCGGATTGTTATCTGTGGAAAGATCGGCAAAGTCCACGACATCTTCTTCGAAAAAACACTTCGATATTTTTGCAGAGTCGCCTACTTTGATTTCATTATAATCCATCGGCTTACCTCCTTTTTTCAAAAAACATCTTACTCATGCGAGAATGAAAAACAATATGTCTTGAAAAAAATGTCGACTAAAAATAGGGTAAAATATCGTCTTCTGTCTTTGGAGTTGTAAAGAAAAAGCGAATCATCACAGGGCGGAAAGTAAGGAGTCATAGACAGAGCAGTTTAAGAACAAGTGAAGTTTTTGACAGGTCAGCTTGAGTTTCTTTTTGTTAGCTATATTATACATTATATTCTGTATTTTTACAATCTATTTTTTAGAATAATAAAATATATAAGAAAAATATTATGAGAAATATTTAATATATTTATGTTTCGTTCCAAAGCGGAATGGGTACGATTCACAGATGAAATCAAGAGGAACATCTTGTGCTGTCAATAAGACAAAGATGTTCCTTTTTTCGAAGGTTATGGCACTACCGCATAATTCGAAAAACCGGCCCAAAACCGGCTTTGTATGAAGAACATATCTTCTAAAAGCTCGTTTTAGGAGTCTTCCGTTATCCAAAAGTTAAGGGAAAGTGCGAGATACCTTTGTGCGGTATTTCCTTTGTGAAACAAAAGATCTCAAGAAGATTGCGCTTTGCATAGAACACAGTCCCCGTTTTTTTGTGTGAAGCGGTGCTTATCTTAGTGAGATCCAAGGGAAGAGACTGCCTGTTTCAAGACTTCTCCGATCCGTCCGTGGATCAGGAGGTCGGCTCGGCTGTCGTAGGGCGTGGGATCCATATTGATCAGCACGAGTTTGTTGC
Source organism: Filifactor alocis (assembly GCA_030529565.1). Classification (GTDB taxonomy): domain Bacteria; phylum Bacillota; class Clostridia; order Peptostreptococcales; family Filifactoraceae; genus Filifactor; species Filifactor alocis_A. The sequence goes on along the minus strand of JAUMWQ010000155.1, from coordinate 3,703 downwards.
CCCGGTAGTACCTTGTCAAAGAAGCCGCGGGATAGACTTGCAGCGAGGTACCTCCGACGATCAGGACATCGCAGTCGTTGACGGCTTGGATGGAGCGTTCCAGGACCTCCATATCCAGAGCTTCTTCATAGAGGGTGACGACGGGCTTGACGATGTTGTTGCAGACCTTACAGTAAGGAATATCTTCGAAGGAGCAGATGTAGTCCAAGTTGTACTCGGCATTACAGGACATACAGCGGTTGTTTCGAACGCTTCCGTGCAGTTCTAAGACGTTCACCGATCCGGCATCCTGATGGAGTCCGTCGATGTTCTGGGTGATGACGGCTCGAAGTTTTCCCATTTTCTCCAGTTTTGCAAGAGCCTTGTGCGCCTCGTTGGGCCTTGCTTCGGGATAGAGCATCTTCTCTCTGTAAAAACGGAAGAAGTCCTTTGTATGTGAGTGAAAAAACGTTCTGCTCAAGATCGTCTCCGGAGAGAACCTGCCGTAGGTCGTGGAATACAGGCCGACAGAACTTCTAAAATCGGGGATATCGCTCTCGGTAGAAACTCCCGCTCCTCCGAAAAACACGAGATTGTCCGATTCTTCCATCCACTTGATCAATGTTGTTAAGGCTTCCATAATAACTCCTTTCTATCGACAGACGAAAAATATACAAAAAATTACGAATTATACCTGTATTTTATCATATTTCTTAAAGAATCGGTTGACATAATGCAAAAAAAATTGCACTATAGTAGTAAGGCTTTGAAGAAGTCCTGTGCTCCGCTACGGCACTACGGAAGGAATAAAGATACGACCTGCTGTCTTGGAGAGTACAAAAATTCTTTGAAAAAATGCGTTTACAAATTTTATTTTTTGTGTGAGATCGATTTCTATCTCTTGTTTTGCATTGTACGGCATTGCCGTAGAAGAACCGGTATATGGATCGTTGCAACATAGATCTGAATCAAGAAATGTAGTTGCAATAAAGGAGGGATTTTGTTGAATTTTGAATTGCAGTTGAAACAGACACAGAAGATGATATTGACCCGGGAACTGAAGCAATCACTGGAGATATTACAAATGAATTCCTTTCAACTTCAAGAACATATTGCAAAAGAAGTCGAAGAAAATCCTCTGCTGGAGGCCTCGCCCAAGGACGATACGGACTGGGAAAACTATGTTAAAGATATTCAAAAGCATAATCTGATACGTTACGAAAAAGAAGAAAACTACAACAACGACTACAATCCCGAAAACTATATCGCAGGCAAGGTCACCTTGTATGAACATATTCAGGAAGAACTCTCGATGATCGACTTTGACCGTGAGCAGCGATATATCGCCGAGGACATCGTAAGGCAGTTGGATGACGACGGATATTTTCGCCTCGATGTCGAAGACTATTGTCAGAGCAGAGGGATTTCGCAGGAGAAGTTCGAATCGGTCCTATCCAAGATCCAAACGGTGGAACCGATCGGGATCGGCGCGAGGAGCTTGGAGGAAGCCCTTCTGCTTCAATTGAAGGCAAGGAATTTGACCGACGAAATTCTTATTGACATCGTACAAAATGATCTTTCCCTTGTCGCGGATCGGAAGTTTCCCGAACTGGAGAAAAAATATCACCTTTCCTCGAAGGTTCTGGCGGACTACATCGACATTATCCGGACCTTGGAACCCAAGCCCGGCAGGAACTTCAGTTCCGAGGATACCAACTACATCGTGCCCGATGTCTTCGTCGAGATACAGAACGAGGAGGTCGATGTCTTCTTCAATGAATACAGCGTTCCTAGCATTTATATCTCGTCTCTGTTTACCAAGGAACTCCTCCATGGAAACGACAAGGAGACCAAAGATTACATCAAGGATAGGCTGAACAAAGCCAACCTTTTGATCAAGAATATCGAGCAGAGGAAGAACACCGTGCTTAAGATCGCCAAGGCGATCGTAGAGACACAGATGGCTTTTTTCACACAGAAAAATGCCCCGATCGCACCGATGTTGATGAAGGATATTGCCAATCTCACGGGCTTTCATGAATCCACCGTCTCCAGGACCGTGAACGGAAAGTATATGATGACACCCAAGGGTTTGTATGAATTCCGCTTCTTCTTCTCGAGCAGGATAGAAGGGCAAGACGGGACCTCTTATTCCAACATCGACGTCAAGAAGGAGATCAAGCGTCTCATCGATGAAGAGGATAAAGTATCTCCCTTAAGCGACCAAAAGATCGCAGATCTTCTTTTGGAGAGGGAGATCGCGGTTTCCAGAAGAACGATCGCCAAATATAGGGAAGAGATGGAAATAGCTTCTTCGTCCAAGCGAAAAGAGTTGAGAAGATAGAAAGGGGTGGAGAAGTGAAGATAAAAGACTACAAGACCATGATCTCCATCCTGTTGGAGATGATCGATGACGGGGTACACATTATCGACAAGGAAGGTAAAACGTTTATCTATAACAATTCGATGGCGGAGATCGAAAATATGAGGGCGTCCGAAGTCTTGGGAAAGCCCTTCCAAAGCGTGTTCGGCACCTTGGATAAGAGCAACAGTACCCTGCTCAAGGCCCTCGACAGGGGCGAGAAGACCCTCAACGAGAAACAGCACTACCAAAATACCGACGGCAAGGAGATCGTAACGGTCAACAGTACCGTGCCCTTTTTCGTGGACGGAGAGGTCGTGGCTGCGATCGAGGTCGCTCAGAACATAACCAAGATCCAGGCGATGTCCGACACGATATTGGAACTCCAAAAGGGGATCAAGCACCCGACGAAGTTGATAGAAAACAAGATAAAGAATTACCGGTTTCATAATATTATCGGAAACAACAGGAAGTTCAAGAAGATGATCGAGGTCGCCAAGAAGGCGGCGGACTCCTCCGCGACGGTCCTGATCTACGGAGAGACCGGCACGGGAAAAGAGTTGATCGCTCAGAGCATCCATTTTGACGGAGAGCGAAGGAAGGCTCCGTTTTTGGCACAGAACTGCGCCGCACTCCCGGGATCTCTTTTGGAAGGGATCCTGTTCGGGACGGAAAAGGGAGGTTTTACCGGAGCGATCGACAGAGAGGGACTCTTCGAACAGGCAAACGGCGGAACCCTCCTCCTCGACGAGATCAACTCCATGCCCTATGACCTGCAGGCAAAACTCCTTCGTGTGCTTCAGGAAGGTTATGTCCGCAGGGTCGGGGGTAAGAAGGACATTCCCCTCGATGTGAGGATCATCGCGACGACGAACGAGGAACCTAAGAATTTGGTGGAGAAGGGGATCATTCGAAGAGACCTCTACTATCGTCTCAATATCATTCCGATCACCATCCCTGCACTTCGCGAGCGCAAAGATGATATCCTCCTGCTTGCGGATAAGTTTGTGGAAAAGTACAACAAAAAATACAAGAAGGAGATATGGATGATAGCGGAGGAGGCCAAGGAAAAACTTCTTCGTTACGACTATCCGGGCAATGTCAGAGAGTTGGAGAACGTGATCATGGCGGCCCTGTCTATGATCGATTCCGAACATATTCTCACGGCGGACAGGATCATCGTTGAAGAGGACAGCTCCCCGATGAGCATCTACTTCGACAAGGACGAAGCGATCTCCGAGATAGGCTTGGATGCCTTTATGAACGAGATCGAAAAGAAGGCGATCCTAAATGCCCTCCAAAACAACAACAACAATGTGTCAAGGGCGGCAAAGGAATTGAGGATCAAACGTCAGACCCTGC
>JAUMWQ010000154.1 GCA_030529565.1 Filifactor alocis | reverse complement strand
AGGCCCTTGCTTCCAGACTTCGGTTTACCGACACCGAAGTGATAAAAGAAGCTGAGTTTGAAGCTCCAAGATTTCTTCCTATCTTGGGAACACCTCAGTATTCTTCGACGGAATTTTATCTTCAGAAACCTGATGGAGACCCTCAAATATGGAACTACGATTATCGTATCGACGTGCGAGGTCGTAGTAGGGTAGAGACATCCTATGAAGCAAAGCTTAAAGGTCGAAAGGTATATTGGTTGGGGAAAAAAGAAGATGTCGGTATGATCCCTATCCCTAAGGAAAATGTAAGAACCAGGGTCAGGGAACAAAAATTAAATATGACTTCTGCGGTAAGATGTTTGACAAAGGGCAGTACCAAGTTTAAGGTGTATTTTGAGGATGTTACAAAAGAGGAGCTTTCCGCTCTGATCTTCTGCCTTAATTTGGAAGAGGAGTCATTCCATCGCATCGGTAGGGGTAAACCTTATGGAATGGGAGCGGTAAAAATCAAGGTAGACGAGGCAAAGGCAGTGAAGTACCTATTGGGAAAGGATGCAATAAACAGGGAGGAACACGATATTAAGTTGGAAGACTATAAACCGAATAGCTCTTACGATAATGCAAAAAAATATATCTTAAGATACTCGAAGGAATTAGAGGAAAGCGAGTCGAAGCTTCTCTCCTATCCTAGGATCACCGACGTTGATAAACCTGAGATATTCAGATGGTTTACAAAAAACAGAGGCACGGTAGGAAGAGAAAAGATAGAACAAACTCTTCCCGATATTCTCGATAAAAATCAGAAACTGAAAAAATATTAAGAAGAATAGAGAAAAATGCCGACAGAAGGAGATGGGCGGGGGAAGTATACGGTTCTTAGCTTGAATTGTCAGGTGAGTAGAATGTATGGTCGATGAAAACGGTTTGGAGGATCACAGGATTCCGGTTTCACGACTGACCTAATGCTGTTATTCATTCGAATTATTAATGTCAATGTATCTTTGTTCTGTAGTTGATAAAACAGATTCTTATGTTTGCGAGTGTGGATATAACCACGGTCCTATCGGAGAATAGTATAAAGATCCGGCAGGATGAAATAAGGAAGGAGAGGCACGGTTTTAAGAGACTGTGCTCCCTTCTTTTTTATTGCCGTGGTATATGACATCACCCTTATTGAAGCGAAACGATATTGCCCCGGGCCTGCTCTCAAACGAGCTATAGGTCAAGAAATCACAAATCCTGAACCAAATACTAAATAAAAAATCTGAAATCTGTAGCGTTTTACTTCAAAATATGATTTAATAACAGTATGAAGTAAAGCCGGTACTTAGTTACGATGATGGGCGGTAACAGACCGAAACGGATGACCGGAAGGAGATATGATGAATCGACTGAGATTTTTGAAGTTGGAGTTTTGTATTGAGGCGACACAGGATTACAGAAGCAGAGGTTTTGTGGGAAACAAGGTCAGGGGAGCGATCGGCCAGGCTATGGTTCACCTGTTCTGTCCGGATCATGATCCTGCGTGCGTTGATTGTACCTTTGAGGGCGGTTGTATTTATAGCGATGTGTTTAAGCCGGTTCGCAAGCATCCGGAGTTCACATCCTTGCCTGTTCCTTTTGTGATAGGCGTTGCAGAGCTTGACAGGGAGGTCATCTCAAAGGGTGAGAGATCGGTTTTTTCGGTTACTCTCTTTGGGGAAGCGGTCGGTTACAAGGAGCATCTTGTCGAAGTCATAAAGACGGTATTTCGAGATGTGAAATGGGGTTTCAGTAAGCATTTTACATTGGTGGAGGTCTTTTCGCAGTCCGAGAAAAAGGTTCTGTGGGCGATGGAGGATCGCTTTGAAGAAGATGTGATCCGAGAATCCGAATGGACGGATCATATTGAAGAACGCTTTGAGAAAAAGAAACAGCCCTTGGAACTGATCATTCGTTTTAAAACACCCTTGCTCACCAAAAACAATATGCACCTGACCTGGGGTTTCAGTGAGTTTATTGATGCGCTCTTTTATCGGATAGCAGGAATGATAGATGTATATGAGGATGAGAAGTTTGTCATACCTTATGCGTTGCTCCATCGCAAGCCCTATGTGATCGCGACCTCGTTTTTGGAGGGCGACCGGTTCGAACTTCTGTTTAAGGGAGATATGGAGCAGTATCTGCCGTATATTCAGCTTGGCGAGTACCTTCATTTGGGGAAAAAGACGACCTACGGTTTCGGAGAATATTGTTGCATCTTTCCGGAGTAGGGTATCTATATGTTGATCATCGCATTGATCTCAACTGTTTTGTGGTACTGCTACGCGTCTAGGGCAATACATCATAAATAGGAAGCCTTGATTTTCCTATGAATTTGCAAGAAACAAAGTTTTTCTCAAATCAATACTTTCAAGAAAATCAGTATTCATAATACAGAGATTTTACCATGGTTTTTTGAATTATGCGGTGTCTCCTTAGTGTTATGGAGGCACTGCACAAAGACACAAAAGGATGGTCTCTTTGTTTTGTGAGATATAGAAACACCCTCAAACAAATGCTTTCGGACTCATCTTTATCTGAGAAAAACGGAGTTTCTGCTATTACCTTTGAGAAGGCATCAGGAGATCGCCTTTGAGCGATCTTCCCTTAAATCTTAGAGGACGAGAGTTTTGTTTTGGAAAATTAATTTTTAAAATAGGAGTAAAGAATGGAAACTATGAAAAATCGTTTGGATGAATTGGAGATCCGTGTACAAAAATTAGAGAGCGAACTTCAGGCCATCCAAGGTGAACAGAAGAATCAATCATTAAAGAGCAAATTAGACTTGTTTGTGACGTATGAAACTATTCCAAACGAACCTAAGTTACAAGTTCCACCTGTACGCGAAATATCGGACCGTGAAGAGGAAGTGGACAAATCCGCCATCTTTGAAGAAAACCTTGAGGAAGGTTTTTCATCAGATCAAGAAACAAGGAGGAAGTCATTTTTGGTGAAGATCAAAGATAATGAATCCTTGGTCGGAAAGTACTTTATCGGTGCTTTGGCATCTCTTTTGATCTTTATTGCAGCCGCGTCCTTTATTGCAATTGTGTGGAATAGGATCAGTCCGCAGGTAAAACTTGCCACCGTCGCCATGGTGGGCCTTTTGTTGACTGCAGTCGGATTTAAGATGACGCTGAGAAAGGCGAGCAATGTCAGCTCCATTGTTTTTGGAACGGGAATCGGGTTGGTCTATATTTCCATCGTATCGGCGAATTTGGTGTTTTCTCTTATCAGTCACGAATCCTCGGCCTTGCTCTGTGTGCTGTGGACTTTGATGGTCTTGCTTTCGCACCGCTATACCCAATTGTATTTTACAATTGTCATTGCAGCGATCGGAAGTTTTATCAACCTCTGTTTTGAACTGGGATATGTTGAAGCCACGAGTGATATTATGCTGATCATCGCTTATACGAGCACCGTTGCAGTGATGTTACTTTATATGAGCCGTGCCCTTGATAAGGTTCGAAACGTCATAAGCATATTATTTGTGTTTTTCAATTTCGGATTGATTTTTGAGAAGACATACGGGTTTTGGCATTCGCCATACCCCTTGGCTCAGACTGTCGTTACCTTGATCATGGTACTTGTTGCAAATTGGCTGTATCGTTTGGCAAACAGAGAAAACATCCGCTACACCTACCTTATCGTTGCAGTTTTATCGACTATATGCTTATTTTTAAACATTTATACTACACTTTCGGGATCAAATGCACTCTCTTTGACTTCGTTGCAGGCATCAACGCTTTTGTTTGTTGTGATATTGGCCCAATGCATCGTCAATCACCTTCGATATCCGAATATAGAAAAATCACTGACCCTATTCTATACATTTCCGCTCTATATAGTGGCGACAGGGATCAATCACGACTTGTCCGGTCTTTGGGGAGTGGGAGCAGTGCCGATCATACTTTTGTTTGTTTTGCGCAAAAAAGTTTGGAAGAAAACGTTCCCGGTTGCATATATGATGTTTTTCATATTATCGGATCTGTGTTTCATTCTTATGCAAGGCGATGTCCCTGCCTGGACGCTTTTTTTCAACACTGTCGATCTGTTTCTGTTATTCTATATTTTGTATGAGGAAAAAATCGAGAACATCTCCTATAGAAATGCAGCTGTTGCCATTTTGCTTTTTTCTTACTTTAAAATCTCTGATGACATCTGTAGATTGTTAAATGTAGGGAGTAGTGTAAACGATATTCAAAACCTCCTTGCTTATTTCATGGGCGTCATCACTGTGCTTTTTGTCTACAAAATCGGTTATCTGAGTAGCAAAGATGAAGAGGACTTTCATCCGTATAAACATATGGGGCTGTATAGTTTTTCGGGTCTCTTGTATCTTTTTGGAATGCAGGAAATGTTCCGAGTAGAGTCGGTGATCCTTCGCTTTATCGTGATGCTTGCAACTCTTGTTATGGCACTTCTTCAAAGTAAGTTGCTGATTGAGGATCACAAAGAGATGTCGAACCGAATCGGTATTTGGCTGGTATCGAAATATTTCATCTTTGCTTGGGTCATGATAAGAGCCTTTTGGGAACTACCGTTTGAATCTTTGATATACAGTGTTGTTGCGTTGCTGTTGGCAGTCGTGGCGATTTACATCGGTTTCAAACTCTCTATTAAGGTCATTCGACACTTTGGCCTCTATATCACGTTACTCATGGTTGCAAAATTTATCTTCGTGGATCTTCAGGGAGAAAACTCGATAACGCGAGTTATTGCCTTCGCTATCGGCGGTGTACTGTGCTTTATGATCAGTATCATCTACAACCGTCTCAGCAAAGAATGATCCAACACAAAAAAACGATAAGAAGAGCATTTTGTGTTTGTGTGCGTAGTTTTTTAGAGAGAAGCCTCATAATTCGAAAAATCAGCACAAAACCACTTTTGACGAAGGATAAACTTTTTGAAAACATTTGTTTAATAAGACTC
>JAUMWQ010000153.1 GCA_030529565.1 Filifactor alocis | reverse complement strand
AGGCTCTTCTATCTTTTAGAGCTGACAACGCTTTCGAACGCCGGGGCGAAGAAGATTCTCTGACCCTATATCCGACAGAAATATTATCGTACCTATTTCCACAGCCACTAAAATCAGTTCCGTCTCCCGCGAATTACAGAGCTTTGATATCAACAATAAATAACAGTATTAGGAACTGACGGAGCACAAGCGATCAGTCTGCACAGTTCAGATCGAGAATAGTATAATCGAGATAAAGAAAGGATGTAAACCATGCAAATAAAGCAGTTTAAAAAAGTTTTGGTCGCCAACCGCGGAGAGATCGCCATACGAATTTTCCGTGCACTCTCCGAGCTTGGAATAAGAACGGTAGGGATCTATTCAAAAGAAGACAAGTATGCTCTCTTTCGTACCAAGGCGGACGAATCTTACCTGATAGGGAAAGACAAAGGCCCTATCGATGCCTACCTCGATATGAAAGGCATCATACAAATAGCAAAGTCCAAGCAGGTCGATGCCATCCATCCCGGTTACGGTTTTCTCTCCGAAAACACTGAATTTGCACAGTTATGTAGTGAAAATGGTATTGAGTTTATCGGCCCTGAACCTGAAACCATGTTGCAGATGGGCGATAAGATCAGTGCAAAAGAAGTTGCTCTCCAATGTGGTGTCCCGACAATCCCCGGATACCAACACCCGATCAAAAACTATACTCAAGCCTTGGACATCGCACAGGAGATCGGATATCCCGTCATCCTGAAGGCTGCCAATGGCGGTGGCGGCCGAGGAATGAGGATCGTCTCGTCCAGTGAGACGATGCAAACGGAATTTCAAAACGCGATGAACGAGTCCATCAAAGCCTTCAATTCCGATGTTATTTTTATGGAAAAATACCTTCTGCACCCCAAGCACATCGAGGTACAGATTCTGGGAGATAAGTACGGAAATATCGTCCACTTGTTTGAGAGAGACTGTTCCCTCCAACGCCGTCATCAGAAAGTGATCGAATTTGCTCCTTCGTTTTCTGTTGACGAGGATACAAAGAAAAGCCTTCTTTCGGATTCCGTCAAGTTGGCAAAGAAGGTAAACTACAGTGGCGCAGGTACGATGGAGTTCCTTGTGGATAAGGAGAATAACTATTATTTCATCGAGATGAACCCGCGTATCCAAGTAGAACACACGGTTACAGAAATGATAACAGGTATAGACATCGTTCAAAGCCAAGTCCTTATCGCTATGGGGCATCCCTTGAATTCCAAGGAGATCGACCTCCCTTCTCAAGAGAGTATCAATGTACGAGGATTCTCCATCCAGTGTCGTGTTACTACCGAGAACCCGAACAAAAACTTTATGCCTGATACCGGAAAGATCTCCGTCTACCGCAGCGCTTCCGGCTCCGGAATCCGTCTTGACGGCGGAAACGGTTTTACAGGAGCCGAGATCAGCCCCTACTACGACAGTTTGCTCGTAAAGACCACTTCTTGGGATCGAACCTTTGAAGGTGCAGCAAGAAAGGCTCTTCGCTCCATAAAAGAGTTCCGGGTCCGAGGGGTCAAAACGAATATCCCCTTCCTGATCAACGTGTTGAATCACCCGACTTTCCTAAAAGGAGACTGCTACACCTCCTTCATCGAAGATACAAAAGACTTGTTCGAGATCAAGGGCAGCAAGGATAGAGCAAGCAAGCTGATGAATTTCATCGGAGACATCATCGTCAACGAACGATATGATCCTGCCATCGAAGATGTAAACATCCCCTCCGTGGAGCTTCCCGTCGAAGAAAGCGGGACCAAACAACTGTTCGAAAAACTGGGAGCTGAGGAGTTTGCTCGGAGGATAAAACAGGAAAACAAACTCTACGTTACAGATACAACGATGCGCGATGCCCATCAATCGCTCTTTGCCACGAGGATGAGGAGCTACGATATGATGCAGATCGCTCCTGCATGCAACACCGCATTCAAGGATGCGTTTTCAATGGAGACCTGGGGCGGAGCGACCTTCGATGTCGCCTACCGTTTTCTCAAAGAATCTCCCTGGAGAAGATTGGAAAAACTCACCGAACTCATGCCCAATGTTCTTCAGCAAATGTTGTTGCGTGCTTCGAACGCTGTCGGTTACAAGAACTATCCCGACAATGTTGTCAAAGAGTTTATAAAAGTGTCTGCCGAACGAGGAGTCGATGTCTTCCGTATCTTTGACAGTCTGAACTGGATGGAGAATATGAAGCTCCCCGTAGAAACAGCCTTGGGTACAGGAAAGATCGTCGAAGGAACCCTCTGCTACACCTCGGATATCCTCGACAAAAACAATACGAAATACGATTTGAGTTACTATGTGAAGAAGGCAAGAGAATTGGAATCCATGGGCATCCACATACTCGGAATCAAAGACATGGCCGGCCTTTTAAAGCCTTATGCCGCCAAGGAGTTGATCACCGCTTTGAAGAAGGAGATCGACCTTCCCATCCATCTGCATACTCACGATACCTCCGGAAATGCAGTTGCTACCGTTCTTATGGCTGCAGAAGCCGGTGTCGATATTGCAGATATGGCCTTGGAGTCCATGTCGGGACTGACTTCACAACCTTCGCTAAATGCTGTTGTTGCAGCCCTACAAAACACCCCCCGAGATACCGGACTCAACATCGATCACCTCAACGAGGTAAGCAATTATTTCAAAGAGGTCCGTAAGATCTATTCCAAGTTTGAATCCGAGCTGAAAACTCCCTCCGTGGAGATCTACAGGTACGAGATCCCCGGAGGCCAATACTCCAACCTTCTGCCCCAGGCCAAATCCTTAGGCCTTGCAGACCGTTTCGAGGAGATCAAGGAGGCCTATCGCGAAGCAAACCTTCTTTTGGGAGATATCGTAAAGGTAACTCCTTCCTCAAAGATCGTGGGAGACCTCGCTGTCTTTATGGTAAAAAATGATCTTACACGGGAAAACATCTTTACGCAAGGAGAGAATCTGTCCTTTCCCGATTCTGTAGTCGAATTTTTTATGGGTTACATCGGGCAACCCGAGGGAGGTTTTCCTAAAGAGTTGCAAAGGATCGTCCTAAAAGGCAAGGAGGCGATCTCCGTACGCCCCGGACTCCTGCTCCCCGACGAAGATTTCAAGGCGATAGGCGAGCATTTGAACTCACTCTACGGAGATATTGCCAACCCCCGAAACATCCTTAGCTATGCCCTATATCCTAAGGTGTATTCGGATTACTGCAAACACATCGACCTCTACAACGATATCAGCAACCTGCCTTCCTCCGTCTTCTTCTACGGTCTCAGGAAGGGTCAGGAAATCGATGTCGAAATCGAGGACGGAAAGGTTCTCAATATTCGCTACACCGGATACAGCGAAGCCGATGAGCAGGGTGTGCGCTCCGTTTATTTCGAATTGAACGGTTCTTCAAGAGAGGTGGAAGTCCTCGATCGCTCCGTGGAAGTGAAGAAGGACAGCCGAAGGATAGCAGAAAAAGGAAACCCCAAGCACATTGCTCCTCCGATCCCCGGAACGGTTACCGATGTGCTTGTAAAAGCGGGAGATACCATCAGCGTAAACCAGCCCCTTATGGTCGTCGAGGCTATGAAAATGGAGACGACCGTTCTTTCCACAAGCGAAGGAAAGATCGAACAGGTCCTGGTTGTTGTCGGCGATACTGTTGCCGATGACGAATTGGTGATCACCCTGGAATAAAACTCTCTGGAAATAACGAAAGAGCTGTTGCCTTAACTCGTAAGGAAACAGCTCTTTCGTAAGATTTCTGATGAGATGGTTCTATTATTCTATCATTTTATTTCCCGGGTAAAAATCCTGCCGCTACAGCATCCGCCTCTGAATAAAAATATTGATCTCCCCTACTGGGATTCATCTTTATCTTATCATAGTTCTTCGAACCGGGAAGGTAATAGAACTTTTGCCCTTTATTGTTAATATTACCTTTGATAAGTTGTTCCTCCATCGGGAAAATACTATTTGAGTTTACCGGAGGTATGATCACGTTTAAAGAGTTTTCATCCTTAACGACCGGAGGCGGAGCGGTTTTTCCTTTATCGATCGCATTTTCATTCGATATGACCGTTGCAACATTCTTTTGAACGGGAGCAGTGCTTCCTGAGGTAATTAATACAGCCTTGTTGACAGTATCCCACTGTACTTCCGCTCCAAAAGCGGTAGCAACAAAGTTGAGCGGCACCATGGTCTTATTTTGTATCATCTTTGCCGACTGCATCATCTCGACATCAACGTCATTGATCTTTGCCGTCCTGCTGTTGAGTCGAATTTTCACAGTACTTCCCTCTTTTTTCAAAACAACAGTTTTCGTTGAAGAGTCCCACTTGACTTCCGTTCCCAAAGCAACTCCGACATCAGAAATAGGAATATAGGTAACTCCTCCCACGATTTGAGGTTCTACCTGAGTCTTCAGAACGACCTGATTCACTATGATGGTCACCGCATGGCTCGAAACAGTAGCACAGCAACAAAAGATAAGCAATAACATCCCAATTTTCTTTTTCATGTTTCTTCCTCCTCCAAACATATACCATATCTAGAACAACAACATTCTAAAACTTCAATGAACACCTACAGCATTTCGTAACTTGCCGAAATCACAGGCATTTTAAGTGTGTCCAAGACTCTTTCAAAGAGAACTCCCTGAATATGATCATATTGAAACCCGTAACTTGCACGGATACACTGGGTAACGAACTGAACCCCCCTATCCAAAGCGATTGGAAGACTGTCCCCCTGAAGTAAGCTACCTATAACGACACTCGCATAAGCATCTCCCGTTCCCGGATAAGAGGCAGGAATATACTTACAGCTTACCTTCCAAAAAGTTCGGGTCTCACTCTCATATGCAATGGTGTTTGTAAACATCCCCTTCTTATCCGGAACACTGGTAACAATAACTGTCTTGGGCCCCATATCAGAGAGTTCCTTTAAGCACCTTTTGATCTCTTCCTCAGTAATCT
>JAUMWQ010000152.1 GCA_030529565.1 Filifactor alocis | reverse complement strand
GAAGAACAGAAGAAACTTGAGGATCAGAAACGTAAACAACAGAGTAAGTCTCAACCGAAGAGCGGAATTCAAGATGAGAAGAGCACGGAAAGATTTGACCTGTTCGAAGGTGGCGAAAAGGATATAGAAAATGTTGCTTTCGAAGCGGACGGATCTAAGAGGGATATTACCGGCTCTGATTCAGATAAGAGTAAAAAATCCGATAAAGGATCAAAAGGCAAGAAGGAAGGGAAAACAAAGAATATTGATTCGAGTAAAAACGATTTCTATTCTAAAAATTCTTCAGAAGAGAGGGATAGTGAAAGTCTTTCAAACAGAAATTCCGATATAAGTCGTCATCTGAAGCGGGATAACAGTGAACAGGTGCGTGCTGCAAAAAATAGTGAATATGGTCATTTGATTCGTTCTTCCCGCTTGATTTCGACGGCGATCGAAGAATATGATAAACCCTATCTCTACGGTGCTACGGGACCTGACCGTTTTGATTGCTCCGGCTTTACTTCCCATGTATTCAGAAAGAATGGGATCAAAATACCGAGAACTTCGGCTAATCAAGCGGAACAAGGAGAGTTTGTTGAAAGAAGAAACTTGAGATCGGGAGATCTTATCTTCTTTGATACGAGAGCGGAAAGTAAGGTTAAAGTCGGAGTAGGGGATTCCGCTTATATTCGCCCCTCCAAGGTAACTCATGTAGGCATCTATATGGGAGAGGGCAAGTTTATTCATGCGTCTTCAGGTGCTGCGAGAGTTGTTGTTACAGACCTTAATATTCCATATTACTCTCAACGTTACTATGGAGCAAGAAGATACAGTAGATAAGGATGGATCATGAACTCAATATTGTTAGCAGCTTTTAATTCAAAATATATTCATTCTTCTCTTGCAGTAAGATATCTCAAGTCTATGATGGAGCAGGATATTGAGGTAGAGGTTGTTGAATACACGATCAACGAAAATATACAGGATATCATTGAGGATATTATCTCCAAAGGCTACAGGGTTGTAGCCTTTTCGTGTTATATTTGGAATATAGAGATGATATTAAAGGTCTCAGAGACAATCAAAAAAATTGATCCGAAACTTAAACTCCTCTTTGGTGGTCCGGAAGTATCCTATGACGCAATAGAAGTGATGAAAAAATATCCTTGGCTTGACTTTGTTGTAAGAGGTGAGGGAGAAATCGCCTTGAAACAGTTTGCAGAGTATCTTTTGGGAAGAAGGGAGATCGAGAAGGTATGTAATCTTACCTACCGTTCACAAGGTAGTATTGAGGAAAACCCTCTACATCCTTTGATCGAGGATTTTTCTCTTATTCCGGAGTTCTATATGCAAAGTGAAAAGCATGATTTTGAAAATAAAATCGTCTATTACGAAGCTTCGAGAGGTTGCACTTATCGATGTGCGTATTGTTTGTCATCTATCTCCAAGAGGGTTCGTTTCTTTCCGCTCGATAGGGTAAAAAGAGAGTTGAAGCATTTGGTCGAGCTGGGAGTTAAGCAAATCAAGTTTGTTGACAGGACCTTCAACTATAACAAGGAATATATGATGGAGATGCTGGAATATCTAATTTTCATCGATGACGGAAAAATTAATTTTCACTTTGAGATTACCGCTTCTCTTTTGGATAAGGAGGTCTTATCCGTCTTAAAACAAGTGAGAAAAGGGTTGTTCCAATTTGAGATCGGAGTACAGTCGACAAACGATTTAACCTTAAAATCTGTCTATCGCCCCAATCAGTTCAATAAGATAAGGGAGATCGTACAGGAGATAAAAGAAGGAGGAAACATACATCAACACTTGGATTTGATTGCAGGGCTACCTTTTGAAACACTCGAGGTGTTTCGAACATCGTTTAACGATGTGTTCGATCTGCAACCTGAGATGATTCAATTGGGATTTTTGAAACTTTTAAAGGGGACACCCATGTGCGAACTTGTGCAGGCCCACGGGATCGTTTATACTTCTTATCCCCCCTATGAGGTATTAAAGACAAACTATTTGTCTTATGCAGATGTTATGCTTCTAAAGCAGGTGGACCACTTGGTCGACAGATACTACAACACTCGAAAATACACGGCGATGATGTCATTTTTATACAGAAGGTTTTATCTTCACAAAGGATTTGATCTGTTCTGTGAATTTCAGAAGTTTGTGACCTCTTCACGTCGACAGGTGGGGGCGTCAGAAGAATTTTACTTCCTGTATGAATTCCTTCGTTGGAAGACGGCAGGAGAAGAAGAGGGTTTTCTTCGAGATATTGTTTGTTTTGATGCGATCATGGTAGGAAGGAAGAAAAAGCTTCCGGTTCTGATCTCTTCTTGGTTGGAGGCAAAAGAGGAAGACAAAAAGTATTTATTTCAGTGTCTTCAGAGAAGAGATATCCTGGAAGGGCTGGGGTTCGATGATCCTTCCTCAAAAACCGTGTTTAAAAAGGCAGGGTATGTTTTTCTTCGTTATGATATAATTAAATACTTAAGGGAAGGAAGATGCGAGGAGAGATCCTGTCTGATGATAGTGAACTATGAGAAAGAACGTGATTTTTCCGGCTATTTTCCATATGTTATAATAGATAGGAGGGAGAGTGGTGTTTAAGGAAATAGAGAAATTTCTGTTACAGAACACCGATAAACTTGCTTTTTTAGATGTGGAGAGACGTTTTTTTGCAAAACTCTACCGTGATAGCGACCTGCTTACGATCCCGCTTTTTGTCGAGGATGTCAAGCCTGTTGTTTTGAAAAAAAAAGAGGGCATCGAGCTGATGAGGGTCTTGAGGGCGATGGCCTATATGGTAGGTCTCGACAGCAACTTTCGTTTTAACAAGGACTATATAGAAATTATACAGACCTATCTTCATCCCTTGGATCGTTTTCTCTCCGATTATGCGGGGGATCTTTATCATCAAGGGAGATTAAAGGATTCTTTCATCGTCTTGAGTTGTGCTCTACAATTTTTTCCGGACGATAGTGATTTTCGTTACAATCGTTCCATGCTCGCAAAGGAATTGTTGGAGCACGCTCTTTCGGATCCTTTGAAGAAGGAACTCTATCGTTTTTGCAAGAGAGAGTTTGAAATTATATTAAAAAACGATAAAAACCACGCTCTGAGTCTCTATCAGTCAGCTTATTTCGATATGAATGAATCTGATTTGGGGACGGCAACGCAAAAGTTTTTGCAAGCAAAGGAACTTCTTTTTTCAGATAGTGAGCTGAGCAGAGATATCGAAGAACGGCTTGCGTACCTCAATGCAGCTATAAGTCTCGAGAGAGTGGAGGAACTCATTGAGGCAGATAGGGTTCAGGAAGCTCTGGATCGTCTTGAGGATGCAAAGAGCGATAACAAGGTGCAGGCCTATAGAAGGCACTTATTGACGGGTTACTGTCTTAGGGTTCTCGAACGTTATGAGGAAGCCATAGAGGAGTTTGAAAAGGCCTTTCTCCTTCATGGTGAGGATAGTAGGTTGCTCTCGGAGCTGGGTCTGTGCTTTATGATGGTAGGAGATATCGAGCAGTCTGAACAACTCTATTTGTCCGCTTTGGAACTTGATCCTCGCTCGGTTGAGATCCTGTGCAATCTCTCTATGGTGAATCGATACAAGGGAGATCAAAGTGCAGCACGCAGTTTTGTTCTGGAGGCTCTGACTTTAGATGACAAGGATGAGATCGCCATCTCGATATGGGAAGCTTTGAAGAAATCCGAGGAGGATGAGGGTGATGGCTCATAGTTCCAAAAAAAAGCTTAAACTCTTTTTTGGATAAATGTATTTTCAACAACATTTGTTTGGCATCATTACAGTATCTTAAGAAGTTGAGGGAAGGCTATTTCGTATCTTTGCTCGACAGCTTCTTAAACAAAAGAACCAAGCCTATAAAAAATATTCTTAGGCATGTAAATAAGCGGTATGGTCATCGTTTTGATCTGCGACAGTGTATGTCTATATTTTGCAAGCAATCAAATGTTTTAGGAAGATACCGCATAATTCAAAAAATCAATCTAAAATCAATTTTGTATGAAGAATGAAACTCCTAAAAAGATTGATATGACAAACTTTTGTATTTTATAAAATCAAAGAAAAAACGAAAGTTTACCTTTGTGAGGTGTTTCCTTAGGTGAATACATCATTTCGGTAGATGGTAATTTGAACAGAAAGCAACACAAACAGAAAGGAAGTTAGATTATGAGTATTCTTATTACAGGTGGAGCAGGATATATAGGCTCTCACGTTGCAAAAGCGATGTCAGAAAAAGGTGGAGACATCGTTATCTATGACAATCTTTCCACAGGTCACGCAGAGGTCGCACAAAAATTGAACCTTCCCTTGGTTGAGGGTGATATCAGGGATAAGACATTGTTGCTTGAGACCTTTCGAAAGTATAAGGTGGAGGGAATTATCCACTTTGCTGCCAGTTCCCTTGTTGCAGAAAGCTGTGAGAATCCATACAAGTATTATGACAACAATCTCTACGGGACCATGATCCTGTTGGATGCGATGAGGGAGGGAGGAGTGAAGTACATCGTCTTTTCGTCCACAGCCGCAACTTACGGAGAACCGACTTCCATTCCAATTGTGGAGACCAATGCGACGGTTCCGACCAATCCTTACGGGAATACGAAGCTTTCTATGGAACAGATGATGAAATGGTTTGATGAGGCCTATGGAACCAAGTATGTCTCTTTGAGATACTTCAACGCAGCCGGTGCAGATCCCGAGGGACTGATCGGAGAGGAACATGATCCGGAAACACACTTGATACCGATCGTATTGCAGGTGGCCATCGGAAAGAGGGAGTTCGTTTCGATCTTCGGAGAGGACTATGATACGAGAGATGGCTCCTGCGTAAGGGATTACATCCATGTCAATGATTTGGCACAGGCTCATATCTTGGCCTTGGAATATCTTTTCAAGGGCGGAAACAGCGATATTTTCAACCTTGGGAGCGGAAAAGGGTTCACGGTGAAAGAGATCATTGAAACCGCGAGAGAGGTTACCAAGAA
>JAUMWQ010000151.1 GCA_030529565.1 Filifactor alocis | reverse complement strand
TATCCACAACTCAAAGGAAGAATAGTATAAGATCATCGACCACACGTCTAACGTGTGGTTTTGTGTATAAAAAAACTGCATCCCCTATTGGGATACAGTTGTAATGGTGAAGATGATTGGACTTGAACCAACGACCCCCTGCATGTCAAGCAGGTACTCTAACCAGCTGAGCTACACCTTCAAAGAACTTAATTCGTTTTTTATTATATCCTATATCTTCCAAATTGAAAAGTACTTTCTCAAAAAAATTTATCTCTTCTCTGCCACCTCCGGTTCTGTCTATGTTCTTCCAATAGGATCATCCGATCGAAACACCTTTATGATGTGCAGGCTTTTCATTGTCGATGTTCGATCGGATGATCCCGTGTAAATTCTTCTCTTGTTATAGTATCCATCGAAGTGCGCTCCTATCCGTTTATGCAAACACAAAAAGACATGCGAGACTTATATCCCTCAAGTCTTTTTTGTACATAAAATCGTTTCCCCTGTACTCTACGATTACTTATAATCGAATCGTCAACATTCGATCACTCTTACATTATAGTATAAAATCTATTATTACGTTTTTAAGTACAAATCATTTTGCCTATTACAGCTTGTCAAGCATCTATTAAAATCAACAACTTGAAGGTTTTAAGGCATATAATCTTCCAAATTACTTTTCGGTAATCTATATACCCGGCATCTCAAATAGAGCATAGTATCGATTCATCTTCTTCAAGATACTAGAGACATCTGATGTACTTTGATGATCATATCTCCCCGCTCAAAAGTCGCTAGAAGCGTCTTACTTCATCTTTGGATGCAACAGCCCCTTTTGTGTGACATGGCAGACCAGCTTCGATATTTTTGTAAACCCTGATTTTTCCAATATCCTGGTCTGATGTACTTTGACGGTATTCTCTGAGATATCGAGTATCTGCGCTATCTCGGAACGCACATAACCGTCACACAGGAGACGAAGGATGCCTATCTCACGCTTGGTAAACTTATCCCAATCAATTTCTTTGTTCAACAAAAATAACTGTGTTTCCACCTCATCAGGATCGAACTTGTCTTTGCCTTCCAATACATCTCGAATATAAGAGACGATTTCAGAAAACTTCATCGATTTATACAAGAAGCCATCCGCCTTGATTTCCTTCGCATAATGGATGAAGGTAATCTCCGGCATACCCGTGATCATAATCACCTTAATGTCAGGATAGTGTTCTTTGATCCTCTTGGCTGCCACAAATCCTGATGTATCGTCATTCGCGCAAATATCCATCAATACGACGTCGGGATGATATTTGACACAGGCAAGAAGGGATAGATCCGGGTCCAATATCTTAGCAATGACTTCAAAATCTTTCTCCGTTTCCAGAGCCATTGAAAACGCGTCCAAGAGTATAGATTGATCTTCCACCAACATAATTTTTTTCTTCTCTTCTTTCACGGCATCCACCTACTTCGCATCTGTTTTTTATCCATCTGAATACGTATAACAAACTTATCGTCCGTTTCTATTTGCATGGTACCGCCCATAATTTCAGCGTTCCGCTTTATGCTAGTCAATCCTCCTCCTATCTTGATATTCCTATTCCTTATTTCTCCATCATTTTCAATGGTGATCTCCCTCATATCCTCTTCTTCTGTCACTATTATCTTCATATTCCGAGATTTTCCGTGATTGATGGCGTTGATAGCAGCCTCCTTAATCAAACCCAACCACAGGTCTTCATAAACCGTATCTATCGGAGCCATACCTTCAATCTCAATATTTAAACCCAGTTCTTTGAAAGATCGGAGCAAATTGCTTACTCGTACACTCAAACTTTCTTCTCTGAGCTTTACACCCTCCGAAAGGTTTTCCTGTATCATCTCCACTTTTTTTTGAAGGGGCATCTCACTGTTCAAGATATAGTCCATAATAGACACTTTAAGCCCTAACTTTGCATGTGTCTCCAGACGAAGTTGCAACAAGGCCTCTTGCTTCTGAACTTCGGTAAGCGCATCCAAGAGATCAATCTGCTCCTTACGCATCTTCTCCTGTTCTCTGATCTTGTTTTCCAACTCGCGGATCAGCTGCTCGGGCATCGTGATATCCCTACAGGTTGTTTGGCACAAAACTTTCTGTCCCTCAGACAAAAAACGACTTTCAAAGATCCACGTGCTTTCCCCTACATCTTTTTTCAATTCCGTTCTGTCTCCCATCACGGAATCGAGAAATATATTTGCATTCTTGAGAGGAGAGTTGGTCAACTTCAGACTCAAATCCTCCGCCGTCAAATTCGAAAGAACCACGAAACCGTTCGGCTTGGAAAATATGATCCCTTCACTCAGATTGTCGACTGCCTCCTTAAGACTGAAAACAGAGATCTTTTTTTTGGTACAGAGAAAGTATCTGCGAATGAGATATCCTGCTCTTGCAATGCAGAAGAAGAGTAAACTCATCAGAAACACATAATCGCCCGCTCTCTCCAACCTCCATATATAAGGATTCATTCCTCCTATAGGCCATCCGGTTTTTAAGCTTGCATAAAAATAATATATCGCGAACAAGAACACAGTAAAACTTACTTCCACGAGAATCCGAGACCTTCTTTTTCGTATTATAAATGAAAACAGGATGACTGTAGCTTCCAACACGATCAAAAAAAACAGCACCAGGATAATGTAATCTACTTTATTTAAAGGCAATATCGGCAATTTCAAATCCCTTCACCTTCCTTGATCAAATCACTAAGGATAAGAATATAGGTCGTTTCATCGGAAACATCCTCAACGTTTCTAATAAACGTCCCGTTCATATTTTCAATCTTCTTCGACAGTTCCGCACTTAATTTCACATCGATCACCTTATCAAAGTAAAACATCGTCCTATACTTAAACGTTTCTGTACGAATATTGATTCCTACAAGAGAAGAACCATAAGAAAAAGATCCGCTCATTAACTCTGTTGCTACGTCATAAATAAGAAGAGCGATCCAAAGATGGAAGGTTCTCTCTTCCTCCCCTATGCTCATCGCATCCGGTTTCATATCCAAAGCAGCAGCACTGTCTACGATTGATAACATCAGTTCCATCTCTTTGATCGTATCGGTCGCTTTTCCAATCAACATTAGATTTACCTTGCGCTTGACCACACGAACGGCATAACTCACACTGGTTAGGAACTCGTGCATCTCCTTCTCGTCCTTAACTCCTTTATAATAATCATCAACAAATTCCTCTATCTCATAGAAATCCCGCCTGATCTCCTCTTCGATCTCCGCATATACATCACTCTTCCACCTTGTTGCATGAAGTCTGGACTCTATCTTTCCCCTTTCCTTGAGAAAAGCAATATCTTTTTCCAAACTTTCCGAGATTTGATACAACTTGCTCTCCAGTTCTTTGACCTTTGAAATGTCCTTCCACCAAACAACATAACCCCCTGTGATCTTTTCGCCTCTAAGGACCTTTGTATCATTTTGACAAAGACGATAAAAACTATCTTTTTGAGATAATTCGTCAACAGCTATCCTCATCATATCCGTGTCCAGTTTTACCTTAGTCTCCATTCTGGGAACAAGGTTCCTATCCAGCAGCGCCATTCTCATCCTAGACATTTTAAAGAGATGTTCATAGCGAAAGGTTCCTGTAAAGAAACCTGCGAAGAAACAGGATTCAAAAAACAGAAGATAGAAAAACGACGCAACGAAGGCGGTGTCTGAAGAATAGAAAAAGTCGATCCTCTTATAATAACCGTAACCATAGGAAGCATAAAACAGCATTGGGATAAAAGGAAACAAAAAGCGAAATTTCCCCGGAACATGGCTGGATGAATTTTGCATCTTGATAAAGGAAGCGACAATATTGCACACAATATACAACATAGCTACATAGTATAGAGGACCATACTTCGTTTTTACCTTCTCCACAAATTCCATCTCTGAATAAAGAAGACCCGATACATCATTAGTCATTACGAAAACAAGCAGAGTAATAAGTATAAAAGCATTTATCTTCCACGCTTTTTGGATAAACTTATACTTCGCCATATCCTCAAATGCAATTTTGGATGTAAAATAAGGTATAATCAATTGAGGAATATAATACGCATACATAGAATAACGATATACAACGCTGTCCACAGGAGCCATGTATTTGACCATACGAATGAAAATCCATAGAGCCATCATACTCAAAATGATAAGAAAGTTTTTGTTCTTTTTGTAATCTATAATCCTCATGTATATGGTATAACCCCAAAATAACAGGAACAAAAGAACAATCAAATACGACAGCATGTATTCAATCGGGTAAGATGGACTGAACAATCTTTCGTGTAAGAGCTGCCTTCTCACTCTAGGAGTAGCGAGACTATAACTTTTAATAAAATGATCCGGATTTTTAATCTCTATATTTTTTCCGTCTATGAGAGCACTCACCTCTCGACTGAAGAACCCTTTCTCCGACAAACCGCCTTCCAAAAAGAAACTCTTTGAAATTTTCAAAGGAACCTTTGAGAGAATACCCTCCGTATAGAAAAAACCTTTTTGTTCAGGTATAATAATTTTCCAATCCTTAGGTTTCGTATCCCAAGCATGTTCCAAAAGCATAATTCCGACATGGTTCTTATCGCCATAAAGTTCAGTATCACTGAATAGAAGTTTTTGATCATTGCGTTTCTCTTTTAAAAAGTGAAGACCCTTGTCTGTATCAAACCCCCCTTCACTCAAGAGACAATCCAATGATACAACGATTTTCTCCATTTGAGCCTTCGAAATAACAACCTTAAATTTCGGCTTTCTCAAATCTCTGAACGATGCGATCTCTCCGGCAACACTCTCATGAGCAACAATGACAGGACCCGTTCTATACATTGGATACCAATACAAACTACTATCCATCTCCAAAAATTTTTCCGCTTGAATCTGTGTGGCATTGACTGCTACAACCCCTTTTTCCCAAAGCTGATCGACTCGTTCATTTTTTAATACCTTTCCTACCTTCACCCAAGAATTATTTCGTTGCAAATCCTCCATAG
>JAUMWQ010000150.1 GCA_030529565.1 Filifactor alocis | reverse complement strand
GCAAAGAGCTTACAGGTTCCATATATACAAGCCAACCTGGGCTCAAACTGTTCTTTTCCCAGATAAGACATTATTTCCAATTCATTTACAGTTCCTGCAAAGATAAACTTCTTGGCACCTATCTCCTTTGCCGCAAGAATAGTATCGCATGCATACTTCACATTTTGAATTTGCTCTTCATATAGAGTAAGTCTCTTTCCATACACACCATCCCATGATAAATGAAAAAAATAGTCTATATTTTTAGACTCTATCTTCTTATGAAGTTGTCTGTAATCTTTTAATTCAGATTCAATAACCTCTATATTCGGCTGGGAAAGTAGAGATTTCATTTTATCCTTATTCCGCACAACTGCAAAAACATATATCCCTTCGCGCAACAGACGCCTACAGAGCGCTTGACCTATAAAACCGCTTGCTCCGGTAACAATTGCATACTTCATCTTTTAATCTCCTTAAAAATTAACATCACTCTCTGATAAGAAAGGAGCCCTACTATCTTTTTCTGACAAGATCACTTCATCAGTTCCCCAATCTATATTTAGTTGAGGATCGTTATAGGCGATCGCTCTGTCGAATTCCGGATAATAAAGCTCATCAACTTTATACTGAACCTCCATAAAATCCTCCAAAGAAATACACGCATGTCCATATCCCTTGGGGATAAAAATTTGTTTTCTATTCTCTTCAGATAAAACCACACTGATCCATTTTGTAAAAGTAGGAGAATTTCTTCTCAAATCGACCACGATATCTAATATACTCCCCCTTGTACAACGAAGCAACTTCGATTGAGCCTTAGGTTGGTTCTGGAAGTGTATACCTCGAATCGTTCCTCTTTTCAAAGACAAAAGATGATTATCTTGAACAAAAACCGTGTCTATACCGAACTCTTTTAAGGTTCTGCTGGAATAACTCTCCGTATAATATCCCCTGTAATCCTCAAAATATTTGGGTTCCAAAATTTTTACACCTTCAAGTTCCAACTCTGTGATCTTCATGACCTAACCCTCCTTTTGTATTTTTTCAACCAAATAAGACTGCTTTTCCAAATAAGTGTATTCCCTTATTCTCCTCTCGTTATCAAGAATACACTCCCTAAAATAAACGATCGAATTATAGAACTGATCATCCTTTCCCACCGAAAGCTTCTTTGACTCTCCCCCGACAACACAGTCAAACTCAACATCAAATTCCGGAGGTGCCGTGAATATCCTCGGTGCCTTCAGATAACCCCGGCTTCCCCACAATTCAAGTTCACATCTGTACTCATGATCCATCCCGAATCCGATCTGTGCAGTCACATTCCCATTTGACAATGTCGCATCTCCATACAGGTCGACCTCATACTCATCGGTATAATACAGCTTGGAAGTTTCGACCTCAACTTCTTCACCCAAAAGTTCCAAAATCAAACGAACGGGATATCCTCCACAGTCCAAAAGAGAACCTCCGCCCAGTTCCTTATTGTATCTGAAATCTTCGGCACTTCTCTTGGGGAAACCAAAACTTGAACGCAACAAGCGAAGCTCTCCGAGTTCTTCTTGCTCAAAGATCTCCTGTATCCTTTTGATCTGTCCGTGGTATAAAAACATATAGTTCTCTCTTAAAACCAGATCTCTTTCTTCAGCCATAGCTATCAATGCTCGAGTATCAGACAGAGCGGTCGTTGAAGGTTTCTCCAAAAAAACATGTTTTCCCTTCTCCAAAGCTGATGTTGCCCATTGATAATGAAGTGCGGGCGGTAGCGGAATATAGACCGCATCGATCCCCTCGTCATCGAGTAATTCTTCATAAGAAGAATATGCTCTTCCTCCATAGGTTTCGACAAACTTACCCGTTTTCTCGACTGTTCTCGACGCCACACCCACATAATCAAAATCCTTACACTTCATCAATGCCGGAAGAAAACGACGAAAGGCGATCTCCGACGTCCCAAGTATCCCTATCCTTATTTTTTCCATAATACATCAAGCCTCCAATACTGACAGCAGGTTTCTAAGCTGAATGTTAAGAACATTATTCACCGTGATCAATTCCGCCAAAGTCTTATAATCTACCCAAAAATATCCTTGTGGCAACTCCCTTAACTCCTCTTCTATCTCAATGATCACATTGTGGTTCTGCTCATGATAGAATCTCCCGCCCTCTTCGGACAACACTGTATCGAACCGGATGTTTTGCTGTCCTTTCCACCTTTCAAAAAACAACTTTTCCACTACATCCAGTTCTTCTTCCACATAATCCGCTTCCAACTGGACACTCGGCCCCAACTCGATCTTGTCAAAACATCCGGTTTCCGCCCTCGCCTTTACCAAAAACTTCGTCATACCGTCTTCGATCCGGGTCAAAAGACCGAATATCGCCTTTCCGTTGGCCTCAAATAAAGGCTGTGTCCACTTTCTTACTTCACGACCTTCTATCTCTATCTCACAAAAGATGACCTTGAAGGGATATCCATATTTATGAACAAATTCCCCCTTTTTCCACTCCCATCTGTCCAAGGAGGACAAGGGAAGGAGCTCTCTTCTGCGAAGGTCAAACATCTTATAATCGTTGATATATTTATAGATCTCGGTAAGATGATTTGTTCCGTCCCCTTCATACAGGGATCTCTTCAACTCTTCACCTCTTGGGTAGCCTAACAGTTCACGCTCCCTTTCTCCCATATTTAAGTAGGGAAGACAGGATAAGACCGTCCTCGTATCCATATTCACAAGATTATCGATCTTCATCAGTTCCTTGATTTGATCCAAGCTCATCCACTTATGAGAAGGCAATGCTTGGACCTCATCTTCGACCAGAATGATGATGTTTCGATTTCTCTTTCCCAAAAACCTCGAAGACTGTTCCGATTGGATCTGATCTACCAACACCCGATGTCTCGTGTCCAAAAAATACTCGAGATAGGCCGGCTTCTTTCCTCCGTGTTTTTGAGTAAAATTGCTCTTGGTAGCTTGGATCGTCGGAGAGATCTGTATTTTGTTGACATTTCCCGGTTCGATCTTCGCCTGCATAAGAAAATGCATCCTGTGATCGAATTCTTTGCATATGATACCGAGATAACCGATCTCATCTTGGATGATAATAGGTTGCTCCTGAACGAGTCTGTCTTCTTCAAACACTTTCAAACCTCTGATCTGAAAAAAACTGTTATCCTTGTTTCGTATAACTCCTTCTCCATCCAAAAACCAAACGGTTTCTTCCATTGTTTTCTTATAG
The DNA here is from genome assembly GCA_030529565.1 of Filifactor alocis. Taxonomy (GTDB): domain Bacteria; phylum Bacillota; class Clostridia; order Peptostreptococcales; family Filifactoraceae; genus Filifactor; species Filifactor alocis_A. Next base: position 1,843 of record JAUMWQ010000150.1, on the reverse strand, counting down.
ATATTTACTTCCAGACTTCTGTTTTTTTCATCGACCCAAGATAAAATATCTTTTATATTCTCCCTCATCTTTGTTCCTTTACTCAAACTAATCGCATTTTCTACAGTTCCGGCCAAAACTTTCTGAAGAATCTCCCATTCTTTGCATAAAACCCAAAGAACCATTTTGACAAGTTCAGTCTGTCTAAAACAGATACTGTCTTCAAAACCAGGTTGACAATCATCCTAGACCCATTTAACCCTCTGAACGTCAAATGCATATTGTTCCTATATTCGGCAAAGTGTTCCTCTAAATAGCCAAATGCCTTCGAATACTCTGCATTTTTACGTAAGCACCTGTTTTTAGAAGATACCAGCAAACGAAATAAAAGGCGTAATAGCTCGCTATCTCATACGATTCCTTAGGCAACAAGCTCTTGTTTCGGATAAGATAGTCAAAACTCTTATCTATAATTCCATTTTGAAACTCTAAAAAGACTGTGTTTTTTATAGATTTTCTATTGAACACATAGTAATACTTGGGATAGTCGACCAGTTTTATCTTAGGTTTCCTAGACTCCAAAACCCCTTGATAGAGGATGTCCTCAATAACCCTCCCCTCACAGGAATAGATATTGTTCTCAATCAAAAAACTTCTCCGATATATCTTGGCAAACAAGGGAATACTTTGACGAAAAGCCTCCTCTTCCGTCCGAAACTTTCGGACATATCGGATATCCCCGTTCTCTTCAACGCTGGTAAATCCGGTGTAAAAAATATCTACATCCTTTGATTTTTCGGCTTCGCGAACCAAGGTCGACACATAGGATCTATCGATATAGTCATCATGATCCATAAAGAGGATATAATCTCCCTCCGCCCTGTTCAAACAATAATTTCTTCCTTTGCCGACTCCCCCGTTGATATCAGACACAAAGATCCTTATCTTATCCGGATGCTCAACTTCAAGTTCCCTCATGATTTCTCTTGTGTTATCTGTGGAAGCATCGTCATACAAAAGAATCTCTATATTATTATAATCCTGTTCAAGCAAGCTCTCCACATTTTTTCTGATAAATGCAGAGGAATTGTACTCCCCTACGATTATAGAAACTGATATGTCCTTCATCATCTTATGTTTCCCCTTGTATAATAAACCTTGATAAATACTGTTTGATTCTCGAAAACAGGCTTAGAAAGCCTTTTTCCGTTATCGAATATACTTTACTGAACAAATAGGCGAACAACAGGGCAAGTATCAGATTGATACAAAACATCAAAGGTAGCTTTGCCTGCCATACACCAATTTGGACCATTGCACTAATATAGCCTAAAAGTGTCAAAGAATACATTTGACCAAAGTAGATCCATATGCTGTTTTTGCCCAACACAGAAACTACATTCACAAAACGGTTTGAAGATCTGTCCACCCTCCTCCTTAAGAACAGCACTACTTCCATAGCGGGTAGTGAGTACAACAAATACGGAAGGGATGGTGAAAACTTGATTTGATTTAAGTCAGATTCCAATACATGAATCCCTCTAAAACGGAAACTTAACCCTATCAACAGGACAGTTCCCACCAGTATAAAGACAAAGTCTCTTACAGACGGAATGTACCAATCCTTTGCCTTATAACCCACAAGGTAAATAAGCGCATAGAAATAGAAGTAAACGGATAAGGATAGTACATTAGGTAAAAACTTATACCAAATCAGCGCTAATGCAAAAGTGCAACCCCATATCAAGTAGGTCGAGCTCCTTTTGTCTCGAAACAAAAAATATGGAATTACGATGTTGACAGGGATGAAGGCATTGAAAAACCAACCCCCCCCCCAGAAAATCTGACCATATATTGCCCGGTT
>JAUMWQ010000149.1 GCA_030529565.1 Filifactor alocis | reverse complement strand
TACTATTTTTCAATAGAAGTATGGATATATCTATTTTTCGATGACCAAAAACTATATTGTCTTCTATGGGTCAAATATTGTTTATATCCACTATTCAAAAGAATAGTAGTATAATATGGCTATTGTTCGATCACTTTACAACTATGATCTGTTTGAATACTTGATATCGCGAGTTTGTGCTTTGATAGGTACGAAATGATTTTTTGTATTTGAGGATGTTGGTCTACTACACTCTAATTTAAGAACGACATTGGACAGTTATATCGTTTCTACAGGAGGTATTTCAATCGGATAAAAGTACCGGAAAGTGCAGTTTTTATCCGGATACTTCTTTTTGAGGTAATAGTACCGGAAGATACATCTACAAAATAACGGGGGAAAGAAAAACGATGATGGAGAGATTATACAACCTACTTTATTTTTCGGATAATGAGTTTTATGCCTATACCAAGGATCACCTGCTTATGGTCGTTGCAGTGCTGTTCACGCTTATCCTGTTTATAAGATATGTGAAAGGTTTGGATGAAGGGAGAGTCCAAAAACTCAAGAGGTTTATGCTTGTGCTCCTCCTGCTTCAACAAGTGGGCTTATACAGCTGGTATTTTGTAAATTCAAAGTTCGATGTGATCGATGCCCTGCCCTGCTATCCTTGCAGACTATGGCAGATCTGTGCGATCCTGTACTTGTTGACGGGCAGAAGAGAGTTCTTTGCGATCAACTTTTTGATGGGTATTCCTTCATCGGTTTTGGCCTTTGCCATCCCCGATACTTCGTCCCTGGGTTTTCCTAATGTGATGTTTATTCAATTTTTCGTCGGACATATGATGTTGATCTTAGTTCCTATTATGGCACTTATCTGCGACCGTCAGAGGATCGAGGAGGATATGCTCAAGATCTGCATGGTGGCCTATGTCGCCTATATCAGTATAGCCAAGTTGCTCAACGGCTTTTTGGGTTCGAATTACGGCTATGTATCCAAACCGCCCTACAACAATGTTCTTTTTAACAGTATCAGTAAGGTGTATCTACTCGTTTATATGGTCTTTGCCTTTACCACCTTAGTCTTGTGGTTTCAGTTTTCAAAGAAGATGTCCAGAAAGATGGTGCAGAGGTAAGCGGAAGATTTACGGGTTTTAGGAGGAAGGTTTGTTTTGTCAGCTTCGATCTACAGTTGTTCCATTATTTTTTTGAGTGTTTTTTTGGAGGCGCTCCCCTTTGTACTGATAGGGACGATCGTCTCCTCTTTGATAGAGGTGTTTGTATCCCGAGATATGATTGAGAGGATAGGCGGAAGAGGTGTGTTTTCTTACCTTCTTATGGGATTGGCCGGGATGGTGTTTCCCGTCTGTGAGTGTGCGATCGTACCTATTGTCAGAAGGCTACTTAGAAAAGGGATGCCGGTTGGGTTGGCGCTTACCTTTATGCTGTCTGTACCCATCGTCAATCCCGTTGTGCTTTTGTCGACCTACTACGCCTTCCCGGGAGACCTCTTCTATCCGTTGATGAGAGGGGTCTCGGGTTATATTATTGCAGTTGTTATAGGGTTGTTTATGAACAGGAGGATAAGTGAGGAAGCGGTTGTGGGGTATGAGGAGATGCATCACCGGAAAATATCTTCTGCATTTGTCCCCCTCCTATCACTTCACGAGGGGGGGTGTGAGTGTGAACATTGTTCGGATCTCAACAAGAGAAAAAGTGTCAAGGAAGTAGTCCGATCTATTCTCGAACACACAAGCACAGAGCTTTATACGAGTGGAAGATATCTGATCTTAGGTGTTTTTATCGCATCTCTGATGCAAGTTTACGTTCCAAAGGAGGCCCTGTTTCGAGTGGGAACACATCCTGTATTGGGAATTCTGGTGCTGATGTTTTTTGCTTTTGTGCTGTCGCTGTGTTCCGAAGCGGATGCTTTTATTGCTGCCACCTTCCGAGGAAGTTTTTCTCCGGTCTCTGTTCTTAGCTTCATGGTCTTGGGCCCGATGATCGATATCAAAAATATTCTGATGTTGTCAGGAGTTTTTGGTAAGCGGGTTATTTTAAGATTGGTACTTGCGGTAAGCGGGCTCTGTTTTGTCTTTATGTTCATCCTCGGCTTTTTTGCGGTGTAAGGTTATCGGGTTTTAAGTCTTTGGCATTTATGTGTGATCGGGAGGCAGTGTATGCAGCAGAGAAAGAAAAGTTTTTGGACGGTGTTGTTATCCGTTCTCTTTGCTCTTTTGTTGAGATTTGTGATCCGGGGAGATCTGTACTACTATCTACACCCCAAGATGTTCAAATTCATATATATGGCGATTGTTATTTTGGCTCTGTTGGCGGTGCATGAGTTCTTTTCTTCCGGAAAAAAGGCGCTTTCTTCCAAGGGGGCGGTCTTGTTTCTTCTGCCTGTTTTTATTATGGCGCTTCGTCCCCACGCTTTTGCCGGAGGAGGGATGATTCAAAACAGGATCTACCAAAAGACACCGAGACAGCCTTCCAAGGTTCAATTCGGATTTTTGGGACTGAACAGGAAGAAGGACTATGCAGATAGGACGGCGGAAGAGTTGGGGATCTTAAGCAATGAAGAGTTCAATGCACTTCAGCATAAGAGCAGAGATCCCTTTCTTGTTCAGATGGAGCAGATCTATGATGTCGAACAGGACGAGGGAAGAGAGTATACGGTGGAAGGCTTTGTGATCAAGGACAATTCTTTTAAGGAGGATCGTTTCTTTCTTGGGAGAATGGTCATTACATGTTGCATTGCAGATGCAATGATTGACGGAGTATTGTGCGAAGCGGATTTTGACACTGAAATCGAACCTAATTCCTGGGTGAGAGTAACGGGAAGGGTACAGAGAAGCGGAAAGAAGGCGGAAGATCGACTTGATCTCGCTGACTCGAATGTAGTTCTTAAACTCACGAAGATGGAAGAGATCAAACCTCCCGATCCTCCTTACATTTATGCGTATTAGGAGGTATGAGAGAGTGGATCTGACTATAAAATGGAAAGGAGTGTCAATTTTTTTTGTTTGATGGTCGAATAACGTTGCATTTTTGTTTTAATTATGCTAGAATAATATTCGCTATTGAAGAGACTTGAGAATAAGGAGAAGGAGGTGTCTTGGAATGGCAAGAGTATGCGATGTTTGCGGAAAGAGAAAGATCACGGGAAATTCGGTGAGCCACTCTAACCGTCACAATAAGAGAACATGGACTCCAAACTTGAGAAATGTCCATGCCATTGTAAACGGAACAACAAAAACCATTAAAGTTTGCACCCGTTGTCTACGTTCCGGAAAAGTTGAACGTGCGTAATCTTCGTGCATGAAAAGACAAAGCTTCGAACCGTAAGGATTCCAAGCTTTCTTTTTTTTTGCTTTTTTTCGTGAAAATACAGAAGAATTTTGCTATTGTTGAGCTTTTCTGGTAGAATTTTTATAAATCGGGGTACTTATATAAGAGAAAATTAAAGGGGGAACTAAGGGTGAAAAAGCATCGTTTTTGGGCTTGGGCTACTGTATTCTGTATGTTTATGGTGATGATCACAGGATATAAGCATAGGTAAAAAGAGGAGGCTTCTCCTCTTTTTTATTTTCGTGCTTTTTGATACTGGTGTAATGACACGTCGAAATTCATGGTGATTCCGACTTTGATATGAATTCTTTTGGTTTATAACCAAGACAAAAAATAAAGATAAATATCAGCGTGTCAATACACTAGTACTAAAACCTAAAGGTAATGCTGCAGAATTTGAAAGATCAGTATAAAGACCCATGAAACAGTCAGTGGAAGAAATTTCTGAAGACTGTTTGGACTGGATACAAGAAAGAGGATGGAGGTGTGTTATGGATTACTCGAAGTGTATTTTGTTTAAGGAACTCTCGGAGCAAGAGGCACAGGGATATTTGATCGAGAGCGGTGCAACTGTTTTGGAGCTGCAAAAAGGAGAATATGTATTTCATCAGGGAGACGAACCCAAGTATCTCTATATTTTGGAAGGTGGAAGGGTCGATATCTGTCAAGATACGGTCTCCGGCAAAAGAAATTTGATTGCAAGGATCGAAAACGAGGGAGAACTCTTCGGCGAAGTCTATTTGTTTTTGGAGAGGAAGGGTTATGATTTCTATGCGATGACTTCTGAGTTTGCAAAAATAATTCGTATTCCTAAGAACTATTTCCTTGATGACAAGACACAAATGAGTCATTCCCATCTTAGAACGGCTATGCTCAAAATTCTTGCACATAAGGCGTACTATCTCAACCAAAAGATAAGGATGATGTCGGTAGTAACGCTTAGGCAGAAAATAGCAAGGTTCCTGCTTGATCGTCTCGAAGATGAAAAAAAGGTAAGGGTCAAGATGACGAGGGAGGAGTGGGCCGATTTTTTGGGAACGACCAGGCCTTCTCTTTCCAGAGAACTTGGAGCTATGCAAGACGAAGGTCTTATCGAGATAGAAGGTAAGATGATTTACATTTATGATAAGGATGTGTTGGAATCGATCTAAGGGGAGTTTCTTGGAGGAACTTTTTTTCATATCTTGTAGAGATAAGATATAAGCTATGTTTTTGAACTATTTGTACTAATCTCGATGTGTACTAATCTCGCCGAAACTGATAGGTTGTTACCGTGTAAAGGGGCAACGGATGTATATGAAAATCGGGAGTGAAAATTATGATAGATGCACACAAGATACATCGACTGTTTAATGATCATCAGCCTCAAATAATAGGGATAGGAGGAAGGGAGTATGCAGTCCTCCTTCCTTTGATAGAGCAGAAGGGAGAACTGTGCCTTCTCTTGGAGAAGAGAGCAAACACCATCTCTCAACCCGGGGAGATCTCTTTTCCGGGAGGACGAAGGGACAAGAGCGATCCGAGCCTTCTCGATACAGCCTTGAGAGAGACCGGTGAAGAACTGGGGATCGAAGCGCAAGACATTGAAATCATCTCTCCTTTCAATACCATCATTCCTCCTTACAATAAGGTCATTTATTCCTTTTTGGGAAAGGTCAGGGAGGGGATAAGTTTTACGATCAATTCCAACGAGGTGGAGGAAGTGATATTTGTACCTCTTCGTTATTTGATTGAAACAACACCTTTGCGTTATCGCGGAGAAGTTGGAGTCAAGCAGTCTCCGGCATTTCCGTTTGATAAGATCCCCGGGGGAAGAAACTATAATTTTATCAAGGGTAGCTATGATACCTACTTCTACGAATATGAAGATATTGTCATATGGGGGCTGACTGCAGCTTTGATCAAAAGCTTTTCCGATGTTCTCCGAAGAGGTCTATCCTTGGAGCAGG
>JAUMWQ010000148.1 GCA_030529565.1 Filifactor alocis | reverse complement strand
GAGGGAAAATATTGATCAATAAAACGGACATCAGAGATATAGCTCTGAGAGATCTGAGAGAGTTGATTACTGTGGTACCGCAGGATGTCTATTTGTTCAACAAGAGTATAGAGGGAAACTTAAAGTTGGCAAATGATAACGCCGGTGAGAAAGAAATGAAGGAGGCGTTAAAAAATGCTAACGCGGATGGATTTATAAATGAGTTTAAAGATGGGATGGATACCTTTGTGGGAGAAAAAGGTTTGAGACTTTCCGGGGGAGAAAAACAGAGGATCTCTATTGCTCAAGCCTTTTTGAAAAAATCACCCATATTGGTTTTGGACGAAATAACAGCAAATCTTGATTATAATAACGAAAAGTTAATAAACGAGGCACTGAGCAGGTTAAAAAAAGGGAAGGTCACCTTGATGATCGCCCATCGTCTTTCTACGATAAAAGGAGCTGATAAAATCGTATTTATTAAAGATGGAAACTCTGTAGAAATCGGAAACTACGAGGAACTCATAAAAAGAAATGAGGATTTTAGAAACACGGTCGGGATAAGGGCTTAGAAAATTTCAGTAATGAGCCGAAATTCAAACTCGATGTCGATCCTCTCATCAGCGTGAACGGTCGTCAGACGCTGTGTAAAACCTGAGGGCAGTTCAAGTGAGTTTTATACTATTCTCCAATAGAAGTATGGATATATGTGTTTTTTGACTACGAAACATTGTTCTATCTTCTGTATTGCTCACAGATCGTTTATATCCACAACTCAAAAGAACAATAGTATGAGACAAGGCGATTTTCACTTTTGTTTAACAAATTCACATAATTATATGGTAGAATTATTATGTATAATGAGATGAAAGGGGAGGTGGCTTTGTGTTAAACAGAATTATTCGAACTATTTTTTCAATTATAGGCGTAAGTTTAGGAGTTGCACTGTTCTTCTTCTTGAAAAACGCCACATCGTTTACATCGCAGGATAAGATTATGCAGATCTTGCTTTTGATGCTCTTTGCCTTGAGTGGGGGCTATGCGTTTTACCTGATAACGCCATTTTTTATGAGTACGACCTCCAAGCTTGCGATGAGGATAGAGAGGGAGATCTCAAGACTGACGATAGGAGATATTTTTGTAGGATTGATCGGGCTTAATATCGGACTTATTATTGCTTATTTTATTTCCGGTCTTGTACAGAAGATCCCCTTTATAGGAATACCGCTGTCAGCGATGATCTATGTTTTTTTTGGGTATATCGGACTAGTTCTTTCCTCAAAGAGAAAGGAAGATATCATTGTCTTCTTCTCGAATCTTCGTAAACATAAGGAAGGAGTGGACAAGAACGCGAACAAAAAAGATAACGGCGCAAAGCCCAAGATTCTTGACACCAGTGTGATCATCGATGGGAGGATCGCTGACATCGCGGATACGGGTTTTGTTGAAGGAAAGTTTATCGTTCCCGAGTTTGTTTTGGAAGAACTGCGACATATTGCGGATTCGTCCGACGATTTGAAGAGAATGAAAGGAAGAAGGGGTTTGGACGTTCTAAACTCTATGCAGAGCAAACAGACGGCAAATTTTGAGATTTCTTCTAAGGATTTCGAGGATGTCAAAGAGGTCGATATGAAGCTTCTAAAACTGGCTCAAACCATAAACGGAGTTGTGCTTACCAACGATTTCAACCTCAACAAAGTAGCACAATTTCAAGGGGTTCAAGTACTCAACGTCAACGAGTTGGCTAACGCTGTCAAACCGATCCTGCTTCCCGGAGAAGAGCTCGAAGTTGCCGTTCTTAAAGAGGGAAAGGAAGCAAATCAAGGCATCGCTTATCTCGACGATGGAACTATGATCGTCATCGAGGGCGGAAGAAAGCTGGTAGGTCAGACAAAGACGGTCGTCGTAACGTCGGTATTACAGACGGCGGCAGGCCGAATGATATTTGCAAGATCAAAATAGGACTTGGAGGAAGAAGAATATGAAGATGCAAAGAATAAAAAAGGAAAACACCGCTTTTTTGGTTATCGATATTCAGGAGAAGTTGTTTCCGATCATCCATGAGAAGGAGGCTCTTCTTAGAAATACAAAGATTTTGTTGGAACTGTGTGCGTCCTTTGACATCCCCGTGATTGCAACGGAGCAGTATGCGAAGGGCTTGGGGCATACCGTGGAAGAGATCGGTTCTTACATCCCGAAGGAGGAGGTCTATGAAAAGATGACCTTTTCCGCCTTTGCTCAGATCGAGGAGGTTTTAAAGAAGAAGGAGATCAAGACCCTCATCGTAGCAGGGATCGAAACTCATATCTGTGTCTATCAGACGATAAGAGATCTGATCAATGCAGGCTACGAAGTGATCGTTCCTGTGGATGTCGTATCGTCGCGGACCCCTCAGAACAAAGAGGTGGGATTGAATTTGATGAAGGAGATGGGAGCGCTCATCACTTCCTGTGAGACTGTAGTCTTCGATGTGTTGGAAGAATCAGGAGGAGAGGTCTTTAAGAAGATGTCAAAACTGGTAAAATAAAGTCCGATAGTAAAAGACCGTAGGCCTTGGAGCTACGGTCTTTTTTAGGATGTGAATAGTAACGATACTTATCGTTTGAGCAGATAATAGTATAATCCCCATATTGACAAGGATAGTCTTCTATGGTAGGTTATTGTAAACAAAGAACAAATTTTATTTTTACAATAACCTCTTATATTTCCTCTTGTAAAGATTGTATGGGGCAAGTTTTTTGAGTGAATCGCGGTGTTTTTGAACTTGGTTTGTCAAATTTCGTGTTATTAGCCGTTTATACCTGTTTGAACTATCCGTCTGCATTGGATTCCGATCTGTGAGACCGGCATGAGTTTTAGAGCATATACCGTTTCTGAGGGGCATCATTTTTATAGAAAAAAACAGCATTGTTGATATCGGGAGGATGCGCTTCTATAGGAGATGAAACGATTTTTTGTAATTTGTAAAGCCGATATTCACGGATTTTAATCGGATAAGCCTGTCGGATCTTTTTGGATGAAAAGGAGCTACAGTTATATAAACAAGGGGAAAAGAGGAAGATATTCGAAGGGAGATACATCGATGAGCAGGATACAGGAATTGAAGAATAAGGTGATGGAGGGTGGAATCATCTCAAGGCAGGAGGCACTTGAACTGTACCGTTCTCCTTTGGAAGAACTGTGCAAGGCCGCAAATGAGATTAGGGAGAGGTTTTGTAAGGAGGTCTTCGATGTCTGTACCATCGTCAATGCAAAGTCCGGAAGGTGCTCGGAAGACTGCAAGTACTGTTCGCAGTCGGTACACTATAAGACCCTCAGTTCGCAGTATCCTCTTCTTGACACCGAGGAACTCAAGAAACAGGCGAAGTACAATGCGGATAGAGGAGTGCTTCGTTATTCTCTCGTAACTTCGGGGAGAGTTTTGGAAGGACAGGAGTTGGATAGTGTCTGTGAGAGTGTCAGGGAGATAAAGAAAGAAGTGGACATCGAGATCTGTGCCTCCTTCGGCCTTGTGGGCAAGGAGGATTTAAGGAAGATGAAGGAGGCGGGGATAGGCAGGATTCACTGCAATCTGGAGAGTTCTGAGTCTTATTTTCCCAATATCTGCACAACTCATACCTACCGGGAAAAGATCGAGGTGATCCAAAATGCTCTCGAAGAGGGGCTTTCGGTCTGTAGTGGAGGGATTATGGGTTTGGGAGAAACCGTAGAGGACAGGATCGATATGTTGATCGACTTGAGAGAACTGGGCATCCGTTCGATCCCCGTAAACTTTTTGAATCCCATACAAGGAACTCCCTATGAACACAACGAAGTTCTGAGCGAGGACGAAAAAAGACGGATCGTGGCTGTCTGTCGATTTCTCCTTCCAGGGGCAGCCGTTAGGTTGGCAGGAGGAAGGGGGCTGTCGCAAGACAAGGGAAGGAAATGTTTCGAGTCCGGAGCCAACGCCGTGATATCCGGAGATATGCTGACTACTGCGGGGATCTCGATCGAAAAAGATATGGAGATGATCAAAGACTTGGGCTATAAGGTCGCTTTGTTTGAGCAGGAGTAAAGGGAAGGGCTCTCTGAACGGATCGGTTTGTATGAAGATGTTTCCTGATGAACTGTGGAACTTTCAAATAAAGGGATATCATATCTGCATCATCGTTCTAAAACTTGAAAAAACCTGTAATGACATTCTCCGACAGAAGTCTGGTCATATCAAGGCAACACCGCACAAAAAAATATCTTGCTGTTGTTTTATGCAGTCCAAAAACCTTGTGAAATCAACGTAAGAGTTTTATTCTTTGTATGAAACCGCTTTTTCTCTGTTTGTTGATTTGTGAGGTATCTCCTCAACACTTTCAGGCGCAAAAAAACGTTTTGCATCACCTGCAGAAAAGGGGGCTGGTATCGATAGTTTGGATGAGGGATAGTATGAAAAGATTCCTGCGAGAATTTTATCTTTCGTACAAAATCAACGGCATCCTGTTTTTTCGAATTTTCGCTATTGTTACAGTTTTATATAAAAAGATACAAAAAATGAAGTGAAGAGCCGTCGGTTCTTTACTTTTTTATAATTATCATACAATTTTGTTGGAATTTCATGTATAATAGAAGAAAGTAACGGTGAGGAGGGAAGGAACTTGGCTAAGGTCGGGATACTCGGAGGAACGTTTGACCCTATTCATATTGCACATCTCTATATTGCACAGGCAGCGAAAGACTATTTGGATCTGGACAAGGTTGTTTTTATGCCGGCACTGAACCCGCCTCACAAGGACTTTTCAAACATTACAACTTTTGAGCAACGCTACGAAATGACGAAGATGGGAATTGAGGACAATCCTGATTTTTCCATCTCGGATCTGGAGGGTGAATTTAAAGAGAAGAAGTCCTATACCATCGATACCTTGAAGTACCTGAAAGAAAAACATCCTCAGGATGAACTGTTCTTCATCATAGGCTTGGACTCTCTGTATCAGTTACATACATGGCATAGGATAGGAGAGATACACAGGTATGCGACCTTTGTCTGTCTTACAAGACCCTATCTTGCGGACGAGTCGGTGGAGAGTAAACTTAGGTCGTTGAAGGAAAAGTATCATACTGATATTGTATTTTTGCCGACGATCAAGATCGATGTGTCCTCGACGGTGATTCGTCAAGCGATCCGGGAGGGGAACACCGTGCAGTACCTCTTGCCCCGAAAGGTAGTGGAGTATATCTATGCAAATAATCTGTATAGAGAGGGTTGAAACTTTGAAAGAACAGTTGTATCAGATATTGAAAAAAACTTTGAAACCCAAGCGTTACCTCCAT
>JAUMWQ010000147.1 GCA_030529565.1 Filifactor alocis | reverse complement strand
CTAAGATGTGTGAAAAATCGTTTGCCGCTATACTCAAGCGTTCTAACACTGTAGGATCAGTTCAAAAAAGCTGTGATCGAAAAATATCAAAATAGAGTAAATCCAGCCGTGCTTCATAAAAAAACAAATAAGGAAAGGACACTTTGATCATGATAAAACGAAAGTTAATACCCATCCTGTTACTCTTCTCCCTTCTTTTATCCTTTGTTGTAGGTTGCACAAGACAGGAAATCACTCCATCAGAGCAATCCGGCCTATCTGTATCAGATGACGACACTTCTATAGAGACCGATGAGAGTGAAGAGGATGCTGTCACCTCAGCTACATCACAGGACAACGAAGAAGATAAGCCTACCGAACAAGAGGACAGCTCATTGAAAGAGAACGGAGCCTACTCTTCAAAAGAAGATGTTGCTCTTTATCTTCACAACTTTAAGAAATTGCCCCCCAACTTTATCACCAAAGGAGAGGCAAAAAAATCAGGTTGGATCGCAAAAGATGGCAACCTCTGGGAAGTCACAGACCGGATGAGTATCGGCGGTGATATCTTCCAAAATCGCGAAGGAAAACTTCCCTCTGCCGAAAGTAGAATATGGTACGAATGTGATATCGACTATGAAGGAGGAACAAGAGGTCCCAAGAGGATCGTCTACTCCAATGACGGATGGATCTATTATACCGGTGACCACTACTCCACCTTTGAACTCTTATATGAAGGAGATTAAACTATGCGTGAAATACATCTAGACGGAAAAAAAATGAACACAGCTGAAAATACTCATCTTTATCTTCGTGTAAAGCTTGACCTTCCTTATTATTATGGAGATAACTTGGATGCCCTCTGGGATTGTTTGAGTGAGATATCGGATATATCTCTTATCACTCTCGAAAACAGCACTGTACTAAAAAAACAACTTGGTAACTACGCAGACTCTTTGATTCGTATCTTTGAAGATTATAAACAGGAAAATCCAGATTTCAACTTTGAAATCCTTTCATAGAAGGAGGCTATCATGTATTTCAACGAAACTCTACTCGTAGGTAGGGGAAGTCGCGATGCCGCTTTACTTCCCAAGATGGCAAACCGCCACGGTTTGATTGCCGGTGCGACTGGAACCGGAAAAACCGTTACCCTGAAAGTTCTCGCCGAATCGTTTAGCGATGCCGGTGTTCCCGTCTTTCTTGCTGATGTCAAAGGAGATCTTAGCGGAATGATAGAGGGCGGAAGCTTAAATCCCAAGATTGATGAGCGTTTAAAGGAACTTGATATTAGGGACTTTTCCTTCCATTCCTATCCTACCGTATTTTGGGACATCTTCGGATCGAATGGCCTTCCCGTTCGAACGACGATTTCGGAAATGGGGCCCTTGCTTCTTTCTCGTCTCCTTGACCTGAATGAAACACAAACATCCATTTTAACAGTCATATTTCGAATTGCTGACGACAGACAGCTCCTACTTCTCGATTACAAAGACCTCAAGGAAATGGTACAGTATGTATCCTCCAATTCATCTTCCCTAAAAGACGAGTATGGAAACCTCCCCGGCTCATCCATAAGTGCGATATTTCGTAAGATCATTGCCTTCGAAGAAGAAGGTGCCGACCTTTTCTTTGGAGAAGAAGCCTTGGATATCCGCGATTTTATGAGAACCGATGCAAATTCAAGAGGCAATATCAACATCTTGGATGCACGAAAACTCTACCATAGTCCCAAAATGTATTCCACCTTTCTTCTTTGGATGATTTCAGAACTATTCGAGGAATTGCCGGAAGCGGGAGACTTAGACAAACCGAAGTTGGTCTTCTTCTTCGATGAGGCCCATCTCCTCTTTAACAACGCCCCCAAGGTGCTCTTGGATAAAATCGAACAAGTGGTTCGGTTGATCCGTTCCAAAGGAGTAGGTATCTACTTTATTTCTCAGAATCCCGATGACATTGCAGAAGATGTCCTCGGTCAACTCGGAAATAAAGTTCAACATGCTCTTCGCTCCTTTACTCCCAAAGATCAAAAAGCGATCAAAGCAGCAGCCCGGTCTTTCCGTAACGACGGAAACATCGATATCGTTTCACAAATCACCTCTTTAAAGGTAGGACAAGCCCTCGTTTCCTTCTTGGATGCAGACGGCGCTCCCGGTGAAGTCGATATCGTTACCATCCTTCCTCCATCGAGTAAGATGGGGCCGGCCGATCCTTCCTTGATCGCTTCCAACCTGAGTGCAGAACCTCTAGCTTCAAAGTACAGGAATCCGATTGACAGAGAATCAGCCTACGAGGTTCTAAGACAAAGATCCTTGAGAGAAGAGGAGGACAAAATCCGCCGTAAACAGCAGGAAGAATGGGAAAAACAAAGAGCCAAAGAAGAAGCAGCCTTCCAAAAAGAAAAGGAAAAGTGGGAAAGAGAAATGTATCAAAAAACCACCAAAACTTCAAGATCAAAATCAAGTGATACTTTTCTTGAGACAAGTATGAAGCAGATGACACGAAGCATCTCCGGGACGATAGGAAGACAGATCGGGAAAGAGCTTATTCGAGGAATCTTCGGTTCTCTCAAAAGATAAAAAAATCGAAGACATGTTCCGCAAACCTCTTTTCTATAACTATGGCAACACCACATAATTTGAGGAATTATCGAACATCTTGATATGAAAATTTTTCTCATTTTAGAAACTCAAAACAAAAACAAGAAACCTACCTTTGTGCGGTGTTTCCCCTAATACTGAAATCCAATCAAAACATAAGATGTAAAAATTCATGACCCCCATAATTGTAAGCCGGAATTTCCGGTAAATGAAAAGCAAAAACGGAACTAACACTACATTTGAAACCGAACACTGTGGCGTGAAACCTAAGACTAAAGCACGCTAAAACTCAAAAATTCAGCTTATAACAATACGATATGAAACTTGCAAGTCTTTAGTCAACTGAACCCCACATGGACTTTCACCACAGATCGAACGATCTTTCCATCAAACTCAAAAAAGCGAATAGCTGTAAGTTATCCGCCTTTTTGAGTTTGATTTTATACTGTTTATCCCAATTATACGCTTATTTAACTAGGGTCTCTTATCTTTGGGAATAACTTGCAAATATTCTTCTTCCGATGCACAAATACGGCCCGGATGAGACAAGAAGTCTTTTGCCAAAAGGATAACAACACCTTGTAGCATAAAGACCGCAATCAAGTTGGGTATCGCCATCAATCCATTAAGTGTATCAGAAATTGCCCACACTTCTTGAAGTTTACCTATACTTCCAATAATAATAAAAGGAACATAGAGAAGTCGATATACCATAACAGACTTCGCTCCGAACAAAAAGTCCATACATCGCTCTCCGTAATATGCCCAACCTAAAATTGTAGAGAATGCAAATAGTGTCAAACCGATGGCAACGATATATCCTCCACCTTTAAATCCTGTATCGAAAGCAGCAGAGGTCAACGCCGCTCCTTGAAGTCCGCTATCCCACTGATTGGTAACCAAAATCACAAGAGCAGTCATGGTACAGATAACGATCGTATCTACAAAAACTTCAAAAACACCCCACATTCCCTGACGTACAGGATGATCAGTCTTTGCAGCTGCGTGGGCGATCGGCGCTGAGCCCAAACCTGCTTCATTGGTAAATACTCCACGTGCAATACCCATCTTCATAACCTGCTTTAAAGTCGCTCCCGCAAAACCTCCTACTGCAGCTTTAGCGCTGAAAGCGCTACCAAAGATCAAACCAAAAGCAGTAGGAATACGTTCTATATTCATTAAAATAATAGCTATAGATCCCAAAATATAAAATGCCGCCATAAAAGGAACAAGTTTCTCCGTAACACTCGCGATTCTCTTGATCCCTCCCAAGATAACAATACCTGCAAGCACAGCCAAAATAACTCCCGTCCACAAAGGATTGATGCTGAATTTAGTTTCCAAAGCCTGTGCGATGGAGTTTGACTGCGTCATATTACCTATACCAAACGATGCCAAAGCTCCAAACAAAGCAAATACGCTTGCCAACCAAGGAAGTTTTATCCCATTTTTAATATAATACATAGGCCCTCCCGAAAAGGAGCCATTTGCCTCTTTTTCACGATAAGTAATTGCAAGAACAACTTCCGAGAACTTCGTTGCCATTCCAAAAAATGCCGACATCCACATCCAAAATACCGCCCCCGGTCCTCCAGTTGCAATCGCCATAGCAACCCCTGCTATATTACCCGTTCCTACCGTAGCAGCCAGAGCAGTAGATACCGCTTGAAATGCAGTGACCTCTCCTTCTCCGTCTTTATCGGTAGATTTGTCAAACATCTTGAATAAAGTGTTCTTCATAATATAACCGAATTTAGACACCTGAATAAAATTGAGCCTGAATGTTAACGCAATACCTGTTCCTACAAGCAAGATAAGCATTGGCCAACCCCAAACGATCCCCCCGATAAAATCGTTAACCTTAAGTATTGATTGCATACATTCTTCCTCCCTTTGATTTGAGTAAAATCATTTTGCTCTTCAGATCCACTACATAACGATTTCAGGAAACTATGTACCCGAAATTTATACTATCACCTGCTTAAATTGCCAACGTGTGTTTAGGCCCTTCAACGACTTAAAACGATTTGGAGCTTTACATGGTTCACAATGCCGGAATTTGAACGGGACAATAGCGTAAAAAAATCTTCAAACAAACGATTCCTCTTCTTAAAAATAAAATGTTATACCATTTGCTTCTACAAACCCATTATACTTCTAATTATCCGAAAAATCAATCGATACTTTTTTTAAAAAAATCCTATATTAGTCCCTCTATATATGATATTTATGTTACATTAATTAAAACATCTTTTCAGAAGATTGAATTGACTTTGGCTGTTTTCGTTCATTTATCTTTCTCTTCAATTTAAAATCTTGACACCCCCTCATATATATGAACGCTACAAAATCGATGAAAAAATAAAATATCTCTATTTTGTATAATCTTAAATAGCACTCGGAGCAAAAAATCTAAACTGTTTATCCCAACAACTCTTACTGCATAAATGTTGAAATGCATTTTATCGTTTAAGGACAAGATATTGCCAATCTCCAAATAATCAATAGCATCCTTCCGTAAAAAACAAGACTCTACACCTAACCTGCAAAAAAAGAACCTCATAATGAAGTTCTTTTTCCTAAGCGCTAATTTTTAAGAATGGGTAAAAGTTTTTTTCCTAGTATTGTTACTACAAAACATTTAACAATGTCTCCGGGAAGGGTCATAAGTACGAAATTGACTAGCAATACCTTTGCACCTAGAGCTTGTCCCA
>JAUMWQ010000146.1 GCA_030529565.1 Filifactor alocis | reverse complement strand
CAACATAGTTTTTCGTCATCGAAAAATAGATATATCCATACTTCTATCGGAGAATGGTATTGAATAAAGATCAGAAATTTGCCCTTGTGCACTGTTTCCAAAGAACCTGATATCAGTAACTCGGCCGGATAACAGATTTAGGCGATCACTGATCCTTCTCAAATAAGGTGCGATACAGCTCCCCTGCTATGATGGAGACCATGATCTCAAACGTTAACAGATGAGGATAGTCCCCGAATCTCGATAAGATAAGGTCGATAACGACCAGGCATATATAGACGACCACCCTGATTAGAGCATTTTTTCTGCTTATATTCATAAAAGGTTCCTGTGCTATCTTTGAACGGATCCCGTAATATACAAGCAGGATCAGGAACGCGAAAAAGACGATAAAATCATTGACATAGGTCTTAAGAATATGCGGAAAAATCAGCGGGCAGCTGTATATCAAGAGAAGGAGTATATCCAATGCCGTAAATATTTTTTTCTTATTCATCGCGGACGAGTGATCATATGCGTGTTTCATTGTGCACCTCCAAATTACAACTCTCATACTATTGACTATTGGAATCGACAGGTTGAACTCTTTGAACCATCGTTCAAATTGTTTTTTCGGAAATGATAGATATTTCATACCCGGAATTTCAAACAGAGAATAGTATTAATATACAAATGTAGGGATCGAACAAAATCTTTTGTCTAAGTCAGAAACATCTCCACTCCTATACTAAGAAAAATTATTTTCTTGCAAATTCATAAAATTATCCCTATAACCATCTCTGATATTTATAACCACAATATTATATTAAAATTATACTATAAGCATCTCTGTATGTCAACCCCCTCAAATATCCGAACTCCTACTATCATCTATTAAGGAGATACAGCATAATTTGAATGATAAGGCAATGGCGTATAATTCGAAAAATCGGCATAAGATCCGTTTTTTACAAAAGATAAAACTCTTGAAAACTTTGGTACAACAAATCTTTGCGTTTTATAAAACCAAAGAAAAATCGAAGGTTTGCCCTTGGGCGGTGTTTCCATAAGTATAAAGTTGGCTTTACATGAAGAATAGGACTTCTGAAAGTGTTCGTTTCACAAGGTTTTCGTGTTCCATACAAGAATGTCAAAATCAAGATATTCCTTTGTGCGGTATTTCTTTAAAATTGTTCGGTCGTGAAGTTTGAATTCCACGATTACTCAAAACGTTTCCGGTAAATATATATTCTGCCCATCTGACATTTCAAACGGAGAATAGTATAAAGCAAGTGGAAAAACCGGAGTTCCTTCGTCCGTTATCTTCGTTGCCAAAAGGCTGTAGAGGAGATATAATAAGGGGAGGAGATTATTGAACTTCTCTTTAGGACACTTTGGCATAAAGCGAATATCGCACAAATGTAAAATTTAGATTTTCTTACTGAATGTGCAAAAATGGAATTTTGTTGTTACTATTCTCCAATCGAAGTGTTGTTATAGCTTTTTTGCGAACACGAAAATTTGTGTATCTTCCACGGAGTTATAGAACGCTGATATCCATAATTCAAATGAATAATAGTATAAATCGGTGCGTTCAAGAAATTCAGTTTTCATATATAGAGATTTTACGATGTTTTTTCAAATTACGCGGTGTTTGCCGAAAATATCGGAAGTATTATGCAAGGAGAAGTTTGCGGAAGGATGAGAGAGAAGATGGGAACAAAGGGAAATGTCTTGGTCATAGGAAATTCGGGGGTCGGCAAGTCCACCCTGATCAATGCCGTTCTGGGAGAGGAAGTGGCAAAAACCGGATGGGGGACGAGTGGGACGACGAAGGAGCTGGAGATCTACGAGTCGGAGGCCATCCCCTTTCGTATCATCGATACGGTCGGGTTCGAGCCCTCTTTCTTCAAGAAGAGGCAGGCGGTCCAAGCCGTCAAAAAATGGTCGAAGAACAGTGCCAAAGAGGGGCATGAGGACAGTCAGATCAATGTGATATGGTTTTGTATCGACGGCACTTCGAGAAAACTTTTTCCCGATACGATCAAGAGTTTGTCGGGCGCGACCTCGGTGTGGGAGTCGGTGCCGATTATCGTGGTGATCACCAAGTCGTATTCCGTGCCGGAGAGGGAAGAGAATATCGAGATGGTCAACAATGCCTTTGCCAAGCAGAAGAAACACTCGAAGAACCTGAGGAAGGTCCTGCCTGTCGTTGCCTCCACCTATGTTCTCAATGAGTCCGCTTGTGCGCCTCCCGAGGGGATCACGGAACTGATCGAGGCGACCAACGAACTTCTTCCCGAGGGGATCAAGGCGGCGGAGAAGGACATCTCCAAGTTTAAGCTGAACCGAAAGCGGGTCATGGCCCAAAGCGTTATCGGCCTGGCCACGACGTCGGGGGTGGTGGTTGGAGCTGTTCCCATCCCTTTTGCGGACGGGGCAATATTGGCACCGATCGAGGTGATGCAGATCAACGCCATCTCCAAGATCTATGAGCTCAACAGGAGGGAGGACTCCAAGAAACTGCTCAACACCATCGTTGAAGTAGGGACCGTCGGAACCGCGGCGAAGGCGACCATCAGTGCTTTGAAGGCCATTCCCGGGATCAATCTGGCGGCGAGCGTGATCAATGCCATCGTTGCGGGCTGTTTTGTTGCAGCTATCGGCGAGGGCACGGCCTATGCCTTCGAGCAGATCTACCTCGGCAACAAAAAGGCGGAGGACATCGATTGGATCACGAAGGTGATCGAATCCAAGCTGTCAGCGGATTTTCTGTCCAAGGTCAAAAAGATTATGATGAACACCTCCAAGACCGCGAGCACCAAAGAGATCGCCAAGATGATCATGGAACTCTTCGGCTCGAAGTAGAAGAAGGGGGAAACACGGTACAGTGTTTCCCTAAAAGAATATATCGTTGAAAAATAAGTTAGGAAAACACCGCACAATTCAAAAAATCGGCATAAGATCTATTTTGCACGAAGGATGAAATTCTTGAAAATGTTGATATGACAGACTTTCGAATTTTATAAAAACGGGGGAACATCGAAAGTCTGCTTTTGTACGGTGTTTCTTTAGGCAAACACCGCATCATTCAAAAAACCATCTCAAAATCACTTTTATATGATTATCTATTAGAATCGACAGGTTGAATTCTTTGAAAGGATAGGATCACCCAAATTGTTTTCAGAAATTGTATATTCTGCATACCCGGCATTTCAAACGGAGAATAGTATGAGATCAGAAATAAAGCTAAATATCAATATGTCAGCACAGTAGTGCTGTGAGTTGCACGCAATCTATTTGAAGGAATTTTTCTACAGAAATTCCGGTATATTCACACGCACAGGCGCAAAAATTTATTTTGTTACCCACAGAATAAAGCTCGTCGATATCGGTAGCTCGAATGGATAACAGCATAAGAAAACTCTCTATGGCTGAGCATGTTCTTTCCACTCTCAACTGCTGAAACTATATAGAAAATTCAGTATTTTCAAAGCTTTGAAGTCTATAATTATTCAGATTTCGAATTGCTTGAAATCACAGGGAGAAGACTGATGGACTTAAAAAAACAGTCCTTTTTTCGAAAGAATTATGCTATGATGTAGGTAGTCAAAAAATCCAAGGGGGACTGTTTACATGGAGCAAAAAAATCAGTTTAAGAAAGACATAAGTTTGGAGAATTTTGTATTTATCGTTATCTTTTTCGGTCTATTTAGTGCCCTCGGTCTCAAGATGGGCGGCACGAATATGATCATGACGATCATCAACACAAGTTATCACTTGCTTATAGATGTCTGTTTCTACATAATGGCGATGTCGGTCATCGCCGGAGCCATCTCTTCGCTCTTTTCGGAGTTCGGCTTTATTTCTACCGTGAACAAACTTCTATCCACCTTTGTAAGACCTCTGTACGGTCTTCCGGGAGCGGCGTCTTTGGGGATCCTCAACTGCTATCTGTCGGACAATCCGTCGATTTTGACCCTTGCCAATGAGGACAACTTCCTGAGCTACTTCAAAAAATATCAGATACCCGCATTGACCAACCTCGGTACCTCGTTCGGTATGGGGCTGATCGTTACGACTACGATGATGAGTATGCCGGTCGAAGGCGCGGTAGGAGCGGCCCTGATCGGAAACTTAGGGGCGGTAGCGGGAAGTATCGTCAGCGTTCGTATGATGCTCCACTTTACCAAAAAGGTCTACGGGACCACCGATATGGTCGAGGTCAAAGGAGTGGAGAGGATTCCCGAGAATATGAGAAAGATCCGGGAGGGTTCGCATTTTTCACGCTTTTTTGAGGCGCTTTTGGAAGGTGGACAGTCCGGAGTTCAGATGGGGATGGCGATCATTCCGGGAGTTTTGATCATTTGCAGCATCGTTATGATCCTCACTCACGGACCCGGACCCGATGGGGTCTATACGGGAGCGGAGTACCAGGGTATTCCCGTACTTCCGTGGATCGGAGAAAAGATCGCACCTGTTATCAAGCCTCTGTTCGGCTTCAGTTCCTACGAGGCGATCTCCGTTCCGATCACGGCACTGGGCTCGTCGGGAGCGGCTTTGGGCGTGATCAAGAGAATGAGCGAAGTCGGCAATGTAACGGGCAATGATATCGCGGTATTTACCGCCATCTGCATGTGTTGGAGCGGATACCTGTCCACCCATATCGCCATGATGGATGCCTTAAATACAAGGGTGATGACCTCCAAGGCGATATTGAGCCACACGGTAGGAGGACTTTGTGCGGGAATAGCGGCACATCTGTTGTTTATGGTATTTTAGCAAGAAGAAGGGCGGAGGGATCTGCCCCTTAAGCTGCATTGGTATAAAGTAAGATCATATTTTCAATATCAGTAGTGATAAATGATTTGGAAAACTCGCATACGATCAAGGGAATGTTTCTGAAAGTATATGGGGCTATTATAAAAGTTATGGAGGGATTGCATGCAAACAAATACCAAGGCGCTGGAGTGGCTGATGAGTAAGCCCGAAAAAGAGTTGTCTCAGGAGGAACTTCGATTTGGGGAATTGGTTCGTATGTATCAGAAAATATTTAAGGACGGTCCACCTACCTCTCCGTCTTCTTTGTCTACGCAGGAGTGGATCCGGATCCTTGAAGAGTGCCTGAGCGAAAATAAGACCTATGCTGAACTCTACGGATTTTCATATGAAGAGGACTCCGACTATTAACGATATACTGCATTATTTGAAGAAACGGTATAAAAGCGGTTTTCACAAATGGTAAGGCAAGTTTCGTTAAAATGTTAATTTTACAAGATTCATATATCTTACAAAATATCAGAAAAAGTATATCTGTCTTTATGCACCATTGCCATAAAAATCTCCTTTTTACAAATAATTGAGGGAAGGGAGATTTTTTCGCTCAAAACAGGCTGTTTTTTTCTTCAAAAAGGCC
>JAUMWQ010000145.1 GCA_030529565.1 Filifactor alocis | reverse complement strand
ATCCGGAAGACTGTAACGGCAATCGAGCAAATTCCTTGGAAGTCGAGCATAAGAAGAGGAAAGATAAGGCTCTGCAAGCAAAAGAAGAGGAGGGCAAAGACTTGAAAGAACTGCAAGGAAAATATGGTAAAAAATCCAATCACACAGGTGTTTTTTCCGATCTAAGCAAAACTCAAAAAGAAAAGGATGTGGAGAAGACGATGGGATACGACGGACGGGAGGAGCCTTCTTATCTGGGTGAAGAGGACTATCTTGAGAGTTATCGCAAGGAGGCCTATGAGAGGTTATCTCTGACTGTGGACATCCTGATCTTCTCCCTCGACGAGGAGTTTCGCCTTCAGGTTCTTCTCAAGAAGAGGTCGGACTTTCCCTACAAGGGGAGCTGGTCTTTGCCGGGAGGCTTTGTCGGGATCGAAGAATCCGTGGAGGAGGCTGCCGTTCGGATCATGAAACAGAAGACGGGGCTCTGCGATCTTCACCTTGAACAGCTCTATACCTTTGGAGATAAGGACAGGGATCCGAGGATGAGGATCGTGACCGTCGCATACCTGGCTATCTTGCCCAGAGATCTCTTGTTGGAAGGCGAAGAAGACAGCAACTTCTTCCGGGTAAGGTTCTCCGAGAAGGGGCTTAAACTTTCGGGGAGCGAGGACTTCGGCGAAGATCATCTGGCCTTCGACCATGCGAGGATCATTGCCCTTGCCGTCGAGAGGATGAGGGGCAAGTTGCACTATACGGATATCGCCCTGGAGTTTTTGAAGGACAGGAGGAGGTTCACCCTCTTTGAACTCCAAAAGATCTATGAGGCGGTAGAGGATAAGGACTACGATACTCCGAACTTCAGAAGGTACTTCAAGAACCGTTATGAAGCGGTCGGGGCGGTCGAAAAGACGGGGGAGACATCCACGGAGTTCTCCAAGAGACCGAGTTCCTATTATAGGATGAAGAAGGATTGACAGTGTGCATCGTGTAATACTATTCTCCAATAGAAGTATGGATATATCTATTTTTCTAATGGAAAAACTGTTCTATCTTCTATTGCTCACAGATCGTTTATGTCCACAGTTCAAAAGAATAATAGTATAATACCATTCTTGGTTTGAAATGCCAAGTATGAAACACATATCATTAACGAAAAAACTTGGAGGATTATATGCTTCAAAGTGTTCAACCTGCCAATGTTAATGGATAATAGTATAAAGAGAAAAACCGGTTTCTTCGGTTGCGGATCTTGAACCATATTAACGTATAATGCGGGTACTCCTTTGATACCGTTTCCCGGCAGAAATACCGTTTGAAGACATGATGTAGTCTCCCAAATATGTGTCGATTCAGTAAATACCGTTCTGTATAATTCATCCGTTGAAATAGCAGGCTTTAGAGGGAGTTATGGATATCGACAATTTGTACTCCATAGAAGGTAAAACAAATTTTTGTGATCATAAAAATAGATATAAATATACTTGTATGAACGTATCACATAAAAAGAAAGGTGGAAAAGAGATGAAACTACTGGTCGTTATCGATATGCAGAATGATTTTATTACAGGGGTATTGGGAAATGAGGAGTGCAGAGCCGTCGTCCCCAAGGTCGTGGAGAGGATGGAGAGGGCACGCAGAGAAGGCTGGAAGATCATCTGCACCCAAGATGTGCATGGGGAGGATTATCTGCAGACGGGGGAGGGCAGACGTCTTCCGGTCGAGCACTGTATTCGAGGGAGCCTGGGAGCGGAGCTCATCGATGAGATCAAAGAGATGAAGGCGGGATGGGAGGATCGCGACGAGGTGTTTTTGTCGGAGAGTCCCCTTGAGAAGAGGGCCTTTGGAAGTACGAAACTCTCCGAGGTGATCCGAAAGTACGATCCGGAGGAGATCGAGCTGATCGGAGTCTGTACCGATATCTGTGTGATCTCCAATGCGATGATCCTGCGTTCGGACTATCCCGATATCGAGGTTTCGGTCGATGCCTCCTGCTGTGCGGGAGTTACGGTGCAGAGCCATAACAATGCCCTTTCTTCTATGGAAGGTTGTCAGATCGCTGTTAAGAGAGGATGATGGAAGATGATCTTGATAAATAAGCGTGAGCTTGACAGGAAGAAGTTTCCCGACGGAACACCTCTCCTCCACTGCGAGCCTTGTGAGGAGGCGAGGATAGAGTGGTTTTACGAGTCGGATGAAGAATTGTTTCAACTCCTTTGTGTGGCAAGGCATTTGAGGGAGGGGGGAACAAGGAGGATGGAACTGTTTCTCCCCTACCTTCCCAATGCCCGTATGGACAGGGTCAAACATCGGGACGAGGTCTTTACCCTGAAGTATTTCTGCGAATGGATCAATTCCCTCTCCTTCGATGCGGTCGAGGTGACCGATGTTCATTCCGATGTGGGGAGAGCACTGTTGAACAATATCGTTCCTCTTACGCCGAAGAAGGCCCTCGAACGTGTCTTGGATCGGGTGGGAAGGGAGGATCTTGTGATCTACTTTCCCGACGAGGGAGCCTCCAAGCGATATGTCGATCTTCTTCCGGGCTTTGCCACCTGTTACGGCAGAAAGGTAAGGGATTGGAAGAGCGGGAAGATCCTCGGCTTGGAGATCGTCAAAGGAGATCTGGATCTCAAAGGAGCAAAGGTGCTTATGGTCGACGATATCTGCAGTTACGGGGGGACCTTCTATTACAGTGTGGCGGCCCTGAAGGAGGAAGGCGTGGACAAGATCTGCTCTTTTGCGACCCATACCGAGGCGAGCCTCCTCTCGGAGAAGAGTAAATATCTACAATTGCTAAAAAGCGGAGAGGTTGAGCGACATTTTACGACAAGGAGTCTGCATAGGGACGAGAGTGAGTATATCGAAGAGGTGTCCAACGAGGCTTAGTGTAATGAGATGCTGAAATTCATAGGAATACTATCTTCCCTTTGAAATGTCGGGGATACAGAATATAGAACTGCCGAAAAACAATTTGGTATGACTATACACTTGAAAGCGTTCAAAGGGTCAAATTCAATAAATAATATAAGAGAGGATATAGTTTCCAAAAAGTACCTGTTTTTCGGTAAGGCACAACCGTAGCATATTGAAGTTTAAATGAAAGAGCAGGATAAAAGAATGGGAAGGACATTGGCATTTTTGAGCGGTCTTCCCATAGAAACGGAGAAGAAGATGAAAAAGACAAATCCTTTATTGTTGATTGATTTTTATAAGGCGGTCCATTCGGATATGTTGCCGAAGAAGATCACCAAGTCGGTGTCATATTTTACCCCGAGGATGAGCAGGATAGACAGGTGGAAGGAAGTCGTGATGTTCGGCTTACAGGCGTTTGTCAAGACCTACCTCATCGACTACTTCAACGAGGAGTTTTTCTCCCGTCCGAAGGAGGAGGTCGTGCAAGAATATGCACGGGTCCTGGATGCCTCTCTGGGCAAGGGCACCTATAACGGGGAGAGAGTCGGCCTTCTGCACGATCTGGGATATCTTCCGGTGGAGATCAGGTCCTTGAAGGAGGGCACGAGGGTCCCGATGCATGTTCCGATGTTTGCCATGACCAATACGCACCCGAACTTCGCTTGGCTTCCCCAAGCTTTGGAGAGTTTGGTTTCGGCGGAGATGTGGCATCCGATGATCAGCGCGACCGTCGGAGCGTCCTACCGCGACATCGTCAATGTTTATGCAAAAAAAACCTGTGACGACACTGTGGTGCGGGCGAGACTGCTCGGAGATTTCTCCTTCCGCGGACAGGAATCCTTGCAATCCGCGGTCAAGAGCAGTGCGGGCTGGTGTCTTTCCTTCCTGAATACGGCAACGGTTCCCGTAATTCCCTTTTTGGAGCAAAATTACAACTGCGACTGCGAGAAAGAAGAGGTCGCCTTCGGAAGTCCCAGTACGGAACACAGCGTCATGTGCAGCAACTACGCAGTGGATGGCGATGAGATCACCCTTCTTCGCAGGCTTCTTACTGAGATCTATCCCGATACGAGTTTTTCCGCCGTCCTCGATTCCTATGATTATTGGAACGTCATCGACAACATCCT
The DNA here is from genome assembly GCA_030529565.1 of Filifactor alocis. Lineage (GTDB taxonomy): Bacteria > Bacillota > Clostridia > Peptostreptococcales > Filifactoraceae > Filifactor > Filifactor alocis_A. The sequence goes on along the minus strand of JAUMWQ010000145.1, from coordinate 1,386 downwards.
GCCTAAGCTCAAGAAGGAGATCATGGAGCACAGGGGCTGTATGCTGATGAGGGGCGACTCGGGCGACTGTGTTGAGGTCGTTACAAAGACGGTGTTCAAACTATGGGAACAGTTCGGAGGAACGGTGAACTCCAAGGGCTACAAGGTGCTCGATCCCCATGTTAAGGCGATCTACGGCGACAGTATCACCCTTCAGAGATGTGAAGAGATCTATCGTATTTTAGAAGAAAACGGCTTTGCGATCTCCAATGTAGCCTTGGGAGCGGGCAGTTTCTCCATGCAGTGTCTGGAGGAAGACGGTGTGCTCAAGCCCTTTACACGGGACACCTTCTCCTTTGCCGTCAAAGCGACCTATATGGAGATCGAAGGCAGACCCTACCCGATCTTTAAGGATCCCAAAAACGGAGGTTTTAAGAAGAGCCAAAAGGGCTGCTGCATCGTAAGGGAAGAAGAAGGCCTCATCTCCTATCGCGACGAATATACTTGGGAAGAAGCCTGCTGTGAAGAGAACTTGTTGCAGGAGGTCTTTAGGGACGGGGTGCTCCTGCGCGAACAGAGCTTGGCCGATGTTCGAAGAGAACTGCATGCGGACGGATTTTAGAAAAGGAGAGACAGAGATGACAAAAGAAAGAGGTTTTGATGCGCCTAAGGTGACGAAGGACTGTATCGAATGGATCAAAACTTGGTTTGAAGAGAACGGGAAAGGGAGCAGGGCGATCGTCGGGATCTCGGGCGGAAAGGACTCCTCCGTGGTCGCAGCCCTGTGCGTAGAGGCCCTGGGCAGGGACAGGGTGGTCGGGGTGCTGATGCCTCAGGGGGAGCAGTGGGATATCGACGTATCCCGCCGTCTCTGCGAACATCTGGGAATATCAAAGGTCGTTGTAAACATAGGTGAGACTGTGAAGGCTCTCAGTGCGGAGTTGGAGGCCTCTCTCGGTAAGGAACTTAGCAGGCAAGCGGTAATAAATCTTCCGGCGAGGATAAGGATGTCGACCCTCTATGCCGTATCGCAGACGGAGAACGGTAGGGTGGCCAATACCTGCAATCTCAGTGAGGACTGGGTGGGATACTCCACCCGCTACGGAGATATGGCGGGGGATTTTTCTCCCCTGTCATCTCTGACGGTCCGCGAGGTCAAGGAGGTGGGAAGGGTTCTTAGACTTCCGGATGAGTTTATCGAAAAGACACCGATCGACGGGCTCTCAGGCAAGAGCGATGAAGAAAATCTCGGTTTCACCTACGAGGAACTCGATACCTATATCAGGGAGGGAAGGATCAATAACGAAGAGCACAGGAAAAAGATCGATGAGCTCCATCGCAAAAACAAGTTCAAACTGGAGAGTATGCCCAAGTTTTCGTATCTTTCGGACAGGTCCTAAACTCGTA
>JAUMWQ010000144.1 GCA_030529565.1 Filifactor alocis | reverse complement strand
GAGAAGGTCGGGGAGATCTGTAGGAAGAGAGGCTATCTGCAGGTTGAGGTCATCAAAGATTTGGCGGGAAGAGACCGCGTCATTATTGCAAACAAAGCCGCATTGAAGGGAAAAGAAACACGAAATAAAAAATCGGAGGAATAAACTATGTTTGAAAATTTGGAAGCCTTAGAGCAGAAGTATAATGAACTCAACAACATTGTAGCGCAGCCCGAGGCGATGAACGATATGGATAGGTGGAGGGGATATATGAAGGAGATCTCCGACACCGAACCGATCATTCAAAAATATCGAGAGTACAAGCAGACAAGGGATGATATCGAGGGTTCCCGTCAGATCTTGGAGGAAGAGAAGGACGAAGAACTCAGAGAATTGGCGAAGATGGAGCTCTCCGAGAAGGAAGAGTTGATGGAGACGATCCAAAAGGAGTTGAAACTTCTGTTGATCCCCAAGGATCCCAACGATGAGAAGAACGTTATTGTCGAGATTCGAGGCGGTGCCGGAGGAGACGAGGCGGCTCTTTTTGCGGGAGTTCTCTTCCGTATGTACTCGATGTATGCATCGGCGAGAAACTGGAAGGTGGAACTTATGTCTTCCAACGAGACCGGCATCGGAGGCTACAAAGAAGTGGTCTTTATGATAACGGGAAGGGGAGCTTACTCCAGACTTAAATATGAATCGGGAGTACACCGCGTTCAGCGTGTTCCCGAGACCGAGTCGAGCGGGAGGATCCACACCTCTACCGCTACGGTCGCCGTATTGCCGGAGGTCGATGATGTGGAAGTGGAACTGGATCTCAACGATGTTCGCGTCGATGTGTTCCGTTCTTCGGGTAACGGCGGGCAGTCTGTAAATACGACCGACTCTGCCGTCCGTTTGACGCATAAGCCGACGGGGATCGTTATTTCTATGCAGGACGAGAAGTCACAGCTGAAGAACAAGGAGAAGGCATTTAAGATCTTGAAGGCGAAGCTCTATGATATGGAGCTTGAAAAAGCTCAGAAGGAATTGGCACAGGAGCGTAAAAGTCAGGTGGGCTCGGGAGATCGTTCCGAGAGAATAAGAACCTACAACTATCCGCAGGGAAGGGTGACCGATCACAGGATCTCTTTGACCCTGTATAAACTGGAGAACTTCCTCAACGGAGATATAGATGAGATTTTGGATGCTCTTATCACGACGGATCAAGCGGAAAAATTACAGGCACTATAATCGACAGGGGCATATCGCTCCTGTTTTTTGTAGACAGGAGAGAAGAAGGGATACTATGAGAGCAGAGTTGATAAGGATAGAAGATCCTTTGAAAGAAAAAGAGAAGATGGAGCTTGCCTCCCGTATCATCCGTCATGGGGGAATCGTTATCTTTCCGACGGAGACGGTTTACGGTCTTGGCGCCAACGGGCTTGATCACGAAGCGGCTCACAACATCTACCAAGCGAAGGGTAGGCCGTCGGACAATCCTCTCATCCTCCATATCGCCGATATGGAGATGCTTACTTTGGTCGCGCGTAACCTCGGAGAAAAGGCTTGGAAACTTGCCGAAGTGTTTTGGCCGGGTCCTCTGACCATGGTGTTTGATAAGCAGGACATCGTTCCCGCAGAAACGACGGGAGGGCTTTCCACAGTGGCGGTAAGGATGCCCTCCAACGAGATCGCTCTGGAACTCATTCGCCGGTCCGATACCCCGATCGCAGCTCCTTCCGCAAACATCTCGGGCAGGCCGTCGATCACCATGTGGGAGGATGCGGTGGAAGAGATGGGAGACAGGGTCGATGCGATCCTCCTCTCCGAACCGAGCGAGGTGGGCTTGGAGTCTACCATCGTCGATATGACGGAGGACATTCCCGTCATCCTTCGACCCGGAAAGATCGGCTTAAGCGAGCTCGAAGCAGTTGTGGGTCCTGTCCGTGTGGACAAGGCTGTTTTGGGACAGGGAGATGCTCCCAAGGCTCCGGGAATGAAATATACCCACTATTCTCCGAACGCGAGCGTGTACGTTGTCAAGGGGGAAGGTATGGTCGAAAGGATCTTGGAAGAATATCGGGATCACAGGGATGAAGATCCGGTCATCTTCGCCATGGAAAAACACAGGGAGTCTTATAAGGGCTTGGAGGTCTACCTTCTCGGAGAAACTTCCTTGGAGGCGGCAAAGGTCCTGTTCTCTTACCTTAGAAAGGCGGATAAGGAAGGGCATCGGGTCGTATTGATGGAAGATGTTGGAGAAGATGAGGTGGGCTTGGCGGTGATGAATCGTGCAGAAAAGGCGGCAGGAGGACAGATTATTTATGCGAATTCAACACAGAAGAGGCTCAAAAGGGATGAGTCGTAGCTGATATAAATCCGGGGCAATACCGTATCATTAAAAAATATGATAAGTCCGGTTTCGTACGAAGAACAAAGTATTTAGAAACGTTGATTTTATAGGATCTCTATCCTCTGTAAAACAACGGTAAAAGCACGATATCCCTTTGATCGGTGTTTTCCTAAGATGTAGGGAAAACAGGAAGGAACTAGTATATTGGCACGTTGAGATTCACGGTAATTCGGACTTTGATGTTAATTCTTTTGGTTTATAACCGAGATAAGAAATAAAGATAAATATCAATATGTCAGTACACTAGTACATCGTTTAAAAAACGATGAAAAGATATTGCGTGTCTTTGTGGCAGGCTTGGACGGTCTCAAGTTTGTCAAACGGAACGTTGAGAGAACAGTGAAGTTTGGAGGAAGTTATGAAGATAGCGTTTGTATGTACGGGCAATACCTGTCGAAGTCCGATGGCGGAGTACTATTTGAGGAAGCTGATCGAGGAGAGGGAGATAAAGGGGATCCGAGTCACCTCTTTCGGGCTGGGAGGATTTCCCGGTTACGAGGCGAGTTTGAACAGCATAAGGGCGATGGAGGAGTTGGATATCGATATTTCCGATCACAGAAGCAGGACGGCAAACCCCGAGACCTTGGATCAGGGTCTTTTTCTTACCATGGCGTGCAGCCATAGGGACGTGCTTAGAAGTCATCTCCGAGAACAACTTATTTTCACCCTAAAAGAATTTGAGAACTTGGATGAGGAAGAACTCAAGAAGATCATCGAGCAGAAAAAGAGCGGTCAGGAACTCAACTTTTCTTCGGTCTCCTATTCTCATGACCTCGATATTGCGGATCCCTATGGAGGAAGTTTGGAAGAGTATATGTCTACCAGAGATGAGATCCTATCCGCGATCGATGCTTCTTTGGATAAGGTCCTCAGGTTGAAAAGTTTGCTTAGCTAGTGCATTTATATGCAGATATTTAGGACGATACCGCATAATTCTAAAAATCAATTTTGTACGAAGGGTGAAATTCTTGAAAACACTGATATGACAAACTCTTGTGTCTTATAAAACTGAAGAAGAATCGGAAGTGCCCTTTGTGGGGTATTTCCTTAGCTTTATTTGTATCTTCACTATAGATCAAAAATCTCATGTCAAAATCAGGATCACTATGACTTTCAACGTGGGATTGCATCGGTTCTCATAACTGGGATTTTGCAGAACGGGAAGCGTCGTTGTTCGTTTTTGATCGGAAATGTTTTTCAGAAGTTTTGCAAGGAGATAAAGAGTGTATTTTTTCAGGTCGTTTCAGACTTCAGCTCGGAATACAAAAAAGTTGACAAATCGCACGAAATAGGTTGTAATCATCAACCTATACCGTTACAATAGAAGTAGTTATTTGACATAACACACGGTTTCTATAAGGAGGAAGGACAATGAAGATAGGTTTGGGGGCAGACCATGGCGGTTTTCGCTTAAAGGAAGACGTCAAAAAACATTTGTTGAAACTGGGACATCAGGTAGTGGACTACGGAACCGATTCTGCTGACTCCGTTGATTATCCGGATTATTCGGAAAAAGTCGCGAAGGCGGTATTGAGTGGAGAAATCGAGAGGGGGATCCTCGTCTGCGGAACGGGTATAGGCATTGCCATCGCTGCAAACAAGGTTCAAGGGATCCGATGCGCGACCGTATCCGATGTATTTTCAGCAAAGATGTGTCGACAGCACAACAACTGCCAGATTATGGCGTTGGGAGAGAGGACGGTAGGAGCAGGCTTGGCGCTTGAATTGGTCGATGCTTTCTTGGCTGCTGAGTTTGAAGGAGAGCGTCACGAGAGGCGTGTGTGCAAGATCATGCAACTTGAAAAATAAGTTTTAAACTTGTATCGAGGATAAGGAAGTGCTTTCGTTGAAAAGTGCGGATCCGGTAATATATACTTAAATCAATTAGGTGAGGAGAGATCGATATGTCAATGGAAAAGGGAAAAGTGGTAGTAGTGGACCATCCCATGGTTCAGCATAAGCTGACGATTTTAAGGGATCGAACAACGGGCTCCAAAGAGTTCCGAGAACTTGTAAAAGAGATAGGTATGCTCATGGTGTATGAGACGACGAGAGATCTCCCGATGCAGGAGATAGAAATCAATACCCCTATCTGCAAGACAAAATCCAAGGTTCTCGCAGGAAAAAAACTCGGGATCGTCCCAATTTTGAGAGCGGGTCTGGGAATGGTAGAAGGAATCCTTCAATTGATTCCTGCAGCAAAAGTGGGCCATGTGGGTCTGTATCGTGATCCGGAGACCTTAAAGCCTGTCGAGTATTATTGTAAGTTGCCTGCCGATATTGAAGAGAGGGAGTTTCTCTTGGTCGATCCCATGCTTGCAACCGGAGGTTCGGCAAGTGCCGCTCTCGAACTGTTGAAGCAAAAAGGAGCGAAGTCCATCAAACTCATCTGTATTGTAGGATGCCCTGAAGGAATTGAAGAGGTACATAAGTATCATCCTGAAATAGATATCTACTTGGCCTCTGTGGATGAAAAATTAAATGATCACGGTTATATTGTGCCCGGACTCGGAGATGCGGGAGACAGGATCTTCGGAACGAAGTAAGAGCATATTCGAAAAAAGGACAGAAAAAAGAACTTTGTGAAGGAAGAGTTTCATAGGGTTCTTTTTTATCCCTGTCTTATAGAAAGCGGTGTATTCTAAGTTAGACAGGTTCTAAGGGCATACCTCAAAATTTAAACAATCAGTATAAAGTCAATTTTGCACGAAGGATGAAATTTTTGAAAGTATTGATATGAGGAGCTTTTCTATTTTATAAAATCGAAGAAAAATCAGCAGTTTGGCTCTGTACGGCATTGCCCTAATATGAGGGGGTAAAAAAGAAAAAGGTTTTGTAACCACGATATGTCAGACGACACCGGTTTTTTGTCTGCCGAAACTTTTGGGTTACAGAGAGTGTAGAATTTTTGCTCGAAACATTTTTTGAAGGAAGGAGGTAAAAAGATTATTCCGGTTTGTTTGAATAAGAGCGTTTCAAATTTATAAATAAAGCTCCTGAAAGAGTATAAAATAATTTAACTTTTTTGATTAAATTTGCGTTTCAGATTATCTTTTTTTATGAGAA
>JAUMWQ010000143.1 GCA_030529565.1 Filifactor alocis | reverse complement strand
CTGATATGCTTATCGACATCAAGTTTGGACAATAGTGCTACCGTTTCCACATGCATGCTATGTGCAAACATATCGACAGGTTGTACTTCCTTCGCTTTGTAACCGAGTTTCTGCAAGATGGCCATATCCCTCGCCAAGGTCGCACTGTTGCACGATACATAGACGATCTTAGGCACTTCCATCTTTGCAATGGTTTGCAGTACGATCTCTTCGCAACCCTTTCTCGGAGGATCCAGGACTACGACGTCGGCTCTGATCCCTTCCTTGTAAAGTCGAGGCAATACCTCTTCCGATTTTCCGCAGATAAACTCCGCATTTTCGACCTTGTTCCCGGATGCATTCTTCCTCGCGTCCTCGACGGCAGCTTCCACGACTTCGACCCCGTAGACTTTGTGGCAGTGCTTGGCCATAGCAAGAGAAATCGTCCCGATCCCGCAATAAAGGTCGAATACCGTCTCTTTCCCGCTGAGATCCGCCCTTTCTATCGCTTGACTATACAGAACTTGGGTTTGCAGAGGGTTTACCTGATAAAAAGAGAGAGGAGAGATCTCAAATTCCAAACCGAGCAATCTGTCACGGATCACTCCGTCTCCGTAAAGAATTTTGTTCTCACGTCCCATCGTCGTGTTGGAAGGCTTGCTTTGGATGTTCTGTACCACGGTTTTTAAACCGGGAACATGCTCTTTCAGAGCTTCCAAGATCCGATCCGCATAGGGCAACTTCTTCTCTTTCGTGACGAGAACCACCATGACCTCATCCGTATAAAAACCTACCTTTACAACGATCCTTCTCAAGTTTCCGGTGTGTGAAACTTCGTCATAGATGGGAACTCCATAGGTTTCACAGACCTTCCTCACGCTGTTTACCGCGATATCGCTGACCTCCCTGTGCAGGAGACATCGTTCGACAGGTATGATCTCATGGCTCCTCACCTTGTAAAATCCGGTTACGATCCTTCCGTCCTGACAAGCGATCGGATACTGCCCCTTGTTTCGATATTCAAAGGGATGCTCCATCCCCAACACATCGAGGACTTCAACATCCGTGATCTCCCCTATCCTCCTCATATGCTCCCGAACGATGGAACGTTTCATCTCAAGCTGAGCGGGATAAGCCATCTCCATGATCTGGCATCCCCCGCACAACGAAGAGACTTCACAGGGAGAAGATACTCGAGTTTGACTCGGTTGTAACAGCTTGACGATCTTTGCCGTCGCATAGTTTTTTTTGAAGGTCAAAATTTCAGCCTCGACAAGATCTCCCTTCAATCCTCCTTCAACAAAGACAGTCAAAGTGTCTATTTTTCCGATGGCTTCCCCCTTATGACCCATATCTTCGATCAGGATCTCATATCTTTTTCCTACTTGTATCTCCAATGTTCTTACCTTTCTTCCTCTATATCTTGTCCGTTTCGACCGGATCATACGGTTACCTGCTTAAATCCTATCATCGCTCAAAAAGTTTGCGCTCATTATAGAGTTTCTTTTCCTGATATCCGACCGAAAACAGCGTCAGAGAGACACTGCACAAAGGCGAACTCCCGATCTTCCTTTGAGTTTATAAGATACGAGAGTTTGTCAGATCAAGATTTTCAAGAGTTTCATCTTTACAAAATTTATTTTACGCTTGTTTTTCAAATTGGGTATACTATTACCTGTTAAAATTGACGGATTGAAGGCTTTGGATCACAGGATCGGCCAAATTGTTTTTCGGCAATGGTATATTTTGTATATCCGGCATTTCAAACGGAGAATAGTATTAGGGCAACATCGCACAAACCTGCATCTCGATTTCGCTATTGTTTTACACAGTACAAAAATCTTGTAAAATGAATGCTTTCAACAATTTTATTTTTTGTATGAAACCGGTTTCTCTCTGTTTTTTAGAATTATGCGGTATCTCCTTAGTTCCGGCACAAAACCCTCTTCGCATTAAAAGGGATATCTCAAAAGAGATATCCTCTGCCGGCGATATGCAAAAAACCTACCTCGTCATTTCCACAAAGTACTCAAAGATCTTTCGGATCTCTTTTCGGGCGTGTATCATTCTCTCCGGATGAAACTGGGTCGCGATCACAGGATGTTCGTTACAGGATTCGATCGCTTCGATCAGACCGTCCGAAGAGGTCGCAGCCACCTTCAAGCCCTTTGCAAGTTTCTTGATCGCCTGATGATGGTAAGAATTGACCAACAATCTGTCCGTTTCGAACAGCTTATGCAGAAAGCCTCCTTCGTTCAGAAGGATGGAATGAAACCCATGCTCCAGTGTGCTGTTTGACACATGCTCGTTGACATTTTCGATCTGTCTGTTGACGTCCTGATACAGACTTCCTCCGAGAGCGACGTTGATAAACTGTAGCCCCCTGCAGATCCCCAATATCGGTATCTTCTTCTCATAGGCCTGACGAAAAAGAGCCAGCTCCATCTTGTCACGGGCCATGCAGATCTCTCCGATCCCTCTTATCGGATCCTCCCCATAGTAACAGGGAAGGACATCTTCTCCTCCTATAAAAACAATTCCGTCCACAGTGGAGAGTACCTCCTCGTAGGAAACATCTTCATCCGTCAAAGGCAACAGGATAGGTACTCCTCCTGCACAAACGATGGAGTCTATATAGGGATAATTGGTTATCACGGACTTATCGTTATTCGAAGTATGGTACTCCGTAGTCAAAGCAATGATCGGTTTTTTCTTCATGATCAAACACTCCTATTTTTTCTGTCTTATCACAAGGACACGGCTCTAAAGCAATGTCGCATTTTCCTTTATGAATAGGCCTTCAAATGTATTCAAAAGTTTTCTGTATTTGACGGAAACAACACAAAGGACGTTTCGGCAACACCGCATAATTCCAAAAAGTCGCATAATTTATACTATCTCCCGTTTAAAATGCCGTGTATACAGAATACGAAAAACGATTTGGAAGATGATAGTTAAAAACATTCAAGCTTTCTGTTTTAGCAGATGATAGCAATACTTGGATAAGCAAAGGTTTTAAAACGCTCATCTTATTCCTGTATTTGGTAGAATGACGACAAAAGCACCCTTCCACCGCTGTGCAATGCTTCCTCCCGTATCCTTGTTCGCTTTTTCTAAACGACCCTTTTCAACCATGCCAGGATATCGTCCATCACATCTTCCTTCTCGCATTCATTGAGGACCTCATGCCTCATATTCGGATAGATCTTGCACTCGACATCGTTGATATCAAAACTCTTGTACCACCTTACCAGAAGATGTACTCCCTTACCGAAGTTACCCACGGGATCCTTGGAGCCCGATACCATAAAGATCGGTAACTTCCTATTGACATAAGTCATATTCCGCCGTTGAAAATTTTCGCTGATCCCCTTGTAGACGTAGTAATAAGAATTGACGGTGTAGGGGATGCCGAGTTGATTGTCTCTTCGATACTCTTCGATCACCCGTTCATCCGAACAAATCCAATCGTACATCGTCTTTCTATCCTTTATATTTCTGCTCAAAACACGCTGTTGCATAAAAAACATCGGAAAAGAGCGCTTGTTTGACAGACCGAGCCTCTTCAACGAATAGGCCATATTCTTGCCCAAAACGGCGGCTGCAGCCTGATCTTTTCCGCCGCTTCCCGACAACAACAAGCCGTCGATCGTATGCGGATAGATCTGGATATATCTCTGCGCCAAAAAAGAACCCATGGAATGGCCGAAAAGAATGAGCTTATGTGCAGGATGTGCAGCTCTAATCTTCAAGATCATGGTTCGCATATCTCTGATCATCTTGAGATATACATCCCCATCTCCCAAATCACCTATCCCTCTTTCGCAGGATTCCCCATGGCCCCTGTGGTCCATACTGTACACTCCATAGCCGTTCTCATACAAAAAACTCATAAAGTGCTGATAGCGTATCGCCTTTTCATACATCCCATGAACGAGATACACCACAGCCTTCATATTCTGTTGCGGAACGAAAGAGTAGCAGTGGATGTTCCATCCGTCTGTTGCGGATGTGAATCCATACTCTTTGATCTTCATGTTCATCCCTTCCTCGTCTATGGTACGATTACGCTCAACACATCACTTACAACCGACACTTCCACCGGCAAAGCCGGTCCTTCTTCCCCGTCAATGCTCAAAACCATATTCTCGGGAGAACTGATCTTAAAATAAGGAGACTTCAAATAGACGACTTGATTCGAATCCGTGATATCTTCCTGCTTCAATATCTTCAAAAACAGGTTCGCCGTTTCGACGGTAGAGCCTTCCTTTATGAGGATCATCTCCATCTTTCCGTCTTGGAAGTCGGTCTTCTTCAAAAAATTCGTGAAATTGCCCACGCTCTTCCCGTTGAGAAGAAGGAAGAGGTAGACGTTTTCCGTGATCGTTTCCTTGTCCGTTTCAATCGTAAGAGGAAAACTCTTAACGTTCTTCAGCTCCGACAGGGGTTTGATATAGTATGCCAAGGGCCCCAGCGTCTCCTTCAGTCCTGCATCCGTAGAAAAGGAAGTCTGAACGAAGACCCCTCCCGCCAAACTGGAGAGGAAATAATCCTTGTTGTTCACACAACCGACATCGACCTTTTGTACGGAACCTTTCATAATCTCGGGAATGGCATGGATGAGATCACTGTCCACATCCAAATTCGTGGTGAAGTTATTACAGGTCCCGCCTCCCAAAGCGATATACGGCTTATCTATCTTGTGCTCTATCATCGTTTGAGCAATCAGACGGATCGTGCCGTCTCCCCCCGCCGCGATGATGTAGTCGATTTTCTCATGATTTAACAGTTCGATGTCGATCGCACCGCTTTCGGGCAGACGATAAGCGAGTGCGTGCACCCCGTTCAATTGAAATTGCTCCAGCATCTTGTCCAGATGATTCGGAACAAACCTGTCCCCCGATACGGGATTGTATAAAAAGGCCGCCTTTTTCATAATAATTCTCCTCTATCAATACGTTGATCGTCTACAGGGAAATACCGTACAAGCCAAAACAAGGACACCACTTTGTTTCTACTCTACTTTGTTTGGAATCTCAGGAAGACAACATATATCATCAAAAAAACCACTTGGACGATGCTATACTTCAAAGCGCCAAACCTATCGATTGAATAGATAATAGTATTGCAAAGCATTCATACTGTTTTCCCGTTCAAAATGCCCACCTATAGCGGTGGTATAACGCCGATGATCGATGCGCAACACCACTTTGTAGCACACAAAAACAGCATCAAACCTCCACCCGTCCTTATCCGATAAACAAACGGATGATACATCGACCTCTGTTTCCTACCTGTACGGAAGTTCTGTAGACCTATGTTCTTTGATCCGAATGTGAGGAGAAGGATCTTCGTCCCTTCCCCATCAATCTATCGAGCCATATTCTCAATGATCTCGACCACGGTATCGATCTCCTGCTTTCCTACGTAGTAATGTGTTACAAAACGCATTACTCCAAACTCTTCGGGATTGATCAAAACATCGTGTTTCAAAAACTCCTCCGGTGTCAGTTTCTTCTTCAGTTCTTCATCCGTGATCTTGAAGAAGACCATATT
>JAUMWQ010000142.1 GCA_030529565.1 Filifactor alocis | reverse complement strand
GGGGTTCGAAGTCGTTGGAAGGAGCATCCTTTCTTTGGTTTTTGAAAACAGGATTCCATCCTATTCTATTGAAATTCCGCCAGTATGAACAGTGTTAAAAATCGAGCAAGTACATGAACCGCAAGCGGAAAAGGGGATAAACAGCAATCTTCTGTTTTTTCGTCCGTCGCTCCGCTGCAGATCAGTATATATTGATACCTATGACGAGGTGATTTCATTGGCAAAAAAGAAAAAAGCATTATTGAAAAAAAAATCCGGACCCAAAAAAGCGAAAAAGGCTATGAGTGAAAATGCGATCGCTGTCATTATGATATTCCTGGGAATATTCATCTCCCTTTCTCTAAACACTAAATCCATGGGGCTTTTGGGCAATATGATCCGTTTTGTACTCCAAGGTCTGTTTGGGAAGCTGGCGATATTGTTTGCGGTGTGTATCCTGATCCTGGGAGCGGTCAAGGTCGTCTACTACAAAAAATTTTCATTCAAACAGGTTCGTATCGGTCTGCTCATCTCCTCGTTTCTGGAAGCAAACCTGTTTTACGGCTTTATCAGCGAAGCTTCTCTTCCCAAGGGAGAATATCAGTGGAGTGTGGTAAGCAGGGTATTTTTGGAAGCGGCGGAAGGTTTGAGCATAGGGGTGATCCCCTACAGTATCACCTACTTCTTTCTAAGGTTTCTTGGAAGGTGGGGCTTGTTCATCCTTATTATCGCGATTTTCCTGTTTATTTCCGCCTACTATTTCGACATAGGTCCCTCCAAGCTGTTGAAAACCCTGCATGAATATACGGAAAACACGGGGGGATTTTTATCCAAACTCAAAGATATGGTATTGAATTTTGTGACGGAAGAAGAGGAAGAAGATACTTTCGGTCCTGAAGAAGATATCGAAAAGGAGGCGGGGATCTACGCGGATATGCAGCCTTTTGATCCCAAGTATCGTCCTTCTGTGAAAGATACTGCAAAGGAAGCCTCCCTCGTGAAGGAAGATTATCAACTCAAACCCTTAAAGAAGGGGATCTATGACGAAGAAGAGCGAAAGCAGGAAATGTTTCGTGTCTTTTTTGGAGAAGACAATCTAAAAAAAGAAATTCCCGGTCACCTTGATGACGAGGTTTCGGATGTTGCAGAAGCTTATCAAGGAGAAAATGAGGTCGCGGCAAACCTCAATCAATTTGTAGGAAGAGACAGCCTGAGCAGAAGTTCAAACGTCACCGGAGAACAGTCGCGTGAACGAAATCAACAAACTTATCAGTATCACAACGAAAATGAGCTTGTTCAAAGAAGAAGGGAGTCCCAACCTTCCACCTCTGAAGGAAAGCAGGACTACATCCTTCCACCTTACTGGCTTTTAGATGATTATAAAAAGGTCAATCGTTCCGAACATTTCACCGAAAAAAATGCAAAGCTTGTCGAGGAGACCTTGAGTATTTTTTCTGTGGATGCCAAGGTAGTCAATGTATCGATGGGCCCCACGATCACCCGATATGAACTTCAACCCAAGACCGGAACCAAGGTGTCCAAGATATTAAACCTGACCGATGACCTCTGCTTGGCCTTGGCTGCGGAGTCGATCCGAATCGAAGCTCCCATTCCGGGAAAATCACTCATCGGTATAGAAGTATCCAACCGTGTTACGGAAACAGTCGGTTTCAAAAGTGTCGTTTCGGATCAAAGTTTCAGAAAGTCGGATTCCAAGGTCTCCTTTGTTTTGGGCAAGGACGTTACGGGACAGACGAGGATCTCCGACTTGGTCAAGATGCCCCATCTCCTGATCGCAGGCTCGACCGGTTCGGGAAAGAGTGTCTGCATCAATACCTTAATCTGCAGTATCTTATTTCGAGCCCAGCCCGATGAGGTAAAGTTTATTATGATCGATCCCAAGATGGTGGAGCTGTCGATCTACAACGGCATCCCCCATCTTATGATGCCCGTGGTAACGGATATGAAAAAAGCGCCCTATGCCTTGTCTTGGGCTGTGGATGAAATGAACCGAAGGTACAAGCTGTTTGCGGAAAATCACGTCAAGGATATCTCCGGTTACAACTCGAAGTTTCCTGAAGAAAAGATCCCGAGCATCGTGATCGTGGTGGACGAGCTCGCCGACCTCATGCTTGTCAGTCCGAGGGAAGTCGAAGATGCGATCTGTCGCCTCGCTCAGATGGCAAGGGCCTGCGGAATGCACCTGGTCATAGCCACACAGAGACCTTCCGTTGATGTTATCACAGGTCTGATCAAGGCTAATATCCCTTCCAGGATCGCTTTTGCCGTCTCCTCCCAGACGGATTCACGAACGATCTTGGATATCGGAGGAGCCGAAAAGTTGCTTGGAAAAGGAGATATGCTATACTACCCCATAGGTTTGAGCAAGCCTCTTCGAATCCAGGGAGCCTTTATTACCGAAAAAGAAGTTTCGAACATCGTCTCCTTCATCAACGAACAAAGCGCTTCGGACGTTTCGCAGAGCAGCGAGGCTGAAGAACAGATCGAAGAAATGATCCAACAGGAGGAGCAGGAAGAGACCGATCCCTTGTACGACGAGGTCGTCGCCTTTGCGATCGAACAGGGGAAGGTATCGACATCTCTGGTTCAAAGAAAGTTTAGAATAGGATATAATCGGGCCTCCAGGATCATGGATGCAATGGAGGAAAAGGGAGTCATCGCTCCCAGTGACGGGGTGAGACCTCGAACCGTTTTGATCGAAAAAGCAAAAGATAAGGAGCAGTTATAGTGCAAAGAAGTTGTAAGAACGTATATATCTCCACCTTGGGTTGTGCCAAGAATCAGGTGGATTCGGAAATGATGCTCGCGATCATGGAGAAGGACGGGATGAGGTCGGTATCTCATCCCGAAGAGGCGGACGTAATTGTCGTCAATACCTGCGGTTTTATTGAGAGTGCAAAGGAAGAGTCCATCTTGGAAATCCTGTCGCTTTCAAAAATGAAAAACGAGGGACGCTTGGATAAGTTGATCGTTACCGGATGTCTGGCTCAAAGGTATTCGGATGAATTGATGAAGGAGATCCCCGAGATAGACTTTATCCTGGGAACTACGAGTTTTCCTCAGATCGCCCAGGCGATAAGGCTCACCGGCGAAGGAGTAAGAGAAAAACTTTTGGACAACATCGACCTCCGATTTCCCGAAACGATGAAACGCTCCCTTATGACCGAGGAGCCCTACGCTTATCTGAAAATCGCGGAAGGCTGTGACAATCTTTGCACCTACTGCATCATCCCCAAACTTCGGGGAAGGTACAGGAGCAGACGGATGGAAGATATCGTAAGCGAAGCCCGTTCCCTGGCATCTTCGGGCATAAGGGAGCTCATCGTCATCGCCCAAGACACTACAAAGTACGGAGTGGATCTCTACGGACGAAAGATGCTTGGAGAACTCTTGAGAGAACTTGATAAGATCGAAGATCTCAAATGGATAAGAGTGCTGTATTCCTATCCCGAGGACATCGATGCTTCCTTTATATCCGCTATCAAAAACGGGAAGAGACTTCTTCCTTACTTCGATATGCCCATCCAACATTGCTCCGACAGTGTACTCAAAAGGATGAACCGCAAAACTTCTAAGAAACAGCTCCTCGAAAAGATCGAAACCATTCGAAAAGAACTGCCCGAAGCCGTCCTGCGCACGACCTTGATCACGGGTTTTCCCGGAGAGACTCGGGAAGAATTTGAAGAAGTTTTGGACTTTGTAAAAAAAGTGGGATTTGATCGACTGGGGGTCTTTGCCTATTCGAATGAAGAAGGTACACCCGCGGCAAGGATGAAGGATCAGATCGAGGAAGAGGTCAAGGAGGAACGTCGCTCTCAAATCATGAATCTGCAACAGATGATATCCTATGAAAAAAATCAGGCCCTCTATGACAAGGAAGTCGAAGTTTTGATCGAGGAGCAGGTCGACGAGGGGATTTACACAGGCAGAAGTTGGAGAGATATGGTCGAGATCGACGGTATCATCTATGTTCATACAGAAAGAGAAGTTGAAATAGGCAGCTTTGTAAAGGTTCGTATCAATGATGTTATGGAATATGACTTGATAGGAGGTCTTGTCGATGAATACGCCGAATAAACTAACCTTACTTCGGATGTTGCTCGTACCCGTGTTTCTTGTAGTGGCTTATATGGAGAGGGGCAGCCAGGTCTACCTGTACTCCACCCTTGTCTTTTGTATTGCATCGTTCACAGACTTTTTGGACGGTTATCTGGCGAGAAAGTATGATCTGGTCACGGATTTCGGAAAGTTTATGGATCCTCTTGCGGACAAGGTTCTCGTTGCAGCCTCTATGATATGGCTTGTCCAAATCGGAAGGCTGGAGAGTTTTTTTGTCGTTATCATCGTTGCCAGAGAGTATGCGATAAGTATTCTAAGGGCGATCGCCTCCGTCCGGGGAAAGGTGATCGCTGCGGGAAAATCGGGAAAGTTTAAGACTGTGAGCCAAATGATAGGCACCGTTTTACTTCTTCTAAATTCAAGTTTGGGTATGCCGATCATGTACATCGCCCTGATCGCAACCTTGTATTCAGGCTTTGAATACATCTACAACGGCCGTGATTTAATCAAGGAGATGTAGTTTTTTCTGTAACGGTTGCCTGTACTATCGAGGATGATATACTCCTCACGCTGTTTTTGTATCTCTTGTTAAGGATGCCGGTGTATTGGAGAAACGTATAAGACTGAAAGAGGGTCAGAAGGATCATGCTTGAAAACACTCCTTTTTTGTGAGATGATGTACATGAGAACAATATCTTGCTTTACTATCAATTTGTGCAAGCGATATGCAAGTGTATACCGCTCTTTGTTTATATTCTGTTGTGGATCGGATATTTTAGGCAGTTATACCCGTCTTTTAAGTATGGCCCTTTGATCAGACAACGGTATC
This sequence comes from Filifactor alocis, assembly GCA_030529565.1. Classification (GTDB taxonomy): domain Bacteria; phylum Bacillota; class Clostridia; order Peptostreptococcales; family Filifactoraceae; genus Filifactor; species Filifactor alocis_A. The sequence goes on along the minus strand of JAUMWQ010000142.1, from coordinate 648 downwards.
GACCGTCGAGGAAGGAGAAAACTATGTTCAAAAAGAAGATGTTGGGTTTGATCTTGCTCTCAGCCGTTTTGTTGCTGGGCAGTTCCTGCAAGGGTGAAGATCCTCAGGAGGCAGTGGCAAGGCAGTTTCTCACAAACTTCTATACCAGTAACTTGGAGGGAAGATACGACGGTTATTTGAAGTTTCAGGAGAGGATAAATGCAGGGGAGACCCTTTCTCCGGAGGAGTTCGAGAAGGAGATTCGAGGATATCACAGGTCGATCGGAGATCTAATGACGGAAAAAGGTCTGTTCGATCTGATCAAGAACGATTTTATGGTCGTGTTGGACAAGACCATGGCCAAAAAAAATCATCACACTGTTGTAAAAGAAGTGAAGCCGGTCGATGCCGGAGAGGCAAAAACTATCGAAAACGCTAAAAATTGGACCTATGAAGTGAAGGTCGAGATCCTGGATGAAAAGGATGAAGTCGTAGGAGAAAGCATCCAGAAGGGGAGTTTGATCCTTTCGTCGGGAGAGGATCCCAAGATCCTGTCTTTTCATCAGGACAATATGGAAGATTTTTTTAAATAACGAGGAAGGAAAGCATATTGTTCCTAAATTGCAATAGCAAATGCATATTTTTTTGAAATTATTTGAAGACCCGGTA
>JAUMWQ010000141.1 GCA_030529565.1 Filifactor alocis | reverse complement strand
AACCAAGAGCCGGAAACTGCCACCATAACGATGTCCTCTCCAATTCTTCGTTGTTCTTCCGAATGTTTGCAAAATAGCGAAATAACACCCTCCGTATCGCTAATAACAGACCCCTCGTGCTTTTGCAGGTGCGGAATGTGAATTCCAAATACACAAAGAGCCTCCTCTTACCTCCACAAGGATGAATACGCCATCTTGCCTTGTCTTGCCTTATCCGGTTTTCCATGCCGAGCCCTCGATCCTCATCCCTCCGAAAAGTTCCAAAAATCAAAGCCGACACTCATCGAACTGTACTCCTCTCGACTTCCTCGAGCTCCCGTCCTCCTCTTCCAGTATGTAGAACCAAATCTGAAAAAACACAACTTCTGCCTTCTCGTCCTCTCACATTCTATGCAAAAAGCGATCCCTTCCACTCTCTCAAGGAAACCTTTTCATGAAGTCCGATCCGACAGGATCGCCGAAGTCCCAAAGACGATATCCTCCGCCTTCAACAAAACGGCCATTGATAAAAAGAATAGCTCCTAAAATACACTTAAACCCGATAGATGTTCCGTAACAAAGCAAGTCTATATCCAATCGAATCAAAAGTCATGTCAGAGAGCCTACGACCTTTCTTCCCCACCACGTAGAAGTCGGCCGTATCTTTCTTCATCGTCATAAGAACCAAGCAGTTCTTCAACAGATTTTGTTTTTTACCCGAAGACTTGAACGAAAGCTTTTTGAAAAAATTTTCGCACAATTCTTATGGCTTTAATCTATCACAAAAAAAACATCTCGTATATTACCCAAAAGGATTACTTACGAAATGTTTCTTCTATACCCGTATTATTTTCAATGCTTTCATTGTTAAAAAAAACTAAACTTTTTTCAAAAAAACCTTTAAATCGGATTCCTTCCGTTTTTCTTCGCTTTTTTTACATATTTTCGAAGAATTCCGTATCTTCCTGTGTGTGATAGTGGTTTGGATATTCTTTTTCGTCCGAAAGATAGTTGATCAAAGCGATTTCAATACAACGTCGTCGCACATCCTTATCTCGGATATCCAAACCGCTATCTTCCGGCCTATTTTTTTACCAAAAACCTCTCCGTAAGAGGCTGTACTTCCTTTTCATGCGGCTTTGAACCCGGCTTTCCGAACGGCATCTGTGCGATCAGCTTCCACGAAGGTTTCAGCTCCCACCTCTTCTTGACCGCTTCTTCGATCAATTCGGTATAGTGTTGCAAACTCGCTCCCAGTCCTTCATCCTCAAGCGCAGTCCATATTGCAAACTGATGAATGGCATTGGTATGCTCCGACCACTTGGCAAAATTCTGCGCATAAGAAGGAAACTTTTCCTGAAGAGATTTTACTACCTCGGTCTCCTCAAAATAGAGGACGGTCCCATAACCCCGGCGGAAAGACTCTATCTTCTCCTTCGTAGGAGCGAACTTCTCTTGAGCAACGACCTTCTTGAGTTCAGCCTCGGTGATATTCCAAAAATCCGCATGTTCTTCATTTAGGAGAAGCACGACCCTGGATGATTGGGAGTTGAAGGCAGAGGGAGCGCTTTTTACGATATCTCCGATGATCTCTTCCAAGCGATCATCGGAAACTGTGCTCTCGGGCAGGATGTCATAGTAGCTCCTTCTGTGTTTTACCGCATCCAAAAATGTTTTGTTCATAAGATCTCTCCCCTTCATTTCATCTTGGACCCGTTCATCCGTCTTACATCCGTTTTAAAAGGCCGGACCACATCAATCCGGTAGGATATCTGCAAGGATGCCCAGGTATAACTACATAGTTTTTTCTCTTCTTAATATTCCCCCCTTCCTCTCTCTTCAAACAGATTCTCCTGGCGGGATCACTCTCAAGGATGAAACCCCTACCTTTATCTGACCTCCTGTTGTCTCTTTGCGTATCCTACACAAAGGATCCTGTTCCGACTTGCAACGACAAGGTCTCAAACCGATTCAAACCTCTACGCGATTTATATTGCGGATATTTGTACAGAATATCGATACCGAATCCCTCCATACAATTTCGCAGATATTCCTTTCTATTGACATTATTTTGAAACATTTTCCGCCTTGTGTTATGTTATAATAAGTACAATCAAACTTAAAAGGAGGTTGTTTGTTATGGAGAAATTTGCTCCGCTTATTATTGCAATTCCGATTTTGTTATTAGTGGTAACAGGTTATGTCAAAGCGCCACCGGACAAAGCCTTTATTATCTCGGGTCTCAAACGTCGGATCATCGTCGGTCGAGCTGCGATCCGCGTGCCCTTCTTCGAGCGTTTGGACAAACTCTCTCTCAAGGTCATGAGTGTCGATGTGAAGACAGGTACCGCCGTTCCCACGAACGACTATATCAACGTCAGAGTGGACGGTATCGTAAAGATCAAGGTGCCCAACAACCGAGATATGATCGAAAGAGCAGCCCAAAACTTCTTGAACCAGACGGAAGAGTACATCATTGCGCAGGTCAAAGACGTACTGGAAGGAAATATGCGTGAGATCATCGGTCAGCTCACCCTTCCCACCATGGTTCAGGACCGCAAGTCCTTCGGAGAAAAGGTGCAGGAAAATGCCGTTCCCGACTTGGAAAAGTTGGGTTTGGAGATCGTATCCTTCAACATCCAGTCCTTTGAAGACGAGAACGGAGTCATCGAAAACCTCGGTATCGACAACATTTCAAAGATCCGTAAGGATGCCGCTATCGCCAAGGCGATCGCAGACAAAGACGTCGTGGTCGCACAGGCAAATGCAAACAAGGAGGCCAACGATGCGGAAGTCGAATCCCAGCGTATCATCGCAGAACGCCAAAACGAACTTGCCATCAAGAAAGCTCAATTGAAGGCTGAGTCCGACAGACAGAAGGCGGAAGCCGATATGGCCTACGACATCCAAACGGAGGAACGCAGAAAAGATAAGGAGACCAAGATCGCCGAAGCCAATCTGATCCGCGAACAGAAGCAGATCGAGATCCAAAAGGCAAAACTCGATGCGGAACAAAGACAGGTCGCCGACGTCGAACTCTATCAACGTCAACAGGAAGCACAGGCGAAACTGTTTGAAGAGAGCAAGCAGGCGGAAGCCATCCGCATTCGAGCGGAAAACGAGGCCAGCGCCATCAAACTCAAGGCGCAAGCGGAGGCGGAAGCCAAAAAGTCCGTGGGACTTGCCGAAGCTGAAGCCATCCGTGCCAGAGGACTTGCCGAAGCCGAAGCCATCGACAAGAAGGCGGAAGCGATGAAGAAGTACGGAGAAGGTGCCATCCTTGAGATGTACTTCAAGGCGATGCCCGAGATCGCAAGAAATATTGCAGAGCCTCTGACCAAGGTCGACAAGATCACGATGTACGGAGACGGAAACAACAGCAAACTCGTCGGGGACATCACCAAGTCGCTCACCCAGATCACCGACGGTCTCAACGACTCGATGGGATTGGATCTGAAGTCCCTGCTCCTAGGAGCCCTCGGAACGGGACTGATGTCCAAACATGTAACCGTCAACAACATCCCGGAAGACGACAAGGAAGTAGAGGACAAACCGCCGATCTGCCTTGCAAAAGAGAAAGAAGAGGACGATACTCAAAAATAAAAGAGCGCTTGCATAAGACAGACGATATCCCCGGTTCAAACGGGTAACGGTTTGATCGTCACAGGCTTTATCCTTCTTCTTCAAGTGCTCTCAGGAAACACCTCACAAAGGCAAACTTCCGATTTTTCTTTGGTTCATAGAACACAAAAGTTTGTCATATGAATATCTCCAAGAATTTCATCCTTTGTATAACATCGATTTTATACTGATTTTTTGAATTATTCGGTATCGCCCTAATACTATTATCTCTTAAGATTTGCAAGTGGAATACTTGGAAGCATATCATCTTTTAAAGATTTTTTCGATAAGGGGATATGTTCCATACCCGGCATTTCAAACGAAAAATAGTATAAATGCCTTGCACACAGGAATTTCTGTCGCATAAAATTCGGTACAACTACAAAGTGAGGGTCATCAGATGAACTTCCATTCTTCTGATAACCCTCACTTTCTTCGTAAGAAGATCAATCTTCCCATTCGATCGCATGCTCCGGACAGGACTCGATGATGACCCGCAGTTGCTCCGTCATCTCCTCCGGTTGTTTTTGGACATCAGCTTCCTTGTTCTCGTTGATAAAGAAGATGTCCGGCATAGTCCGCACGCATAGTTTGCAACCGATACATTCTTTTCCGTTCACTCTCAGTTTCATACTTCCCCCTATTTATTTTCAATCAATTACCCTCAAACTTATCCTACCCCGAAATTCCCTCTTAAAAACCTTTTTGTACCCAAAACCTGATCGAGAACCCGCAATATCTGTTCTGTAACTTGTTATATATCGCCTGCAGAAACGATGTGATACCACGCAAACACTTCATAGATGCAAACTTTGGCTTCTTCTTCCATTTCACCTTCCTCCCAAATGTTGTGCGGATCAGGACCTTCACCATTTAATACTGCTATTCTTTTGAATGGTGGATATAATCAATCTGTGACCCATAGAAGACAACGTAGTTTTTCGTCATCGAAAAATAGATATATCTACACTTCTATTGAAAAACAGTATAAAGACATACATCCTCAGCGACACTGAAAAGATCCCCCCGCATTAGCAGGAGGATCTCTCTTTTATCAAACGCTCTTTTCAATGTTCTCCGGACTTTCTCTAGTTGGCTGTTGCAGCATGGTCGATACTTGCTGCAAGCATGTCTGCATAAGCCCAGTGATCTTTTTTTAAGTCCTTAGGTCTTTCCGATCGGGACAAGGCCTCTTGATTCGGAGTTCTTCCGATCATTTTGTTTACCACAGTAACAACTTCCGCTCTTGTGATCGGTTGGTCGAGCTTAAAGCTTCCATCCGGATATCCGCTCATCCATCCTTGAGCCACCGCGTTGTCCACGTATTTCTTCGCCCAGTGAGAGCCGTTGACATCTTTGAACTTGGAAGAGGTTCCCGTCTTCATTTCTGCAAACTTGGAGATGATCGCCGCAAACTCCGCTCTTGTGATAGGCTTGTTCGGTCTGAAACTTCCATCCGGATATCCCGCCAAGACATTGAAGCCTCTGAGGTATCCGACGTAGTTCTCATACCACGCACCCGATTTTACATCGCCAAACTCAGAACGGTACTGCTCCTCTGTTAAGATCGCCTTCTTCATCAATTTTGCGAAGATCGCAGTTACCTCAGCCCTTGTGATCGGCGCACCCGGTTTCAAGGTCTTATCAGGGTATCCCGTGATATAGGCAAAATTCGCATCTTTGTTGAGCTCGATATATCCCTTGTCTTCTCCGTCCGTAACAGGTGCAGGAGTCGGTACGGAGATCGGTGTCGGAACGGGAGCCGGTGTAGGAGCCGGTGCAGAAGGTTGACCTCCACCACCGGTGCCTCCTCCACCTCCTCCGCCGGTACCGCCACCGCCTGTACCCGGCGCAGGAGTTGAGGGTTGTGACGGTGCAGGAACCGAAGGATGTCCGTTACCATCCGTGCCCGGTGCAGGAACCGAAGGATGTCCGTTACCAT
>JAUMWQ010000140.1 GCA_030529565.1 Filifactor alocis | reverse complement strand
AAGCTTTCAAGATACAAAGATCTTTGTTTTTTTGTCCTAACAGCAGAGGATCTTTCTGTATCTCAAACAAAAAAGAGCCCCTCCCCTTTTGTGCAAAGGAGGGCGCTCCAAAAATTTTGTCTTCTCTATTCTTTCTCTACATAGAAACGAACTACCGCTTTTTCGTTAAGTAGTCGGAAGGTGAAAGACTCTGTAATAAAGAGCTTGATGGATTGTGAATCATGGTTTTCATAACCGATCGCAAAATCTTGACCTACTGTAAGCTCCAGATCCCTATGTCTGGTCGGGAACAGAAAAGCTCCCTTGACTACTTCACTCAAAATGATCCTTCCATTGACGATGTCGCGGACGGTACGATACAGGGGATAACCCTCGAACACGCTGTTGAGTCTCTTATATGCATCTCTTCCGACAACGAGATCATAGGGTCCGTTATAGCCGAAGCTTTTGAGGATGTACTTACCTTCAGTGATCGCCGCCAAAATATCCGAGGCCTTCTTCCCATAGTCGAGAGAGTGGGCCGCAGTTGTCTGCAAGCCTTCGATCTTAGCTTCTTTATAACCGTTGTATACTGCATTTTCCTCAAAGAGGGCGATCGCCTTCACCGCTTCCTCCAACTTATCGAAGTAGATATCCCTCGCACCTCGGAAAATATTGTCCAGTTCCCATCGATTCAGTTCAAAACTCGCACGCGCTTCAACGAGAGGTTTGACTGCGTGCTTTCCTGTACGAACCAAACCCTTGTCCTGGATCAGTTCCAATCGCCCTTCGGGCACAACTACACAGTCCATGCCGTAGGGCCCCTTGATATGAAGTGATTTTCTCGCAGACAGGTTGGTCGCCAGCACATTGACCGCCGTTTCATCTATCAGCTTCCATATGTTTTCAGAGAGTGGCGCCATCGATCTTTTCAATATATTCATATACATATCCTCCTTATCACTCTTTTTCTATCTCTATTTGTCCATCGGATGTTCGGGATCGAACTGTCTCATATCCCCGATACCCAATGTGGCTTCCGGTGGTACAGTTTCTTTCTTCATCTCGGTTTTTTCCTTCTGCAGAAGATTCTCCTCCGAGAACAGATAGGTTCTAAGTTCCTTGTCAAACACATCAATGTTTCGTCTAAGCCACTCCAAAAGCATAGCAATATGCTCGATCTCTTCATCACGACTGTGCAACAGAAGCTCTTTGAGTTCCTTATCATCGGTTACGCTAGCCCTCTGATGATAGTAGTCCACCGCCTCGACCTCTTCTCTTAGACTGTTCAAGGCTCTTACGATAGCTTTGTCTTTTTCGTTCAGCAACTCAACAGGTTCTATATATTGCATAATTGACCTCCTTGATCCCTAGTTTATTTACTTCTATCATACCAAACTTACGCCAATTATTCAAATAATTTTGATAATTTTTTATCAAAAAATATCTCTGCCTAAAACTCGCCTTGTTCTTTCCCTCATCTCTGTGTATAATGTCTTATATGTATTTTACCTTGAAAGAAAGAGAGGAGAGTTGTTGTTTTGAGCCAAGATCCGACTGCTCGAACAATTGAAGCAAGCTATTTCCAAAATAGACTCTTGGAGTGGTATCACAGGAACAAGCGAAGTATGCCCTGGAGGGATGATCCCACCGCCTACCATGTATGGATATCGGAGATCATGCTCCAGCAGACAAGGGTCGATGCCGTACGAAACTACTATCTTCGTTTTATCGAAAGGCTCCCCGACATCCAAAGTCTCGCTGATGTCGATGACGATGAACTCCACAAACTTTGGGAAGGGCTGGGCTACTACAACCGTGCCAAAAACCTCAAAAAGACCGCCCAACTCCTCATCCGGGAGTATGACGGAGAGCTGCCCTCTACTTTCGATGAACTTCTCAAACTTCACGGCATCGGTCCTTATACGGCAGGAGCCGTCGCTTCCATAGCCTTCCGTCAGGCGGTTCCCGCCGTCGACGGAAATGTGATGCGCGTGATCTCTCGTCTTACCGGAGATGTTCGGGACATTATGCAGCAGTCGACCCGCAAGGCGATGGAGGAGGTCGTTCGAGACCTCATCCCTCCCGATGAAGTCCACCATTTTAATCAGGCTCTGATGGAACTTGGTGCCCTTGTCTGCATCCCCAACGGTTCTCCCAAATGTACGAACTGCCCCGTAAACAACATTTGCTATGCCTATGAGACAGGAGCACAGAACACCCTCCCCGTCAAGAAGGAAAAGAAGAAACGGGTGATCCGACACCGCAGTATCCTCGTCTTTGTCAACGAAAAAAACGAGTTTCTGATCCAAAAGCGAGGGGAAACAGGCCTCTTGTCCGGCTTATGGGAGTTTGTCTCGGTGGAAGGCGAGATCTCCACACACGACCTCAAGCTCCTGCTCAAACAAAAAGGGCTTTCTTTCCGCTCCGTCACGAAGATCGAAGACGCCAAACATATTTTCAGCCATATCGAATGGAGGATGCACGGCTATCTGATCAAAGCCTCCTATACCGGACCCTTCACATCGTCTGCCGATGTTGTCTACCCCTATGAGATCGACCTCTCTAAGGAGAGCTTGGTGATAAGAGAGAGCGAAGGATCTCTTCTACCCGACCTGTCCTTCCGTCCGGAACAGGTTTGGTGCAACTTCGATACAATGAAAAAAACCTACGGTATCCCCACCGCCTTCAAGGCCTACCTGACTTCCATTGAGAAAGGACTTATAAAAGATGAATTGGATCGAGCAGATCAAAAACTACCGACCGACGAGCGTCGAAGAAAAAAAGGATAGGGAGTTGATCTTGAGTTATATCGAGAAAAACGACAACCTCCTTGTACGCGACAACCTTCTTATGCACTTTACTTCTTCCGCCCTCGTGCTTAACGAAACACGAGATGCGACCCTCATGGTCTTTCACAATCAGTTCCAAGCGTGGTCGTGGCCCGGAGGTCATGTGGACGCAGATCCCGACTTTCTCTCCGTTGCCTTGAGAGAGGTCAGGGAGGAGACGGGTGCAAAAAACCTTCGCCCTATCTTTGAACAGATCGCCTCGCTTAGGATGCTCGCGATCGAGGGGCATTGGAAGAAGGGAGCCTATGTTCCCGCCCACCTCCATCTCTCGGTCGGTTATCTCGTCGAAGGAAACTCGAAGGATGAACTTCACCACAAAGAAGATGAGAATAAGGCCGTTCGTTGGATTCCCCTCAGTGAGCTCGACCGGCTCTGCCATGAAGAACATATGAAGGTCGTCTACCGCCATATGCTTCAAAAATTGGACCTGTGAAGCACGGATATCTTCTTGTACACGCTTCCGGTTTTTTTGATATCCACAGAGATCCTGTTATCTATATTCGGTATTTGCACAGAAAGGTCCGAAGAACACTATCGGGATTTGCATTACGAATTGAGTCCAAGGAGGGTTGGAACACTCTTCTTCATTGAAGCCGTTGATATCAAAGTTCTCTATTCTACGCTTGCTCAAATAGTTCTCTATATTATATAAAGCGGACATATTCACTCTTCTATAGAAAAACGCTACACAATGCAATCCTGAGGTACGATAAACATTGAGACAAAAAACTTGTACTTCTTAAACTCGTTATTGAGGAAACAGGTTCAACAAATGGAAGTCGACAACGGAACGGACTCTCACAGAATTTTTGTATCGAAAGCTTCCAAAACTCTTCCAACATCTAAAAGTTTTTTGGGGATTGAATTCTATCTTGAGAAAGAAATCTCATTTTACCAATGGGAAATTGAATCAAAAAGACTCAAGGAGCCCATCGGTATAACTTTGATTGTGGATAAAGATAAAAACTTCATAACGGATATCCCATCGGTTAAGAAATGGTTGGATAAAGATATTGCAATACGAGAATTTATATCGATTATTCTATTGTCATCTACGAGTTCACAGAGGTAAGGCAAACGGAATCAAATCTCAACATGATCCAACGTTCTGATAAACTTATGCTAATACTATTCTCCAATAGAGGTATGGATATATCTGTTTTTTTACTACGAAAAATTGTTTTATCTTCTATTGTTCACAGCTCGTTTATATCCACAACTCAAAAGAATAATAATATAAAATACAGTTTGAAATACAAGGGGACATTAAAGCGAAACGATTGAAATAACAAGGGAGTTGTGGTTGCAACAATATATGCCCTTCTCCAAAATAAATGGAAACAAACTATAAAACAGCACAATTCTCTGATGGAAATGTCCGGAGAACAAGTATGGTTAAGGAGGAAGTATTATGGGAATGAGAGCCAATTATCAGTTTTTAAATGATGAACAATACGCCGAATTAAAGAATCTCGAAACGGAGGATCCCGAATCGGCCTTTGACTCGGTCGAGGACTGGAATGAAGAAGAGGAGGTCTTGCTTGATATCGACAAGATGTGGGATGTACTTCACTTTGTGCTGAACGGAGTGGGAGCTACAGAGCCCAAGGAAGGCGATCCTCTAAGCGAAGCGGTCTTGGGAGAACATGTCTTGGACGAGGTCGAAGAGTTTATCTCCTACACCTCCAAAGAACGTATCCCCGTCATTCTTAAGGCCTTGGAAGAGTTCGACATAGAACGGGCGATGGAAAAATTCTGTATGAAAGAATGTGAACAGGCAGGGCTGTATCCCAATATCTGGGAATACGATGACGAAGAAGAGGTCGAAGAACTGAAGGAAGAGATCACGGACTGCTTTGAAGAGATGAAAAACTTTTACAGAGAAGTCTTGGAAAACGACGGCAACGTTTTGGTCACGATCTACTAAAAATCAAGCGAGGGGAAGATGTTTCTATCCCCTCGCTTTTCTTGTGTAAAGATTTTTATGTCCAAACCTGACCGGATGAGAGCTGCAATAACAACTATATGGAACTGAAGATGTCTTGTATTTGAAAAATCCGGACTACTTTCAAGGAAGTTTAATAAGCAAAAAACACTTACAACAAGCCCTCTATATCCTTGGCGATCTCGCTCGGTTTCGTCATAGGTGCAAAACGGCTTACGACCCTTCCTTCCCTGTCGACCAAAAACTTGGTAAAGTTCCACTTAATCGCATCTCCGAGCAGACCTCCGCTCTGCTTCTTCAGGTAGGCGAACAGTTCGGACTGCCCTTCCCCGTTGACCTTGACCTTGTCCATCATCGGAAACGATACTCCGTAGTTCAACTGACAAAAACCTACGATCTCCTCATTTGTCCCCGGATCCTGCCCTCCGAATTGGTTACACGGAAAACCCAGTACTACGAACTTCCTGTCTTTGTAGGTGCGATACAGCTCCTCCAACTCCTTGAACTGCGGAGTAAATCCACACTTGCTCGCCGTGTTGACGATAAGCATTACATGACCCTTGTAGTCGGAAAGAGAGACCTCCTCCAACTGTGCATTTTTTACCTTTATATCGTAAACCATCCTGTCTTCCCCTTTCTTTTAATCTGTATTCTTCTTATCCATACCCTACTTCACATATTTTACACAGTTCGCTTCCAACTTGGATCGATACCCGGCAATTCAAAAACTCCGTATAGCCCCCACTTTATGTTAGGGAGATACCGCATAATTCTAAAAAACAGAGAGAAACCGGTTTCATACAAAAAATA
>JAUMWQ010000139.1 GCA_030529565.1 Filifactor alocis | reverse complement strand
ACCTGACGATATCCGATGCCCATCATCGACTGTGATTCTCGCGTCAGCGAAAAACGAGAAACCAAAGAGTTCACCTCATCCACAAGACCCTCGTCGAACATCCTCAACACCCTCTCATTGATCCTCTCATAGAGGAGAGATCTGGGCGAGGTCAACACAAAGAGGAAGAAACAATAGCCTTCGCGCAAGGGGCAGTCGGAGGAAAAATCAGCGTTCTTCTCTTCATAAGTCGCAATTTCGATCGCCCGTATCACTCTTTTTATATTTTTTCTATCTATCTTCTCGGCCTTTTTAGGGTCCAGTTGTCTAAGTTTTAAAAAGAGTGCTTCTTCCCCTTCCTTTTCGTACAGCTCCCATAGTGAACTTCGAAGCTCCTCGTCCGATACTCCGCTCTGAAAATCCATATCGTAGAGGAGGGAGTTGATATAAAGGCCTGTTCCTCCTACCACGATCGGGACTCTTCCCCTTTCAGAAATATCATCTATACAAGAAAGCGCCTTTGCTTGGTACTGCGCAGCTGTAAAAGATTCATCTGCGTCCACGATATCGATCAGGTGGTGAGCCACCCCCTGTTTTTCATCTTCTCTGATCTTAGCTGTTCCTATATCCATATCCCGATAGATCTGCATGGAATCCGCCGAGATGATCTCAGCACCTAAACATTTCGCCACTTCAACTGAAACAAAGGTCTTGCCCACTGCCGTAGGACCCACTATCATAATAACCTTCTTCAATTCTTCCTCCTAAGCATTGATTCGTTTAAACATCTTTTCCAGGTCGTACTTTCTCACTTCGATAAAAATCGGTCTTCCGTGAGGGCAGGTATATTTGTTATTACATGAGTTCAAAGATTTCATCAAAGCTGCTGCCTCCGGATCGGTCATCCGGTCATTGGCCTTGATCGCTGCCCGGCAAGCCTTGGTCGCGACCCTATGCAGAAACTCCTCGTGTTCCGTGATTCCGCTGCCCTCGCGCAGCAGTTCAATGACTTCATTGAAAAAGTGTTCCGTCTGATTCCTGTTGAACATAACGGGAACTCCTCGAACGGCGAAGACTCTTTCTCCAAAAGAGCTGATATCAAAGCCCAGTTTTCTGATCAACTCGATGTTGTCGAGTACGATCTGAGAATCTTCCCAGTCCAAACGCAGATGGATATGTTCCAGAAGTTGTTGAGACGACACCTTATCTTTCTCCACCATGTCCAGATATCTCTCAAAGAGAACCCTTTCGTGAGCGGCGTGCTGATCCACCAGATACATCTTTTCCTCTTTGGTCATGATCAAATAAGTCGAAAAAACCTGCCCCACATAATGCAACCTCTCATAGTCCAATATGCCTTCATCTTTGTCGAGAGCGCCCTCGTCCTCCGATGTCCTCTCCTCCTCAAGATAAGGCGTTTCTTCTTCCAAAACCGTACCGATCCCTTCTTTTGAGACAGGCTCAAGAGAAAGACTTTCCACCTTTTCAACAAAACTCATCTGCATGATTTTTTCGTCTTTCTCTTCTTGTTTGTATCTTTCAGTTTCAGAGGACTCTCGCTCGGTTTCAGGTAGATAAAAAGACCTCTCATCCTCAACCCCGGGGGAGGGATGAAGAGCTTCTCCCGTTTCCATTTTCTTAAGAAAACTGCTGATGGGATTCGTCGGCTCATACTCGATCCTCTTGGTCGTAGATTCGATATCGACAAACGGCCTCATCTTCTCCTGCGATCCCACATCAGACTTCTTCTCGGTAAAAAACTCTCCTCCGGGTATCATATTTGAACTCTTGGATAAAAGTGAGTTTCTGACCAGACGATAGATCTTGTCTTCAAGATTCAAAGCACTATCGTACTTAATGTTTAATTTATTCGGATGGATATTAAAATCGACCCTCGAAGGATGGACCTCGACAAAGAAAACGAAGGCGGGGAACTTTCCTATCGGGATCAGAGCCTTGTAGGCGTTTTCTACCGTTCTCGAGATGGAAAAATCCTCAACGTAACGCCCATTTACAAGAAGGGTCTGCATCCTCCTGTTCGCCTGATAGAGAGATGTCTTGGAAAAATATCCGTAGAGTCTGATCTCCTCTCTAGGATCCTCTGACTCTTGGCATTCTTCCGCAAAAAACATCTTATCCGAAACATCCTTTCCATAAACCGTTCGAATCGCATGTTCCAACCTTCCGTCGCCGATCGTGGAAAGCATCACCTTGTAGTTGTTGATGAACTTAAACTTGATCTCCGGACGCCCGATGGCATAACGGGTCACCAACTGGTTGATCGCCATGGCCTCCGCCTGTGGAGACTTCATAAACTTCTCTCTTGCGGGAACATTGAAAAAAAGATTCTCCACGATCAAAGTCGTACCCACCTGCGAACCGCTCATCTCCGACGAAATAAGCCTACCTCCTTCAACGATCCTCTTGCTTGCATATTCTTGTGAATTTGTCCGTGTGATCAGGGTTGTCTTCGAAACGGCCGCTACCGAAGAGAGGGCCTCTCCACGAAAACCGCAGGTATATAAGGTTTCCAGATCCTCGATCTTTCTCAGTTTACTTGTCGAATGGCGCAGAAAAACCTTGTCCAACTGATCGCTTGGGATGCCTATCCCATCGTCGGTGACTCTGATATACTTTTTCCCTCCGTCTCGGATCTCAACAGTGATCTGCTTCGAGTTTGCATCCAAGGAGTTTTCAATCAACTCTTTTATTACCGAAAGCGGTCGCTCCACGACCTCTCCCGCAGCAATCTTGCCTATCGTTGCTTCATCCAATAAGACGATCTCATGCTCCATCTCAGTACCTCCCTTCCAATATCTCCGTGTCTTTATTCCGTCATTTTCTTGAGTTCCATCAACACTACCATTGCTTCCAAGGGAGTGATGGTCTCGACCTCTAACTCTGCAAGCCTGTCGATGACCTTGTCCCCCGCTGTGCTCTCTCGAGGAGATTCGAAATAAGCGGGGAGGGGTTGCGATACAGGTACCTTCATCTGGGCATTTGAGCTTTGAAGTTCCTCCAATTTAAGGCGGGCGTTTTGAATAACCTCCTCGGGAAGTTTGGCCAAACGTGCCACATGGATCCCGTAGCTCTTATCCGCCTTTCCTCTTACCACCTTACGCAGGAACACGACAGTGTCCTCACGCTCATCGACAGCTACACAATAGTTGACAACAGAAGAATAGAGTTTTTCTATCTCTGTAATCTCGTGATAGTGTGTGGAAAACAAGCTGAAAGCTCCCACCTTTTCGCAGAGGTGGGCAATGATGGACCAGGCCAAACTCATCCCGTCATAAGTGCTGGTTCCCCGTCCGACCTCATCTAAGATAACCAGACTGTTCTTGGAAGCATGCTCTAAAATATAAGACACTTCATTCATCTCCACCATGAAGGTACTCTGTCCCCTGGAGAGATCGTCGGAAGCTCCGACTCTTGTAAAGATGGCATCGAGTATGGGGATGTTTGCAAATGCGGCCGGAACGAAGGATCCCATATGTGCCATCAGACAGATCAAGGCTACCTGTCTCATGTAGGTGGACTTTCCACCCATATTCGGCCCCGTGATGATCATAAAACCCCTCTCATCTTTTAAATCTATATCATTGGGAACAAAGATCCCGTCTTCGGTCAGCTTTTCGACCACCGGATGACGTCCTTCTTTGATCTCCATGATACGTTTTTCGTTGAAAGAAGGTCTGTTGTAATTGTTATCTGCCGCCACCGCAGAAAGAGAAAGTACCGCATCGAGTTCGGCAAGGTGGGAAGCGGTTTTTTGCATCCGATGGATACAAGAAGAGATCTCTTTCTTTACCGCCGTATACAACTCGCTTTGCAACTCCGTTGCCTTCTGTTTGGAAGAGAGGATCTTCGCCTCCAACTCTTTCAATTCTTCATTGATATATCTTTCCGCATTTGCAAGAGTTTGCTTTCGGATATATTCCAAGGGTAACTCCACGTTTTTGTGTGCCGCCTTGGTCACCTCTATATAGTAACCGAAGACCTTATTATATCCTATTTTTAAGGTTTTGATCCCTGTTCGCTCTCTTTCTCTCAACTCCAGATTCGAAAGGATCTTCGCTGCATCCGTTTCAAGTATTCTCAACTCGTCAAGTTGCTCATTATATCCCTCGCGGATAATCACCCCGTCCTTGATCGTCCCCGTCGGATGGTCCGCGATCGCTTCCTCTAATATCGCATATACATCTCCTAAGGGATCGATATCTCCAAATTCATCGATCAAACTCTCCTGCTCGCTTCGTCTTATCTTATCTTTTAGTGCGGGAAGATAGTATAAGGACTCCTTAAGGTTGATCAGGTCTCTTACGGTTACAGTGTCATAGCTCAACTTTGCACAAATCCGTTCAATATCGTATACGCTGTCAAGGAGGCCGATCAGATCCTCTCTCAGGGAGTATTCCCTCAAACCTTCTTCGACAAGATCCAACCTCTTATCTATATCTTTTTTCAACTTCAAAGGCCTTTCGATCCAACTGCGAAGCAAGCGCGAACCCATCGCCGTCTTGGTTCGATTGAGCATTCCGTACAAAGAATACCGCCTTTCTTTATCCAAACTGCTTTCCAAAAGCTCCAAGTTTTTGATCGAGTTGTAGTCAAGTTTCAGATAGTTGTCGTAATGAACCCACTTGAGTTTCGAGATATTTAAGGCTGCCACCTTCTGCGTATATTCGATGTAGGACAGAAGATTTCGAAACGAAAAAAGCACCTGTTCATACTCTTTTTGATACAGGTTATTCGCTTCCAGATAAGAGTGATCGAAAAAATGTTCTTCTATACTTCCCTCAACACCGTTTGCAGGATTTACACAGATATTCTTCGATTCAACAAACATTCTTATCCTTACCGCCTGCTTTTCCTTACTCTTAAGAAAGGTCAAAAAACTATTATCGGAGATCAATTCGATCGGAGAGATCTTATAGAATATATCCGCAAAGTCAAACTCATTCACGACTGACAAGTTCAGTTCCCCGGTGGATACGTCAAGATAGCAAAGGGAAAAAAAACCTTTTTTATCTTCGTAGCAGACAGAGAGGATATAGTTGTTTTCCGAAACATTCGGCACATCCTCTTGAATATAGGTCCCGGGTGTAACGATGCGAACGACCTCTCTTTTTACAATACCCTTGACCTCTTTGGGATCTTCAACCTGTTCACAGATGGCGACTTTTTTTCCCGCTTCAATCAGCTTCTTCAGATAACCTTCGTAACTGTGGTAGGGAATACCGCACATGGGAGCCCTTTCCTCAAGGCCACAGGATTTCCCCGTCAAGGCAATCTCTAAGATCTTTGAGGCTTCTAATGCATCTTCAAAAAACATTTCATAAAAATCTCCCAGACGAAAAAACAAAATGCAATCCTTATATTTTTCTTTTATATTCAAATATTGTTGCATCATCGGAGTAAGTTTTTCCAATATATCCTCTCCTTTCATCCGTATTTTTACTCATTCTATCCAAGGTTGGTGCCGATATAGAGGAGAGCTGTAGATCGACCCGCGTTGTCTTACTGCTATTTCTTAAAACAAGAGAAGACCAATTTTGTTTTTGGATTTGGAAATCTTTCTTCAAGACCCCTAGCCTTTCACTACTCCTCCAACATAACTCC
>JAUMWQ010000138.1 GCA_030529565.1 Filifactor alocis | reverse complement strand
CGCGATGGTGAGTATTAATATATCACCTTCCCCTTTTTTTGTCAATAGATTTTTTTGTTTTTGTTGCGAAAAATTGTCTCGAATTTCGATCAAGGACGATGCGTTTATTGAAAACACTTCTCTTTAGAACTGAACTGATCATTTCACTTAGAGTTTCTCCAAGTAAGCATCCTTAAATTTTTACCAAGTTCATAGCATTTTCAAAAAATAAAGGAATCACCGCCCATTCTTGTGATTCCTTTATTTTTTCTATTGGCGGAGACGGTGGGATTTGAACCCACGCGCCGGCAAAACCGACCTACCGGATTTCGAATCCGGACCCTTCAGCCGCTTGGGTACGTCTCCAACTTCACAGTTTTCCTGCGAAATACTTGATCATTTTATCAAAGATCTTCTTATTTTGCAAGATGTTTTCATCAGGAATTTTTGAGAAAACATTCGAAACCCTTTGTTGAAAATCCTGCATATAGATCCCGGCTCACTTTAGAAGAATACCTTTCCAGAGATGCACCGTGACTTTATCGTCATGTCTCAGTACAAAACCTCGTACATAAAAACTTCAAAAGAGCTTTGTTTTTGTGGACGTTCTGTTCGATATTCTCATCATATGACTCTGTAGATAAAAGTTCTTAGGCAATACCTCACGATCCAAAAAATCAGCATACGAGCGATTTTATATAAGGAATGACATTCTCAAAAGTATCGATATGCCAAAATTCTTTGCTTTATAAACTTAAGCAAAAATCAGAAGTCTTCCTTTGCGCGACGTTCCCCCCTGATTCTATCGGATCCTATCGATTTTGTTCCACGTTTAAATTATATAGTTCTGAAAAAAAGAGTTCATTTCAAGCAACGCAATCTTCAAACAGCAAAGTGGAGGTCCCGGTTTCCCGCCTTTTATGTCCGTAGATTTTCACGATCTATCAAACGCTTGAAAATATAAGTCTCTATCAGATCCATACTGTTGAGAGCAGCCGTCTTATAGTTTTCCTTAAAACTGCGATGACTGTCTTCATTCGCCTTATCCGACATCGATCTGATCACGGTAAAAGGAAGATCATTGAGATAACACACCTGCGCAAAAGCGGCGCTTTCCATATCAACGCAATCGGCATCGAAATTCCGTACGATCTCCTCACGTCGTTCATCGTGCACGAAAAACTCTCCGGTTGCCACTCTTCCTTTCAGCACCTTGTAAGTCTTAACTTCCCCCTTTGTACTTTCTATAACATCTCCCGTTATCCTCTCATCCGAATATATCCAGCTCTCTTTCATATAGGGATGAAACTTCGTCAAGATCTCATCGGATACATCGTGATGAACAAGCGCCTCCGCTACTACGATATCCCCTATATCCAGTTCCGGATCGAGCGCTCCCGATACTCCAATCAGGATGATCTGTTCACAACCGCTCTCCCTTATCAGAACCTGAGTCGACACCGCCATATTTGTTTTACAGATACCTCCCGTACAGGCAAATATCTCTACCTTCCCGACCTTGCCCCTGTATAATTGGACCATTGATATCTTTTCATACGGTTTTAGGCCCAAACGTTCTATCAAGGGCAGGATCTCCTCGGGCATGGCCCCTATCAGTGCGATTTTCATAACTCCTCCTATTTGAAACTCTTACCGAAATTTTATAAAGAACAGGAACCCCAACTCCAAGAGCAGAAGGAGGGGGATTCCGATCGTAAAGCTTTTATGCTTTGTTTTGTGTCGAAAGAGATACATTCCTGCAATCATTCCTATGCTCCCTCCATAGAAAGAGAGGAGGAAGAAAGTCTTCTCCGCGACCCTCCTCTGTTTTCTCTTTGCATATTCCTTATCTTGTTTGCATAGAAAAAAACTTAGGCAGTTAATCCCCAACAGATACATAAAGAACGCTCTATTCATCGTCCCTCACTCCCCTATTGCGAAAGTCAATATTGATGATCTTCGAAGTATCCGCCTCATAGTCCTTCTGTTCTCCCATATAATGGCCCTTGAGTAACCACTTGGGTGTTGCTTCATTCAATTTTGAGAGAAGACCCAGCAGTTTGTCAAACTCTTCTCCTTCAGGAAGATGGTACATGGACTCCAAAAATAAAACTACCGTATTAGGTTTAAATTCAAACTTCGAGAAGACATAGATGACGTTTTTGAGATGTTTTTCATCCTTTTGTGTCAGATCATTGTGCTTCTTCAAACTCTCAATGACCATATTCAGCTGAATACTCTCCTCATAGTAGTGTAAACTTCCGCTTTCCAAGATGTCTTGCGTCTCAAAGCTTTTGTACTCACAGGGATATTGCTCCTGCATTTCCAGGAACTGCTCAGCAAAACCGACTGTTCCGTGATAGATATAGGAAGAAGAAACATTGATCCCGGGATAATAACTCTTCAGCAAGAAAAGATTCCCGAAAGAATGTTTTACCAACTTTCGTACATGATCCTCAAACTCTTCAAAAGAAGTCCATTTTTGAGAATACTTCCTTTGAACAAACGGAAATATCTCTTTGATCGCTCTTTCGAGCGAATAGACTCCGTAGGTATTTGCAAGCCCTATCACAAATTTCACGATCGTCGTGTTGATCTGTGTAAGCAGATTGTACTCAGTAAGATCCATCCGATAGAGCTCTTCCAAGAGTTCTTTGGGCATCACCAGAGTCTTGACTCCACTGTCCAATACTCTAAACACCATAAACTTGCTTTCAAAATAATCCGTCTTCCACTCCTCGATCTCATTCAAGCTATGCTCCAAATGATACACTCCGTTATGCTGTACCAAGGTGGCGATACAGTTCATTCTGGAATCGTCATAGTACCTCATCTGACTTTGCAAAAATATTTGAAGACGAGGTTTCAGTGCCGAGATCATCTCCTGCATCGTCAACCTGCGATCATTTTTCAGCCCTACCTCTTCGCACAATTTCTGCATGTCATTGTAGAGCACAAACTTATCTAAGGTATAGGGTTTATACGCTCTTCTCCACTGCAAAATATCACGGTAAATCTCGCTTTGTCTGTTTAACTCCTTCATTTTTTCACGCTTTGCATCTCCCCCCAACTCTGACAGATCTTCAGGCAAAAACTCCTTTGCCATTTCCTTGAGCTGCTTGGAATCAAGCATCGCCTCAACTTCACGTTTCTCCTTTTCGTCGAGCTTCATTCCATAGGAGGAGAGCATACTCTTGAGCTGGTCTTTGAGACTCTCATCCATATTTGAGAACAACACATCCACCATCTTATCCAAAACTTCGTTGCTGTTTTCTACCTCCTTACGTTCCAGCTCCTCCTGCTCCCTTCTCTGACGCATCTCGTTAAGAGAAACGATCTTGTCCTTTTTATCCTTCCCGTCCTTATCCCGGTAATCCATGGTTCTTCTCTCCCATCTCCTCTTGGACTTCTTCCATCTGTGTAACCTTATCCAACTCTTTTATCAACTTCCTGCTTCGGACTCCAATAAGTTGATCCAAATCGCTTCCGGCATCACTCAACTTCTTCTGCGTCTTTTCGAGCACCGCTCCAAACTTGTGAAATTCAGTCTTTACAGTAGCCAAAAGCTGCCATACCTCCGATGTCCTCTGCTCGATGGCAAGGGTGCGAAAGCCTATCTGCAAGCTGTTGAGCAAAGCTGCAAAGTTCGTAGGTCCGGCAACAATGATCCTGTACTCCCTCTGCAAAAGTTCCAAAAGATCATTTCTTCGAGTTAACTCCGCATACAGACCTTCGATCGGCAAAAACATAATAGCGAAATCGGTGGTGACCGGAGGGTAGACATACTTCTTGTAAATATCTCGTGCATTTTTTTGAAATGCGTGATCCATCTCTTTCTGAGCCTTCTCAAAAGCCTCCTTGTCCTGATTTTCATATGCCTCCGTCAGCCTGAAGTAAGACTCTATCGGAAACTTTGCATCCACAGGAATATAGACTTCTTCCCCCCTATGTCTTCCCGGGAGTTTGATAGCAAACTCCACGATATCACGGGTATTGGGATTCAGCTGGATATTCTTGACATACTGTTCCGGAGAAAGAAGTTGCGAGAGGAGTTGCTCAAGTTGCACCTCACCCATAACTCCTCGCAGTTTGACATTGGAAAGGACCTTCTTCAGGTCTCCTACACCCTCGACAAGGACATTCATCTCTCCAAGGCCCTTGTGAACGAGTTCCAAACGTTCGCTTACAAGCTTAAACGATTCTCCCAAACGGTCTTCCAGAGTTTTGTGCAATTTTTCATCAACCGTCGCTCTGATCCTTTCAAGCTGGACTTCATTGGCACTCTGAAAAGAGACCATCTTTTCTTCAAGACCCACTCTCAGGTTATCCATCTTACTATCTATATTGTCCATCATCTTAAAAGTCGTTTCATCGTTTCTCATAAACAAACGATTCAATTGGTTCTGCTCTTTTTCCGAAATCTGCGAGAGCATTTGGGATACCCTGGACTGCATCTCATTGAAATTTGAATTTTGGTTTCTTTCAAACTGGTACATCGCTTCTTTTACCACGGCTTCCAATTCTTTTATATATAAGCCTGCATTTGTGCGTGCCCCCGATCTCCACAGGAGAATAAGGATCAAGATAAATTGAAGCACCGCCAAAACCACAAGTATTTTTTCCATCTCTTCCTCCGTCGTTGCAACTATTATTTTTCATTGTACCAAATTTTGCTCTTCTTTGTGTAGGTTAATTGTAGTTTTGTCCTCAAAAAAACACTACCCTGCAATAGGGTAGTGCTCATGTTCTAGTAAGATTTGATCTCTGTCCAAACTCTGTCGTACTCTCCGGTAAACTCTCCCAGATCCAAAAATACTTCTCCCAGTTCTTCCAAGGGTTGTGTAGGATACATATAGGGATTGTTTACTTCTTCCTCAGCAAGAAACGCAAGAGCCTCCTTGTTCGGAGTAGAGTACTTGATGTAGTCGGCATTTTTCGCTGCAACTTCAGCATCGCAAAGGAAGTTGATAAACTTCTCCGCAGCCTCTTTATTCTTCGATGTCTTAGGAATACAAATCGCATCAAACCAAAGATTGGTTCCCTCTTTGGGGATGACATACTGAAGATCCTCGTTTTCCGCCATCAAACTCATAGCATCTCCCGACCAGGTGAGGACCATAGAAAGTTCTCCCGATACCATGGAATTCTTGTAGTTATCGACCTCATAGGAACGAACGATGGGTTTTTGCTTGATCAGTTCCTGCTTCGCCTTCTCCAATTCATCGAGGTTTTGAGTGTTGATCGAATAGCCCAACTTCAAAAGAGCAGCCGCTATAGTATCACGAGAAGAGTCGAGCATTACAATGCTGTCGGCATACTTCTCATCCCAGAGATCCTCCCAGCTGTCGATCGTAGTATCTACCTTTTCTTTATTATAGAGGATACCCAGGGTGCCCCAAAGGTAGGGAACGGAATATTTACTTCCCGGGTCATAGCTCAAGTTCTTGAACCTGTCATCGATGTTTGCGAAATTCGAGATATTATCGTAGTTGATCTCATGGAGAAGATCATTCGCCATCATATATTCCACCATATATTCCGACGGAAAGATGATGTCGTAAGCCGTTGTTCCGGATTGGACCTTGGCAAGCATCTCCTCATTCGTCGCATACTCTTCATAGTTTAC
>JAUMWQ010000137.1 GCA_030529565.1 Filifactor alocis | reverse complement strand
ATATTAGGAGAACAAAATTCGTGAGAACTTCGGGTTTGAAGGAACGCCGATCGTATTTTTTAAACGGGAAAAAAGGAGCTAATCGATGTCATTTTGGGAAGTTTATAATTGGAAATTCGTACTTTTGTTGATCATCATTGCCTACCTTGTCGGGAATATCTCACCTTCCTATCTTTTGGCAAAGAGGCGGAAAAACATCGACATCCGAACCGTCGGCTCGGGCAACGCCGGCACGACCAACACCCTTCGCTATATGGGCAAGAAGGCGGCCGTCATCGTACTTCTCGTCGACGCCTTAAAAGGAGCGGCGGCATCTTATATGGGCTATCGCTTGGGCGGGATCGAGATAGGATACCTCTGTGCCTTGGCTGTGATCGTGGGTCACGTATTTCCCGCTCTTTTGAAGTTCAAAGGAGGAAAAGGAGTTGCCACCTCGATCGGCTCGATCGTCGTCTTGGCGCCCTACCTTGTTTTGATCGCACTGATCATAGCCCTCCTGGTTATTTGGAAAACACGCTATGTCAGCTTGGGCGCGATGACGGGAGTCTTTCTCTACACCGTGTTGATGATAGCGACCGGAGCGAGGGGGATCCCTTTGGCAGCTGCGATCCTGCTCTCAGTCTTTATCGCTTTTACACACCGAAGCAATATTGTAAGGCTCAAAAACAAAACCGAGAGAAAACTGGGTGAGAAGGTCGAATAAAACTCATCCGTCTACAGAATAACGAAGGAGAGATCAAAGGCAATACCGCATAATTTGAAAAAACGGAAGAAGTTTCGTTTTTTTCGGACAGATATATTTTCGGAAAGGATCGTTTATACTATTTTTCGTTTGAAATTTCAGGTCATAGAATACATTATGACAGGAAAACGATTCGGATTGATCGTATGCTTCAAAGTATTCAAGTAGCCACTTTAAATAGACAATAGTATCAGAGGCTTTCTATATCTTGTGAAACAACGGAAAAAACACTTTGTATCTTTGTGCGGTACTTCCTAAATAAACAACAGACGAAATACTTAAGGATAAGGAGAAGAAAGATGGAAAAAATCTGTGTGATAGGAGCGGGAAGCTGGGGAACGGCTTTGGCAGTTACCCTGGTCGACAACGGCCATGACGTGGTACTCTATATGAGGAGGAAGGAACAGTATGAAGAGACCCTCTCGACGGGAAAAAATCTTCGCTACTTCCCCGATAAGGTCCTTCCCGAGGCGTTAAAATACTCCAACTCTTTGGAAGAAGCCCTGGAAGGTGCCGGTGGAGTCATATTGGCGGTATCTTCTCAAGGCAACAGGGAAACCATGGAGAACATCAAGGCTCTGGTAAACAAAGATGCCGTCATTGTCAATGTGTCCAAGGGGTTGGAGAAGGGAACGGGATCCCCCTGTTCACAGATCTCCAAGGAGATCCTTCCGAATCATCCCTTCGCCGTTCTTTCGGGCCCCTCTCATGCGGAAGAAGTCATGCTCAGGATGCCGACCGCTTTGGTCTGTGCATCCGAAAAGCTTGAGATCGCCGAAAAGATCCAGGACATCTTCTCCAATCACTATATGAGGGTCTATGTCAACGAAGATGTCGTCGGAGTGGAGCTCGGGGGAGCTCTCAAAAATATTATCGCCTTCGGCATCGGAGTGGTGGACGGCCTGGGCTTTGGAGACAATACCAAGGCGGCGATCATGACGAGGGGGATCGCAGAGATCACAAGATTCGGAGTAAATATGGGAGCTAAGGTCGAGACCTTCCGCGGCCTTGCAGGAGTGGGAGACCTTATCGTGACCTGTACCTCCATGCACTCCCGTAATCGAAGGGCGGGCATCCTCGTAGGCAAGGGCTATCGGTTGGAAGAGGTACAAAAAGAGATCAATATGGTTGTCGAAGGGATCATTGCCACAAAGGTCATCGGAGAAATGGCGAAACAAAGAGGAGTCGAACTGCCCATTACACAGGAGATCTATAGTGTACTCTTTGAAGGCAGTGAAGTGAGGGATTCCGTCAAAGCCCTGATGGGTAGGGAGAAAAAACACGAGGTGGAGCGTTTTTAGCTCCTGTTATCTATAAAAGATCGAAGGAGGCTCGGACTTGCTTTTGGCTGTTCTTTGATCTCTTCATATAAGAATATAAGAGCGTATATTTACAAAAGTAGAAACATTGTAAACATACGCTTTTTTTGTTAGAATAAAACAAGGGAACAATAGTACGAGATGTTGATTTGAGAAGGGAGGTCCTCAATGCTTAGGATCGCGATCTGTGATGACGATAAGGCCCTGTGTGCCGATTTGGAGAAGAAACTTGAGGAATATCGAGGAGTATTTCACCTTGATATGGAAGTGGAAGTTTTTTATCGGGCAGAGACCTTGGTAACCTACCTTGAACAGGGCAACTCCTTCGACATCATCCTCCTCGATATCGAGCTTGAAACGATGACGGGAGTCGGTGCTGCCCATAAGATACGCAGAGAAATGGACGATTATATCACCAAGATCGTGTTCATTTCGTCAAAGGAAGGCTATGAACAGGAACTCTTCGATGTTCAACCGCTGAATTTTCTGCGTAAGCCCATCGACAGCCGGAAGCTGTTTAAGTGTATCGAGCTTGCAGCCAAACTTCTCGAGAAGGGCAATGAGGTCTTTGAGTATAGGGTCTCAAGAGAGACGAGAAGGGTGCCTGTCAACAAGATCCTTTACTTTGAAAATAACCTGAAGAGGATGAAGATCGTTACGACTACGGGAGAAGAGTATTTTTATGCCGGGCTCAAATCAGTATTGGAGAAACTGCCGGCAAGCTTTGTATCGACTCACGTATCGTATATTGTCAACTATGACTATATCGAACGGATCGACAGCAAGGAGGTAACGATGACTAACGGGAAGGTGATCCCCGTCAGCAAGGGTCGGATCAAAGACCTCTACGAGATGCAGGCGATAAGAGGAAGGGAGGTCCGTGATGTCAACCTATGAACTGGTATTTCTTTTAACGACACCCCTACATTCCTTGAGCGTCTTTCTCTTGTTTCGGAGTGTTTTTTTCGAAAAGAGGGAAGACTATAGAGCGTTTTTGGAACTTGTGTCTTACGGGATCTATACGATCCTTATTATTGTAGTGTTTTGGTTTATAAGACGGCCTGTGGGATTTTTGGTCTTAAATATACCCTCTTTTTTTATACTGTCGCTTCACTATAAGTCCAAGATCCTTCAACGTAGCATAAGAATTATAAGTGGATATTTTATATTGTTCACAGTTGAACTAGTTATCATAGGGGCGATTGGACTTTCCGAGATCAATCTCACGGAGGTATCACAATACAATTCCGTTGTTGGAATGATTGTAAACAGGACAGGGGTGTTGATGGTATGTTATGTCGCTTACAGACACAGAGAGATCATCAAGAAGGAAAAGAGCATCCCGAACTACTACTATCTGATCGATATGCTGATACTGATCGGGACCTTGTACCTGTTTATTACATCTCTGGAGAAAGATTCTCTCACCCTGATTCATATCGTTATCAGCAGTATGATTGTAATTGTTGTCAACGCGTTGGTCTATCTTACGGAAGAAAAGATCTATTCCTTTATGCTGATCCGCAATGAGGCGGTCACACTGAAATTGCAGACGGAAGCCTACGAAAATCAGACCGAGATCATCAACCGTTCTCTCTCGGAGATCAGAGCTCTCAAACATGATATGAAAAACCACCTCCTCTACATCGACTCCCTCTATCAAACCGAAGGAGGAAAACAGGCAAGAGGGTACCTCCGCTCTGTTTTGCAACAGATGGAGGGAGATAGGAGACAAATCAGCTCCGGAAATTTTATCGTAGACAGTATCTCCAACCTTAAACTGAAGGAGATCCATAAAACGGGTGCGGATGTCAGAACGGACGTAGCGATCCCGAAAGAGCTTAACATCCTCGCCTATGACCTGATCGTGATCCTCGGCAACCTCTTCGACAACGCAATAATCGCTTTGGAGAAGATGGGGAAGGGACCCAAGCTATTTTCCTTTGCCGTCAAGGAGAGCAAAGGAACCTTGATGGTGTTTATGGATAACAGCTTCGATGGAAGGATCCGTGAGGAAAAAGGCAGACTCCTAACGCTTAAAAAAGAACAAGGCGAACACGGAATGGGGCTCAATAATATAAGAAGGATCGTTGATAAGTACGGAGGAGAGATGGAAGTGAGCTATGCTGGAGATACCTTTTCCGTTTTCCTGATCCTGCCCTACAAGGTACCTCCTTCCAAAGAAGGGTAGAAAAGACGGAAGCGCGAGTCGTATGCTGTCATCCGTTTGAATCGTCGATACAAACGGCTTGCATCCCCTAAATTTCGGAACGGTTTCTTGTATTTATAGGGGCGGATCTTTTCGTACATTCGGAGAACGGTATGATATACGGATAGGACTTACTTTTCTTGACAATCAAAAAAACGAATGGGAGCGAAGAAACTCCTGAAGGAAGTGTCCCATAGTTCAAATATCTGAACTTCAACGGACTGTTTATCGAACGTTAATATTATTCTGAGAGAAGTGCCGGAAACGTTAGTGTGTACGAGATGAGGGCAGTCTAAAACGGGTGCGGGATTTGAACCGTATCCACAGGAGATAATAGTATCACGTCGAGACAACAAGCCGAAGAAGTTCTTTTTTTATGCGATTATAGAAGTGAAGAAGTAGAACCGTTCCGGAAATTCCCCCGAATAAGCTAATTCTTCCATCGAAGAAAAAATATAAATAAAGATATGGTAAGATAGGATCATCAGAAGAGGATAGAGAATGGGAGGAGTAGTCTGAAGGGAAAGAAAATATCTTGTTATACTTTACTTTATTATACGAGGGAAATAATAGACCAAGGGGAAGTTATTCCATTGATTTCCAGACACCGGATGGTGTTCCGGAATGAACTGTATCGGTTAGAGTATCAGAATCAAACTTTTAAGGAGACACTGCATCATTTAAAAAGACATATTGAAATCGGTGTTATAAGAGGGGTATATATTTCTTAAAACCATATGTTTCATGGGCTTTTTGTTATCTGTAAATTAAGAGCAGAAACGCTGTGTACCTTTGTGTGGTATTTCCTTAATTGATTAGAGGGGATGAGGTGGTATGAAAAGAAAAATAATGATCATTTTCTTTATGGTTGCTCTTTTTGCGGGTGCAGGTCTTTTTTTTAGATCTATACCTCAAAGTTTAGGTGTTTCTACATCTGAAGGACAGAAAACGGAGCAATTCCAAAACCGTCAAGTAAGCAAGGAGTTGGATCGGTCGGATAAAAAATCTCATCTTTTGATGGACAACTTTTGCATTGATACCGGAGGAAGATATTGGTATCAAACGGAAGGAAATATCGCCTATAAGATGAGCGTGAAAAATGAAAGACCGACAGAAATGAAGGTCACCATCTTTACTCCCGACAATGAAGAGCTTGATTTTCTCGTGGGTCCGAATGATACGGGCGAGTTTACGACAAATGATGCAAAGGAAGGAAGATATGAGATCGACTTTCAAAATGAGGAAGGAGATCCCGAAGGCAGATTCAGTTTGGAGGTTTCCGAGGTTCCTTTTTTAAACAAAAAACCAAAGCCGAATAAGGAACAGAAAAAACAGTCGGATA
>JAUMWQ010000136.1 GCA_030529565.1 Filifactor alocis | reverse complement strand
ACTAGTGTACTGACATATTGATATTTATCTTTATTTCTTATCTCGGTTATAAACCGGAAGAATTAACATCAAAGTCTGAATTACCATGAATTTCAACGTGCCACTACACTAGGGCAATACCGTACAAATATGAAACTTTGATTTTCCTACGAATTTGTAAGCAACAAAGTCTTGTCAAATCAATACTCTCGAGGAAATCAGTGATCATATAAAAGTGACTTTACGATGATTTTTTGAATTATGCGGGGTCTCTCTAGGTTCCGGGTAGGCACTACGACTGCGTTGTCATGGGCGAGGGACGATCACGGGACTGATAGAGGAGCTCTGTACTTTTGGAGTCGAGTGATACTTCCTTTATTGCAGAAGAAGAACACAAAATTTATAGATAAAAATTATATATTTTTAAAGAATTGTATTTAAGAAGGCAATGCAGTATAATCAGTAAGGTACGCAAGTCGAGTGCAAGAAGAGGAGAGGAAGTGTTCAAGATCCAAACTCTTCTTTAGAGGTTCGACAAATAAAAATCAAAGGAGATATCATATGAAAAAACCGATTCGTATATTGTTGGCATCCTTTATGGGACTCAGTTTGTTGCTAGGAGGCTGTGCAGGCAAGCAGGTCGCTGAGGAGGCTCCTGCTGCTGAGCAGGGAGGAGAGACACCGAAGATCGCTTATGTAACCATGGACGTTACCAGTCCCTACTTCATCAAAATGATCGACGGAATGAAGGAGGAGGCCGAGGCTCTTGGAGTGGAGCTTAGCGTACATGATGGCAAGTATCAGGCTCAGCCGCAGATTGACGCCATCGATACCCTCATCACTCAAGGAGTGGATGCCATCATCCTAAGCGCAAATGATCCGGCGGCACTTCAGCCTTCGGTCGACAAGGCGAAGGAAGCAGGGATCAAGGTCGTCGCTGCAAACGTTGAGATGCAAAACACCGATGCCTTCGTCAGCTTGGTCGAAAAAGACTACGGTCTGACAGGAGGGGAGATCGCAGGGAAGTATATTGCGGAAAAGATGGGAGGAGAGGCCGAAGTTGCCATCCTTACCTTTACCCAAGTACCTGCCGTTATTCAGAGAGCGGAAGGCCTCAAAGAAGGTATCTTCAAACATGCTCCGAATGCGAAAGTCGTGACCGAAGTTGAGGCGAGTACCAGAGAAGCCGGACTTAAGGCGATCGAAAACGTGCTTCAAACAAACCCCAACCTCAACGTTGTAGTCGGGATCAACGACGATGCCGTCTTGGGAGGCTACGAAGCTATGATGGCTGCTAAGAGAACGGGAGATGATGTGTGCCTCGTAGGACTTGATGCGGTAGACGAAGCGATCGCGAAGGTCAAAGAAGGTGGAATCTATCGTGGAACGGTAGACATCGATCCCTTCGGTAGCGGAAAATTTATTTTGAACACCACCAAAAAAGTCTTGGACGGAGAAACCATGAGCGAAATGATCAAATTCCCCATGGTCCCGGTTACCAAGGAAAATATCGATAAGTACTAGAATGCGAAACAAGACAAGGGAACATCCCCTGTCTTGTTTTTAGTAATGGAGATAGCGATGAAAGAAATCTTGAGATTAGAGAAGATCAGCAAGCACTATGCCGGTGTACAAGCCCTAAAACAAGTTTCCATGACGTTTAGAGAAGGTGGAGTCTATTCCATCATCGGTGAGAACGGTGCCGGAAAATCCACCCTTATCCAGGTGATAACGGGAGCGGTGTCACCGAGCGAAGGCGACCTCTATGTTCGTGGCGAAAAGATCGAACACATGACCCCGATGAAGAGTAGGAAGATGAAGATTGCAGCCGTGTACCAAGAGCTTAACCTCATACCGGAGCTTGCCGTTTACCAAAACATTTTTTACGCAAGAGAGCTTAAGAAGGGCTTTATTCTTGATGAAGAGAAGATGAAACAACGCGCGAAAGAGTTGCTTGAAGGTCTGCACGTCGATATATCGGTAGATCGGAAAGTCAAAGATCTCGGAATAGGTAGCAGGCAGGTGGTCGAGATTGCAAAAGCGCTTGTAGACACTCCGGATCTCATCCTCTTTGATGAGCCTACCGCGTCTCTTTCGCCCAAAGAGGCGCAACATCTTCATAAAATCATAGAGAACCTTTCTGCAAGAGGGATCGCCGTGATCTTTGTTTCGCACAAACTCGACGAAGTACTCAAGATCTCGGATACCATCTGTGTCTTAAGGGACGGCCAACTCATCTCCGTCAAAGAAAAACAGGGAACTTGGGAGGGGATCTATGACATTGCTTCCATGGTTCGGGACATGCTTGGAAAAAAGCTCTCCTTTCACCACAGTGTGGCCGAAAGACCAAAGACACAGACACCGATACTGGAACTCAAGGGGGTATCGACTTCCAAGGTGCACGACATCGACCTTTGTCTCTACCGGGGTGAGATCCTCTCTCTTTCCGGTATGCTCGGTTCGATGAGGACTGAAGTACTCTCGGCCATATTCGGGATCGATCCGTTGATCTCCGGGGAGATCTTCGTCGAAGGCAAGAAGCTCCGTCTTGATACACCCGGATCCGCCATCCGTGCAAAGATCGGTTACATCACCGAAGATAGAAAGGACAGCGGGCTTTTTATGGAGCTGTCGATCAGGGAGAATATGAGCATTTCTTCCCTCCCAAAGTTTAAGCGTGGCCTGTCCATCGATAGAGCAGCTGAGGAAGAGGCCATTGTCAAACTCTTGGACGAGCTCAACGTCAAGTATTCTTCCTTGGATCAAAAGGTCAAGGAACTCAGCGGAGGAAATCAACAAAAGATCGCTTTGGGAAAGTGGCTGATGGCATCTTTGGACATTCTTCTTTTGGACGAACCTACAAGGGGGGTCGATGTCGGAGCCAAGGAAGAGATCTACAGGATCATTGACCGTCTCTCGGATCAGGGCAAAGCCATCCTTATGGTCTCTTCCGAGATGGAGGAAGTCTTGAGGCTCTCCGATCGAACCTTGGTGATGAACCACGGTAGACTCGTGTCGGAATATGCGAAAGATGAGATCACGGCAGAGAGGATCCTTCAGGATTCCTCCAAATTTATAAGCGAGGTATGACTATGACAACAAAAATCAAAAACCTTACCTTTAAGTATGGTACTCTTTTGTTTTTACTTCTTTTGATGCTGGTATTTTCATTCAGCAGTCCTACATTTTTGACCTTGAAGAACCTGACAAACGTACTTCGTCAAATTTCAATCGTGGGAATATGTACAGTCGGTATGACAATGATCATCCTCTCTGGAGGGATCGATCTATCGGTAGGATCTACGGTCGCGTTGACGGGAATCGTATTGGCAAAACTTCTTGTAGCGGGCCTGCCCATGTCTGTTTCCATCTTTATCGCTTTGGCGACAGGAACGGTATTGGGTTTTGTCAATGCTCTTCTGATCAATCGCATCGACATCCCGCCTCTGATCGCGACCCTCGGTACCATTTCAGTCTACAGGGGGCTCTCCTACATTATCACGGGAGGAGTCGCTGTTCACGGTTTTCCTGATAGCTTCCGTATCATCGGTCAGGGCTACCTTGGGTTTATGCCCCTTCCGGTAATCATTCAGCTGTTTATTTACATGATCGGATTCTACATCCTGTACCGAACCGCCCTGGGGCGTTATATCTACGGCGTCGGGAGCAGCGAGAAGGTGTCTTACCTCTCGGGCATCGATGTCAAAAAGGTGAAGTACTTTGTATATACCTTCTCGGGATTTTTGGGAGGACTGGCGGGCGTGGTCATGCTCTCCAGGCTCAACAGCGGTCTGCCCAACACAGCTACGGGTTTTGAACTAGATGTTGTTACAGCAGTCGTCCTGGGAGGGATCAGTATCACCGGAGGAGAGGGAAGGCTGGAGAGATCCATCCTGGGATGTCTGATCATCGGAGTTTTGTCCAACGGAATGATCCTGCTTGGGATCCCCGAATTTTATCAGATGCTTGCAAAGGGAGTCGTATTGATTGTGGCGGTCGGGATCGACACCTCGATGAAGAGAACGACGAGGGTGGAGTGATGAAGAACGATCAAACTATTGTTGAAGAGAGGTCCTCAAAAGAAGAGGGCCTCTATCGCTATTTTAAGAAAAAGGCGGAAACCTTCACGCGTCGATTGTATGAAGACAAAGGTCTCGGCTGTGAGTTGTTTGAGGACAACATCCGTGATATCGAGATTTGGGCCGAGGACTATGAGAAGAAGAGCGGGCTTAGGGGGATCGAGGACAGACACAAGACTTGGATTGAAGACATCCTCGAACTGAGGGTCATCAAGCTGGGACGACTGCAGTTCGAGTATATGGATGAGGACAGGGCAACTCGGTTCGGGCCTCTTCCGATTTCGAGCGACACCCTATGCATCAACGTCCATATCCGGGAAGGGGAAAAGTTGAGTGAAGAGCTCTGCGAAGACTCCTACCGTAGAGCTTGGAATTTTTATCTATCACAAGGCCATGTCTTCTCCTGCCTCATCTTCGTCTGCGACTCCTGGTTGGTCAATCCCAAACTGGAGACATTGTTGAACGAGGATAGCAACATACTGAAATTTCAAAGAAAATATCACTTCCTTAGCGAAAACCTTGAGAGCAGACAGATGGAAGAGCGGGTGTTTGGAACTTTGAGCGAGGATCCGAGTACCTATCCCGAGAGGACCTCCTTGCAGAGAGCCTTGAAGAACCAACTGAAGAGTGGAAGAAAGTTCGGCATGGCAAAGGGGTATTTTTTGTACGGACAAAAGGAAGGGAGCGGACGTGAAGAATCATAAACATGCAGAGTCCGCATGTTTTTTTGAAAGTTCCCGTGAATGATTTGGTTATAAAAATATCGCATAATACTTCTATTGGAGAATAGTATTATACACATCTCTGGACTTGAACGAAATTACAAACCTCGAAATAAAAAGGCGGAAATCCACCTAAATTTTTTATCTGTCATTGATTGGCTTGCTGACTTATGATAAAATAAACTCGAAATAAAAAGGCGGAAATCCACCCGAATTATTCTTATGAGGGGATGAATTATATGATAATTAAACGAGATTATTATCTAAATAAAATTATAGATAAAAGAGAGAATGGCAGGATAAAGATCATTACAGGTATAAGAAGATGTGGCAAATCATATCTGTTATTTAATTTATATCAAGAGTATTTATTATCTGAAGGGGTCAAAGAAGAACAAATGATATCAATAGCACTTGATGAAATAGATAACCTTGGATATAGAAATCCATTCAGATTGAACGAATATATTAAGCAAAAAACTAAAAATAAAAAACAAATATATTACATCTTCATTGATGAAATTCAATTATCTGTAGCTGTAAGTAATCCCTATATTGATAGCAAAGAAAAGAATGTAACCTTTGTTGATGTTTTGCTTGGACTTATGAAACAGAGCAATTTGGATATTTATGTAACGGGCAGTAATTCTAAAATGCTTTCATCTGATGTGCTGACACAGTTTCGAGACCGTGGTGATGAGATACATGTAAATCCTCTATCATTTGCGGAAATTTATCATTTATATGAAAATAAAGAATTAACATTTGAGCATTACACGGTGTATGGAGGTATGCCATATATCTATAGTCTAAAAAGTGATGAAGAGAAGAACCA
>JAUMWQ010000003.1 GCA_030529565.1 Filifactor alocis | reverse complement strand
TTGCCTTCTGAATATCTCGTATTTACCAGTTTGAGAATGATGTAATTTCATATGTTATCAAAACTTATCGTTTTCCCAAACAGGGAGTTCGGATAGTTTGAGAATGATGTAATTTCATAGGTGATCAAAACAAAGACGTTAAAACGTGCAGTCTACTCTCCGTTTGAGAATGATGTAATTTCATAGGTGATCAAAACACCAAATAAAGATTTCAAGTCAATGCTACGGTTTGAGAATGATGTAATTTCATAGGTGATCAAAACTTAAGATATTTTAAATCAATGTTTCCCACCTGTTTGAGAATGATGTAATTTCATAGGTGATCAAAACGAGGACGGAGCGGAATTTGTTTATACCGCAGTTTGAGAATGATGTAATTTCATAGGTGATCAAAACCAATCCGTATGTATATATCACAAGAACAGGCGTTTGAGAATGATGTAATTTCATAGGTGATCAAAACATGGACTCTCTAAAGTCATTGTCCGTTAGTGTTTGAGAATGATGTAATTTCATAGGTGATCAAAACACAATTAAAATTAGTAGGGATCTCTTCCTATTTCATATGGTTATAACTGTTAAACAGCTCTCTATTATATATTTTATCAGTTATAACTTTTATTTTTTGTTTTATTCATTGTAATCCATCTGTCAATGTGCTAAGCTATGGTCAACTACGAGAAAGGGGGCTATGATCTCTATGATTAAACGTGAATTGTATATGAGTCGCATCCGCCCATTCATCGGATCCGAGCTTATAAAAGTGATGACCGGTATTCGACGCTGCGGAAAGTCGGTCATGTTAGAGCTTATCAGGCAGGAACTCACTGAGTCCGGTGTCAGTCCATCTCAGTTTATCTCTATCAACTTTGAAGATATGAGCTATACCTATCTGCAAACAGCCAAGTCGTTGCATGATGAGATCACAAAAAGGGCTGCCGAGATTAATGACAAGGTTTATCTCTTCTTCGATGAGATTCAAGAAGTTAAGGATTGGGAAAAATGTATCAACTCCTTGCGCGTTACACTCAACTGCGACATCTACATCACCGGTTCTAATGCGAATCTGTTGTCCGGCGAGCTTGCAACCTATTTGGGTGGACGCTATGTTGAGTTTGTAATCTACCCCTTTTCCTTCGCAGAGTTCACGGAACTGTATCGACCTACTGCACCTGACGAGCCTATCCGAGAGTGTTTCCGGAAGTACCTTCTGTCCGGCGGTATGCCGTACCTTGCAAACCTGCGTTATGCAGATGCACCGTCTAAGCAGTATCTACACGATCTATTCAACTCTGTTCAGCTCAAGGACATTGTAAAGAGAAACAAAATCCGAGATGTGGACTTGTTGGAGCGTGTCATCTCCTATGTCATGGC
Source organism: Filifactor alocis (assembly GCA_030529565.1). Classification (GTDB taxonomy): domain Bacteria; phylum Bacillota; class Clostridia; order Peptostreptococcales; family Filifactoraceae; genus Filifactor; species Filifactor alocis_A. The sequence continues at coordinate 36,854 of JAUMWQ010000003.1, read as the reverse complement.
GAATATCGGCACGACCTTCTCCGCAACGTCTCTTGCAAAGTTCTTCAAGAGTGAGCGGCGTACCGTCGCACCGGAGACAATTCTAAACTATATCAAATATTGCTGTGACGCTTATCTGTTCTATCAGGTGAAACGGGAAGACTTGCAAGGCAAACAGATTCTCTCATCCAACGAAAAATACTACATTGCAGATCACGGTATCCGCGAAGCGGTTTTCGGTGGTAACACAAAAGACATCAACCTCATCCTTGAAAATGTAGTCTACTTGGAACTTCTTCGCAGAGACTACGATGTAACAGTTGGCAGAAGCGGAGACAAGGAGATCGACTTTGTCTGCGATAAGCGCGGTGAAAAACTCTATATTCAGGTTACTTATCTTTTGGCAGCAGAAGAAACTATTAATCGTGAATTCAGAGCATATGACAATATCCGAGATCACTTTCCGAAGTATGTCGTATCTCTCGATGAGTTTGATATGAGTCGAAACGGTATTAAACACCGCAATATCCGGGACTTCCTTCTGATGGAAGAGTGGAACTAAGGAAACACCGCATAAAGGCAACTTCTGGTTTTTTTCTTTGGTTTCATAGAACACAAAAGTTTGTCATATCAATGTCTCTAAGAATTTCATCCTTTGTACAACATCGGTTTGATGCTGATTTTTTGAATTATGCGGTATCGCTCTAAAGAATATGCCCATCACAGTTTTTGAAGGCTGTGACGGGCTTTTCTGCTACAAGCTTTAGCCGAAGGGTGCTACAAAGTGTAAACGAGCAGCTCGAATAATCTACAGATTATGTCAGAGGACTAGTGTATTGACATGATGAAATTCACAGTAATTCCAACCTTGATATGAATTCTTCTGGTTTATAACCGAGATAAGAAATAAAGCTAAATATCAACGTGTCAATACACTAGGGTTTGCTTTGAAAAATCCGGTGATGCAGTTAAATATAGAAGTAAAAAACGGACCAGAAATCTCAAAAACAACATCCACCACTTGACACAAGGGTGTAATTTCATAGGTGATCAAAGCACTTTTTTGACGAGAAGGCGAGGGTGGTGCTGCAAAAATGGGGCAATATCGTGTAATTTCATAGGTGATCAAAACACTTTTTTGACACAAAACACGAACACATTGGTTTGAGAATGATGTAATTTCATAGGTGATCAAAACTTCAATACTTGTTGCAGTTCCTTCACATCAGTTTGAGAATGATGTAATTTCATAGGTGATCAAAACCTCTTTCGCCAAGGACGCACGCATCGAAGCGTTTGAGAATGATGTGATTTCATAGGTGTTCAAAACTATAACCGTTGAAACTAAAAGATTCTATATATTCAATGTAAACTCATAAAAAAGGACCCTGTGTTAAACCTTCGAGTCCTTTTTTCCTAATCTGTTTTATACTATTATCTATTAGAATTGACAAGTTTAATGCTTTGAAAACATAGGATCATCCAAATTATTTTCAGCAATTGTATATTCTGTATACCCGACATTTCAAACGGAGAATAGTACTATAATACCTCTCTTTATGTCCTTCCTTTTCCGTTCATCCACCCTTTTTAGAACGGAGAGAAGCTGTTATCGAACCAGATGTTCATCTGTGCATTTTTAACTTGCTCAGCAAAAGAATCTCTGTGCTTAATTTCCCAATTAGACAGAGCCTTTAGTAATTTTTTCGCCTTCTCGTCTTCCGTCTTCTCAGCCGCTGCCTTATAGTACTTTGCAAAATCGTCTTCCATACTGTAAGCCATTCTCAAAATAGGAAGATCCGCCATATCATACTCAAGGGATACTCCTTCCAGAGCCTTACTTCCGGTTTTGATAATGCTGTTGCCCTCTTCCGCCTCTAAGTCGATCTCCGCAAGATCTCCTGTTTGCTCCAAGGATTCCACCTGCTTTTTAAGCATCTCGTAATGCCCGATCTCCATCTCGGACAACTCTTCAAACAAGGCCTTGATCGTAGGATTGCTTACCTTGTCACGATACAGAGAGTAGAACTCCTGTGCTCTTTTTTCCATATTCATCGCATACTTCAAAATTTCAATATTCGTTTTCATTGCGTCCCCCTTTTTGCAACTACATATCCAAATAAAATCTTTCTGTGTTTATTATACCATATTCTGTTTTTCAAATACAGAAGAAGGCTTTCTAAAATTTCAAAATAACAGATATCTCTTTCTTCTTTTCTTTTTTTGAAGTTTCTATAATATTTGGGGTATATATGATTACATGTTCTTTTGCAAAGAAGGACGGTTCTTTGTCTAAAGTTAAGAGTATTACGCACTTCAAAAAAACGACGCACACTTGGTTTTTCATCGGCGAAAAACTTTCGCAAGCATCGGTGTGGATGGTTTTTGTGTTTTTTGAATTCACAGGAGGATCAGGAGTGCAGTGTTATCCTAATGTTAAGACTGTAACAGTATGTTCATATACCACAAGGAGATTTTTATGAAAGAGATGTTAAAAGAGTTTTTGGGCTTCAAACGCTATATCGCCCTGGTATTTCTATCAGCGGTCGGCTCTGTGCTTTCGACCCTGGCACTTCCCATGTATCTGTCGCGCATCATCAACAGTGCTATCCCAAGTGCAGATATGGGCTCGGTTCTTTCTGTCGGCGCTCTTATGCTGCTCTTTGTTCCTGCGGGGATCTTGTGCTCCGCTCTCATGGGATACTTCGCAGCCAAGGTCTCCGTAGGAATAGGAAAAAACCTTAGAAACAGGGTGTTCAAAAAAGTCCAGGAGTTTTCGGAAATGGAGTTCGATAAGATCTCGACTCCTTCCCTGATCACGCGCACCACCAACGATGTGATGCAGGTACAGACCTTCCTCAACATTCTTCTGCGCATTTCTCTGATGGCACCCTTTATGGCGATCGGAGGGATCGTGATGTCTCTTGCAAAGAGCGTAAAGTTGTCGATGGTTCTTCTGGTTTCCATGCCCCTACTTCTCGCCTTTGTCTTCGTTATGGGAAGCAGGATCATGCCGCTTTCAGCATCGATGCAGGAATATCTCGATGAAATCAACCTTGTGATCCGCGAAAAACTGACAGGTGTCCGCGTAGCCAGAACCTTCGGCACCGAACTTTACGAAGAAGAGCGCTTTGAGAGGGTCAACGAGACCTTTATGCATAAATCCGTCCGCCTTCACACCCTAATGTCGGTATTGATGCCCGGGCTCAACCTGATCTTATACGGAACGACCTTGGTTCTGCTCGCATTCGGAGGAGCGCAGATTCTTGGTGGAACCTCTCTCCCCGTGGGAGACATCATCGCTATCGTCCAATATGTGATGCAGATCATGATGTCCGTACTGATGATATCCATGGTGTTTTTGGTCTATCCTAGGGCAGCAGTCTCTTCCAGGCGGATCAACGAGGTTCTCACCATCAACCCGCTCATCTCCAATATCCAAAATCCCGTCACACAGACAAGTTTGAAAGGCCATGTCTCGTTTCGCAATGTCAGTTTTACCTTCCCTGATGCGAAATCTCCGGTGCTCAAGGACATCTCCTTCGATTCACGTCCGGGAGAGGTTACGGCCATCATCGGTTCGACGGGTTCAGGCAAGTCGACCCTGATCAACCTCATCCCACGCTTCTACGATGTTCAGTGTGGAGAGATCCTCGTGGACGGGATCAACGTTAAGGAGATGGATCTTCACGCCCTCAGAAACAAGATCGGCCTTGTTCCTCAAAAAACCTTTCTGTTCAAAGGGAGCATCTCCCAAAATGTGGCCTACGGAAACAAGGCCTGCACCAAGGAAGACATCGAACAGGCTCTTCGAGTCGCTCAGGCCTATGACTTTGTTATGGAGAAGGAGGAGGGAACTGAGACCCTTATCACCCAGGGGGCAACCAACATATCAGGCGGACAAAAACAGCGGCTTGCCATCGCTCGAGCCTTATCAAAAAAACCTTCCCTCTATATCTTTGATGACAGTTTTTCCGCCTTGGACTTCAAGACCGATGCCGCCCTTCGTAAGGCCTTACTGAAGGAAGCTCGAAATGCCGGTGTGATCCTCGTAGCTCAGAGGGTCAGTACCATCAAGGATGCTGATCAGATCCTGGTTCTCGAAAACGGCTACTGCGTGGGAAAAGGTAAGCACGAAGACCTGCTCCAACATTGCAAAGTCTATCAGGAAATCGTATATTCACAGTTGAGCAAAGAGGAGGTGCAATGATGAAGAAACCGTCCATACGTTTTACACAAGTTTTCAGACGTTTGTTTCTCTTTATGAGACCTTACCGGAACCCTCTTATTCTTTCGATCGTTTTGGCGGTTCTTGCAGCTTTCTTCAGCAGCCTTGGCCCTTTTATCTTAGGACATGCCACGGATGCCTTGCTTGGTCTAAGGGTTGCGGGAGAAACGTCAAAGGCCGGAGTCTCCTACTTTATTACGATGCTCTGCCTCTTTGCAGGAGTCTATCTTCTCTATGCCGCACTGAAATTTCTGAGTTCGAAGATCTTAGTCCGGGTCTCCCAGAAGACGATCTTTGATCTACGCTCCCAAGTGGATGCCAAGTTAAAAAAACTTCCTCTAAACTATTTTGACACCAATACCTACGGAGATGTTTTGAGCAGGATCACCAATGATGTCGATATCGTTTCCAACAGCCTTCAACAGAGTTTGGAACAGTTTATCACTTCCATCGTAACCGTGATCTGTATCTTAGCCATGATGTTGTGGATCGATCCGATCCTGACCTTGATCGGCGTGCTTACCATCCCTCTGTCGATGGTCGTATCGATGACGATCGTAAAATCCTCCCAGAAACACTTTTCAGAGCAGCAGGAAAAACTCGGTGCTTTGAATGGTTATGTCGAAGAAGTTTACACCGGCCACAACATTGTAAGCGCCTTTAATACGCAACAGGAAGTCATCTCTTCCTTCGAGAAACAAAACGACGACCTGTATCAAAGTGCTTGGAAGTCCCAATTTCTCTCCAGCACTCTTATGCCGATTACTCAAGGGATGAGCAACCTCGGTTATGTAGCTGTTGCCGTCGTCAGCGGTTGGCTGGTGATCAACGGCAGAATGAGCATAGGGATGATCCAATCCTTCATCCAATATTTGAGACAGTTTTCTCAACCGATCATCCAGACGGTTCAAATCGCAAATGTTCTTCAATCCGCTGCAGCTGCAGCATCTCGAGTTTTTGACTTCCTGGATGAAGAAGAGGAATTGCCCGATCCCTATCCGGCGAGATCGCCTGACAAGGAGAATGCCTTTATTGAGTTTGAGCATGTACGTTTCGGCTATTCAAGCGAAAATACTCTTATGCACGATGTCAACCTCAAGGTAGATGTCGGTCGCAAGGTTGCCATCGTAGGCCCTACCGGCGCGGGCAAAACCACCCTGGTCAACCTTCTTCTGCGTTTCTACGATGTGGAGAAGGGTTCGATCAAGATCGGAGGGATCGATATCCGGGAGATGAAACGCTCCGACCTTCGTTCTATCTTCGGCATGGTCCTCCAAGATACCTGGCTGTTTACAGGAAGCATTATGGACAACCTTCGTTACGGTCGCCTGGATGCCACAGATGAGGAAGTGGTTGCAGCTGCGAAAGCGGCACGCGCCGACTCCTTTATCAATACGCTCCCCGGAGGATATGACTTCCAGCTTCAGGAAAACGGCGCAAACCTAGCCCAAGGCGAACGACAGCTTTTGACCATAGCACGTGCCATCCTCTCCGACAGCCCCGTTATGATCTTGGATGAAGCGACCAGTTCTGTCGATACAAGGACGGAGGTGCTGATCCAACACGCAATGGCCAGTCTGATGAAGGGTAGAACGAGCTTCATCATCGCTCACCGTCTTTCCACCATTAAGGATGCGGACATCATCGTCTATATGGAGGACGGAGATATCAAGGAGACCGGGAGCCATAACGAATTGATACGAAGAAGAGGCCTGTATGCCAACCTCTATAACAGCCAGTTCGATAGCGAAAACCAAGCCTAGCAAACTCATAACTTGAAATTCGGATCGATGTAAGCATACCATCAAGCCAATATCGCATAATTCAAAAGAGTTGTATAAAATCAACGTTATATGCAGGATGAAATTATTAAAAGTGTTGATTTAACAATCTTGCACATTTTATAACTATAAAGAAAAACAAGAAACTTTCCTTTGAACGTTATTGCCCTAGACCAATAATATTATGACAATACCGATACAAATGTTTGATCAAGATTTCTATTTTTTTGAAACCATGATATAATGAAAGAGAGGGGTTGTCGTCGATTCCTCTTGTGGTAGTGGCTGTTTGTTATATAATATTTCAACCTCGGAACCACGTTCCGCTTATTTATAGTAGTTTTATGTACTAGGAGGTATTTTTATTGAAACGCTTTAGATTCACCGCACTTATTTTATCAACCGTACTGCTCGTATCTTCTTCAGGTCTGACTGCATTTGCAAATAAAACGAACAGTAACAAAACAACGCCCAGACCACCTACATTGCAAGACCGGACCAAATCAGTCTCTGCTGCGCAAACGACAAACTCGTCCGCTCAGCCTAAACCTTCAAAGGATGCTTCGAAGGGCAATCTTCCCAATCCGGAATCATTCGGAAATGATCCGGAGGCAATTGCGAAGGAAGAAATCTCAGACTCCAAAGTTCTCGACCAAAACACCGGCGATCTCAAAGAGGAAGATGAATTGACAAATGATCCGAACGGGGTACAACCAAATAATTCTGAACTAAGCGACATACAAATTACCCCGACAGAGCTCATCGTTATCGACAGTTTGGATCAGGATTATTACAACCCTGCTCCCACTCCCGAAGCGCCACCCAAAAAGAACGAGCCTATCCAATTGGGACGTGGAATTTCGAAATATTCGGATTCTTCAGCTAATCGAAAATACAACATCAAAAAAGCGGCAGGAGTTTTGAACGGAAGAGTCATCAAACCCGGAGAGGTTTTTGATTTTAACCGTGTTATCGGTCCCGCAGATAAATCGTCCGGCTATAGAAACGCCAAGGTCATTTTGGACGGCGACTTCGTAGACGGTTATGGCGGGGGTATCTGTCAAGTATCCTCTACCTTGTTTAACGCTGCTCTTCAAAGCGGTATTGATGTTCCGGACAGAAGAAACCACTCCTTAAAAATTTCTTATCTTCCCGCCGGATACGATGCTGCTGTAAGTTACGGACATCTGAACCTTAAACTTAAGAACACGTATAAAGTTCCTGTTAAGATCAAAGCCACTGCCAATAACAGCACGATCACAATCGACCTGGTCGCTATGCAGGAGACTCCCAAACGTGTCGTCTCGCTTACCCGTACCAAAAACGGAAATAATTCCTACTTGTTGAGTAGAACCGTCAAAGAAAACAACAAGATCATCAAGAAAGATTCGTTCCGTTCCATCTATCGTGAACGTTTACAACAGTAGTTTTTGCTTAAATAAAAAACTCTCCTGAATATTTGGGAGAGTTTTTTTGTCATCACTTCTTTCTCTACTTTCTTTTTTCTGATCCACAACATCACGTAGCTGATCGCTCTATACTATTATGGAGATACCGAACAATGTGAAAAATCGGCATAAAACCTATTTTGTAAAAAGAATAAAATCCTTAAAAGTATTGATATAAAAGCCTTTGTATTTTATAACATCGAAGGAAAATCGAAAGTTTGCCTTTGTGCGGTGTGTCTTAATAACGAAAGAAAAACCACATAATTCAAAACCTTAGAGCAGAGTCCGTTTCGCAGGAAGAACAACGTTTATGAAAACCCTCGTCTTATACTATTCTCCAACAGAAGTATGCTTATCTCAACACCCGAAAACACAAAGATCCATTGTACCGCTCATAGAATACAGCCTATCCGTCGTTCAAACGAATAATAGCATCGCCCGTCCTTTCGCATTTGCCGAAGAAACAAAAATGCATCGTTTCATCTTCACTATCAGTCCTGCACCCCTGCTTCCGCAACTTCTTCCTTGTCCTGCTCCATGATCTGATAGAGGATATTCTGCATACGCTCGTCCGTATTTGCAATAATATTCGCACATTCCCGCAACTGTTCCTTGATCTCTTCCGAGTTTTTGATCTCCTTCTTATACCTTAGATGATGTTCCAAACTCGCCCAAAAATCCATCGCGATCGTCCTTATCTGAAGTTCTGCACGCACACGCTCCTTATGACACGAAAAATAGATCGGAACCTCTACGATCATATGGTAGCTTCGATACCCGTTTGGTTTCGGATTTTTGATATAATCCTTTATCTCCAAAACGGTAACATCGTCCTGGCTTCTCATCATCTCTGCCAAATCATAGATATCGTCAATGAAAGAACAGATGATACGTACCCCTGCAACATCGTTGAGGTTCTTCTCCATCGACTCCACCGATACGGGCCAATTTCTCCTTCGCAGTTTTTCAATCGTGCTCAACGGGTCTTTTACCCTGGTTTTTATCATCTTAATGGGGTTTCTGTCACTATGTAAAGACATCTCATCATTGAGGATCTCGAGCTTTGCCTTGATCTCCTTGATGACACACTGATACTTCAGGATCGATTCCTTGTACTCACGAGCCTGCTTGTAAAACTCTCCGATATCCTTGGGCATCGGCAGCGTATTAAACACCGTACTGTTTAACTCATAATCATACATATGTACCTTCGCCTCCCCTATCTCATCTTTTTATTATTATACCCCTTTTTCAAAAATTGGGAAACGTTTGCTTGACAAAAATACCGAATTAATTGAAAAAATAAACCCGAACACCAAGGGTAATTGTCAGAAAAAATAAAATCGTATCCTCAACAAGCTGTGTGGATTGCGATCGGTAGAAAAAGAGGACAACACCTCATACTATTCTCCAATAGAAGGATGGATATATTTATTCTGCGACTACGAAAATTCGTTTTATCTTCTATGGGTCATAGATCGTTTATATCCACAACTCAAAGGAAGAATCGTATCACAAGTAAAAAAACACCTCAGTCTCGGTGTTGCATGAAAAGCAAGGTGTTTTGAATATTTGATATTACAAGGAAAACACTGTATAATTCAAAAAACATCATAAAACCACTGTATATGAATACTGGATCTCTCAGAAGCATTTATCTTACAAACGTTCATTGTTTGCAAACTCAAAGGAACATTATGAAATTTTCTTTGTACGGCATTTCCCAAACTCTCAACCCTCTGTAGAACAATGGCAAAAATACAGTATCCCTGCAACTTTTTAATCAAACAGATACTCATAGAAAAAAGCACTCTCTCGCAAGAATCCCTGAAAGTGCTCATTTCTTCTCCAATACTTTAAATAGACGATCTATATTCAAGACCCGGAGTTTCACAACCAAACACAGTTGCACTGCTATTATCCCATCACCTCTTTTCAAATTTACCGACTCGGATCTTTGGATTTCTGTGTAGTGCGAGTCCTACGATCCCTTCTTTCTCTTGCAGACTGTAGCGAAAGATTCGAGCAAATTCTCCTCTTCCGACATAGAGAGTAAGTCCTCCCAAGGAGCTTGCCTCCCAAAGTACGGAAGTGATCTCTTCCCACTTCCACACATCTCTGTAGGTGGAAAATCCCATATCGTATTCGACGATCACCCCTTCTTCATTGATGATGTGCGTCTTTTTCAGAAAGGAAGCCATAATGAGGAGGACTCCAAGGACCGTCCCTATAATATGGATCTCTCGAAGAGAATACCAACACATGAGAACTCCGGCAATAACGCCTCCTATCTTTACCGGAAAAGATTTTTCCCCCGCCCTTGTAACAAAGCTCCTCTTCCTACCTTCGATATATCCGCTCTTATTTCTCCTCTTCATCTTCCTCACCTCTTATTTTTTTGAGGGCCGCCAGACTGACCTCAAGGGAATAGTCCGGAGCAAAAGCAGGAGTTCTCTTCTTCAACTTCTTGGAGAACAATCCTGTCTGTGTACCGTCCGCATAGAAGATCAATCTCCCGAAGTAGGCCGCAACCAAAGCGACAACAGGGGTTACGAGCGGAATAAAGGCAAATGGAAAGTATTGAACAGGTGAAACTCCCAGCATTGCGGTGTGATGGGCTCCACAGGAAGTCCAGGGTATCATCGGCGACCAGAGAGTACCCATGTCTTCCAATGTCCTAGAGAGCAGATTACGAGCCAAACCGTGCTTGTCATACAGATCCTTATACATCGACGCCGGAATGATCAAGGCGAGGTACTGATCACACATGGACAGGTTGCAGAACAGAGAAGTCACCATCGTTATCAGAATCAAAGAGCATACTCCTTTTATTCTGTGCACGAGCTTTCCCAATAGGGATTCCACGATTCCAATCTTTTCCATCAACCCTCCGAAGCCTATCGCGACGATCGCAAGATTTATCGTCCACATCATCGCATTCATTCCTCCTCGGTTTAAGAGAGCATCGGCCAACTCGTTTTCTGTATTTGCAGAATAACCGTAGTGTGCCGAGATGATACAATCTATCACACCAGATTTTTGAAAGATCAAAGCAAAGATAAATCCTGTTATGGAGGAGATGAAAATCCCCGGTATCGCAGGAATCCGAAAGACTGCTACCAAGATAATGACCAATGCCGGTATCAACAGTATGGGAGAAAGCTCAAAATGTTGATTCAGAGTCCGTTGGAGCTCCAACGCAATCTGATCATCATAGTTTTTTGAACTCATCAAGAAACTGATGCCACCGTAAATAAACAGGGCTATGAAGAAACTGGGTACGGTGGTCGTGATCATCGCATTGATATGATCAAATAAATTCGTTTCCGAAACTCCTGCCGCCAAGTTGGTAGAATCCGACAGAGGCGACAACTTATCTCCCATCGCCGCTCCCGAGATACACATTCCTGCCGTGATCGCCGGATTTATACCCAACCCGGCCCCCATCGACATAAAGGCAACCCCAAGGGTCGCCGTAGTGGTCCATGCCGAACCGCAGGCGAGTCCGATGGTAACGCACAGGATCAGTCCTACAGGAAGAAAAATTTCAGGAGAGAGAAAGTTGAGCCCATAATAGACGATGGCCGGTATCGTTCCCGACAGGATCCAAGATGCTGTCAAACAACCAACCAGCATCAGTATCAACATTGCCTCCATAGTTCTGTTAATGGTGTTCAGCATCCCCGCCAGCATCGCATTGTAGCTGTATCCGCAAAGTCTCCCCACAATCATTCCTACTGCAGCTGCAATAACGATGGGGATATGGGGGTCTATTCCCCAATGAAAGATATAGTTAGGTATCAAAATAACCAGTAGGACCACGATGGGTAGCAATGCCTCAAACTTGCCCGGTATCCTACTCTTTTTGATCGAATACATGTTTTCTGCCATGGTTTCGCTCCTCCCTTCGACACCGCCCACAATGGACGTATCTTTCCTTTGTACAAAAGGAGCCTGCCTTATCTCCACATAAACCTGTATCGGAAATAAAAACCGGCTCCTCCGTTTATCTATACAACTATCACACAGAACAATCCTTCCTATCGAACTACCGTGCTATATGACTTTTGTCTCGGTATTCATCAGTTCCATCGAGCCTCCATATCACCGATCCCTTTTCCGTATAAAAACGAAGTTATGACAATCCGATATAGGACACCCCCTCGTTATCCGTCCCCTTATAGTTTGCATCCTACAGCCACCGGGACACTCTCTTCCCGAAGAGGCGGGATCTTATTCACGATGCGATACCTCCTACACTTCATATACCACTACTCCCCGTTTCGCGAGTTCGGAGACCATTTTTTGGAACCGTTCCCCGACGAAGATGTTCTCGGGTTCCACAACACCTCTCATTCCCCCGTCATCCTTAGCAATGATCATAGCCGCGATCGAGGCGGGATAGGCCGTGGTGATCTCCATCGATGTGATCCCTTCCTCCTCATCGCTGTAAGCGAGAAGTTCATATGCTTTTTGGACGTATTTGCCGTCCTTTAGTCCTTTGCCGTTTACCTTCAGATAGGTGAAATCCCTTACTCCAGGCATCTTCTTCATCAGCGTATTGAGAACTTCTTCAGAGAAGTCTCTCGGAACGACCTTCTGTCCTCGAACTTCGATAACCTCCTTGGAAAAGAATCCCATCTCGTCGAGTTCCTGCATAAACTGATAGTGGCCCGGATATCTAAGGGTGTATTCGGAGGCTCTCTTTACTCCCTTCTCGAGCAGGGTCTTATTCAAACTGTAGAGCCCGTCGGTCTTGAGCGCATCTACACTTCCGTAGCCCGGGATCAGGTAAGATTCAAGGTTGTCCAGAGCATCCTCCACCTCCAATTTTCCGTCACGGATCACCGTGGGCGGAGTCAAATAGAGATCCAACAAGGCTTCGACATTGAATAAGATCATATAGTCCAAGGGCGCTACTCCCAGCTTTGTGGGAAGCCCTCCGCAATAGATCGAAGTTTCCTCCAACTGATCAAACTCATAGGCAAGCTGACCCGAGCAGATATTTCCGAAACCGGGCACGATGCCGAGGCCCGGAACCACGAGGCAGTCCGCCTTCTTCAAGTCCTCATCGAAATCATAGTGCTTCTCCCACATCCAATAGTCGGTAAAAACAGCCTTCTTTCCCTTTGTCTTCGATAGAGCCCCATATACCTTCTCCGTGATATCCCAGGTGTGGGGAAGAGAATTTACGATCACATCGGCCTTATTCATCAGCTCAACGGTAGACCCCGAATCTGTGATATCAAACTCCTCCACGGAGAGCCTATCCTCCTTGATCAAACTCTTCGCCAACTTCAGATTTTCCTTGTCTATGTCGGCAATCACGACCGTCGCATCCTCCTCAAACTTGATGATGTCGTAGGCGACAACTCTACCTTGCAATCCGCTTCCCAAAACTAAATACTTCATAAGTTACCTCCTTTTCCTACCTAGAACTTCTACCTGTTTTCACTTCTTATCAATGCAGGTACTGTGCCAAAACGAAAAAAGAGGAAGATTTTTTTCATCCTCCTCTCAATCCCTTATAATCACAAGTCTCTTCTTACGTCAAACCTCCAGCCACCTGCGCGTTTCCTCCTTCTTTCTTCAAAAAAACGCCCGTATTAGGGCATCGTGATCGGTCAGTGCTCTAATTTGGGCGTTTTGCTTATCTCGGGCGTTCCAAGCTTAACTTCTTTATCTTGTTATGTAAGGTCTGCCTCTTTATATTCAAGTCCCTCGCAGTTTGGGCAACATTCCAATTGTTTTTTTCCAAGGCATTCTTGATCAAAGTCCTCTCGTGGTCGTCGATCACGTCGAAGTAGCACGACTTTGAAGCAGAACCGGAAATCGTCTGCCGTTTTTGCTCCTGAAGATAGTAGGGCAGGTTTTCCGGCAGGATATCCTGTTCGTCCTTGGAATTGACGAAGATGTACTCCATCACATTGCTGAGCTCTCGGACATTGCCCGGCCACGAGTAATTCTCAAGAAACTCCCTTACTTGAGCGGAAAACTCTCCCGGAGAAAGACCGAACTTTTCAGAGAATCTCTCCTTATAGTATTCGATAAGCAGTACAATATCACAGACCCTTTCCCTCAAGGGCGGGATCCGGATGCTCATGGTGCTCAATCGATAGTAGAGGTCTTCTCTTAACCTCCCCTCTTCGATCAGCTTTTTCGGATCTTCATTCATGGTCACGATCACTTGAACATCGATGTACTTCTCTGTAAGACTTCCTATCCTCTTGACCCTTTTTTCCTGAAGAGCCCTCAACAGTTTCGCCTGCAAAGCCGTCGGCAACGAATTCAACTCATCCAGGAGAAGGGTCCCCTTGTCCGCCTGCTCAAACAGACCCGGCATATTGGTCGCTCCTGTAAAGCTTCCCCTTTCCGTCCCGAACAGGATGGACTCCATCAGGTTCTCGGGAATGGCTGCACAGTTTTGAGCAATAAAAGGCTCGGAGGCTCTTCTGCCGAAGTTGTGGATGCTCTGAGCCAAGATCTCCTTGCCCGTGCCGGTCTCTCCGTAGATCAAGGCATTTAAGCCGAAACTTGCCATCTTCTTCGATCTCTCGATCAAAACCAAGGTCGCTGCATCCTCCGTGATAAAATCCTCGAAGGAATAATAGGCACTCTCCTTCTGCTTGGACAGCCTGCTGTTTAAGGCGACTTCGTTCTTGACTATGCTGTGAACGGACTCGTACCTCTTCTTCAACCTCTCAATATCCCTTACGACCTCGACAACTCCCTTGACCTCCCCTTCTACAAGGATCGGTATATCGGTAACGATTGACGTTATCTTCTTCCCCTTGAAGTTGATATAGGTCTGAAGGTTGTTGTAGATCGCTTCTCCCGTGCGGATACACTTGAATATAGTGCTGTTGCTCATATTGAAGGAGGGGAAGATATCGAAGATATGCTTTCCGAGCATTTCATGGCTTTGCAACCCTTCGATCTCGCCCATGACCCGATTGTAGTAGATGAAACGACCCTCGGTGCTGATAACGGCTATCCCCTGCTCCGTATTGTTCACGATGATATCGAGAAGTTCGGTGGCGTAGGCCCTCAAAAACGAATGCTCTCTAAACTCCTTCTCCACCATGATCGACCTCCTTCCTCTGTTCCGTTCCCGGAATCTGTTTCTCTTGTTTACCTGATCGAAGGATCGTCATATCGATCTTGCAACTGCAAAAACTCACTTTACTCCCATGATTCGATACCCTGCTCCAATGGAAGTGTCGTTACATCGATACTCACAATCACAAAAAATTGTGTTATATTCTTCTTCCTTTGAGCTTTGGATATAATGACCCATAAAAGGTAAAACAATTTTTCGTAGTCAAAACATAGATATATCCATCCTTCTGTTGGAGAACGGTATCACATCACTCTTAGAACAAAGGGCATCTGATACCATTCTCTATTTAAAATTGACAGATCGGACACTTTGAAACATAGGATCATTCAAGCTGTGTTTCGTCAGTTATATGCTCTACATACTCGAAATTTCAAACATAAAATAGTATGAATAACAGTATGATATCGATGATCTGCAAATCATAGCTACCGAGACGATCCGTTGTGATCCGTAACACGTCGATCAAAGATCGATATCAAAACACCCTTCGACGGATATGCGACCTGCCTTTTATGCAAAAAGCGAAGAGGACTCTCCTCTCCGCCTGTTTTCCACCTTCCACTTTTACGGGTAGCGGGACACCCTCTTTCTGTTTCTAGATTATATCAAATGCAGGTCCTTGTTGTCAAATCCGTCTTTCGTTCTTCCTCAGATCTCAGTTTCCGCCTTCGATCAGAAAAAGAATAGAAGCAGACCGCGTCTAAAGGCCGATAAAGATCGGAATGATGACCGGCACCGATAAGGACAGTACCAAACCCGTCACGAACGAGACGATCGCCGTCTGCGCATCCGTTGCTCCCGCCACAATGGGCAGGGTGGTATCCATTGCGGTAGCTCCCGCAGGCGCAACCGCCTCGGTATAGCCGATGTACTTGGCCACGAGAGGAATGGAGATGATGGCAAGCACCTCCCTTGTAACATTTGCAAGAAAGGACAGGGCACTGAGCTCCGCCGAATACGGCGCTATGATGATCGGCGAAAGGGTATACCAGCCGAAACCCGCTCCGAGCAACGAGGCATCCTTCGCAGAGTATCCGAACAGCTTTCCGAATATGATGGAGCCCGCTATGGTTCCCGTCGCTACGAGAAGGGGAGTTGTGATCGCCTTAAGTCCGATCTCCTTCATCTGCCTTCCCACATCCTTGTTTTTTCCGATATCGATACCGACGAAGAAGAGCAGGAGACACAGCCCCAAGTCCAAGGCAGAGCCCAAGAACGCAGGCTCGCCCTCCAAAAAGAAGGCTCCCGCCATAAGTCCCGATATCACTGCGATCATAATTTTTATCGTCATGCTACTTCCTACCTTTCCGACTTTCCAAGCTGAAACAAACGATTGAACACAAAGACAAACAAAATACTGAAACTGATCGTAAACACCGATACCGCGATCGACTTCAATCCGAGGCTCGGGAAGGATCTCATAACTTCCTTGTTTGCTCCTACGCTGCAGCCCATAACAAAGAGCAGAAACAGGAGACAGACGAGTTGGATCTTCTCCATCTCCTCAAAGATCTTCTTATGTATTTTTCCGCTCCGGGCAAAGAGAACCCCCACCGCCATAATACCGATATACATCAAAATTTTAAATCCCATCCTTCTCTCCTTCCTTGATCCCTGCTCTTCAAAAAAATAACACAACTATATCTCCTCACCTTATACAATAACCCGTTTTCAAGCCCCGTATCCGCTTGGACTTCTTCGTCCTTTGCACGGCTTGCCCCAAGGGCATTTGAAGCGAAGAATACTATCGGGGAGATTTTTTATCCGAGATCGACTTTACAGTATAGTCCTTCTGTATGGCTACCGTTCCTCTTGTTCGACCGCTTGAAACATCTTCCGCCACATAAGGTCCATCGGCATTTCGAGCAAAGAACCATGCCACACCCTTGTTTGAATTATGCGATACCCCCCCAAACATAAAAAGAGACGGAACAAGGTCTCCCTCTTCCATCTCTCTTATATTACTCGTTTTTTATACAGGTTTCAAGTTTTTTCCGTCTTGTTCACAAAAAAACTTACATCATCGGCATTCCGCCACCCATCGGAGGCATAGCCGGTGTTTCTTCCTTGATATCGACCACTGCCGCTTCCGTCGTCAAGAAGGTGGCAGCTACGGATGCCGCGTTTTGCAATGCACTTCTGGACACCTTGGTCGGATCGATGATACCCGCTTCGATCATGTTCACATACTTCTCGTTCAACGCATCGAAACCGTAATCCGCTCCTCCGTTTTTCACCTGCTCGATGATGACAGCTCCTTCGAGTCCCGCATTGATTGCGATCTGCTTCAAGGGCTCTTGAAGAGCTTTCACGATGATCTGGATTCCCGTTTTGATCTCGGAATTCTCTTGATCCAAGAGTTTCTCTACGGAAGAGATGGTGTCCACAAGGGCAACTCCTCCACCGGATACGATACCTTCTTCCACTGCCGCTCTGGTCGCGTTGAGGGCGTCTTCCATACGCAGTTTTCTCTCCTTCAACTCGGTTTCAGTAGCCGCTCCCACTTGAATAACGGCAACTCCTCCTGCCAGTTTCGCAAGACGCTCTTCCAGTTTTTCTCTGTCGAAGTCCGAAGAAGTGTCTTCGATCTGATGACGGATGAGAGCTACCCTGTCTTCGATATCCTTCTTATCTCCTGCACCGTTTACGATGACGGTGTTTTCCTTCGTTACTTTTACACTTCCTGCACGGCCGAGCATCGTGATATCCGCATCCTTAAGCTCCAATCCTACTTCTTCGGAGATAACGGTTCCGCCTGTCAGGATGGCAATGTCCTGCAACATGGCCTTTCTTCTGTCTCCGAAGCCCGGAGCCTTGATAGCCACAACGTCGAAGGTTCCTCTTAGTTTGTTCACAACAAGGGTAGCCAAAGCCTCTCCCTCGATATCTTCCGCAATGATGAGGAGTTTCTTGCCTTGCTGTACGATCTGCTCCAATACAGGAAGGATGTCTTGGATGTTGTTGATCTTCTTGTCGGTGATCAGGATCAACGGCTCGGAAAGGTTGGCCTCCATCTTTTCCATATCGGTAGCCATATAGGGAGAAACATAGCCTCTGTCAAACTGCATTCCCTCTACGACTTCCAAGGTCGTTCCCATGGTCTTGGACTCTTCCACGGTGATCACTCCGTCTTTTCCTACCTTCTCCATAGCGTCGGCGATCATCTTTCCTACTTCTTCATCTCCTGCGGAGATCGCTGCTACCTGCGCGATGGATTCTTTGTTCTCGATCGGCCTGGAGTTTGCCTGAAGAGCTTTTACCGCTTCATCTACCGCCAACTGAATCCCCTTTCTGATAAAGATGGGGTTTGCTCCCGCAGCTACGTTTTTCAAACCTTCACGGATAATCGCCTGAGCAAGCACCGTTGCAGTCGTCGTTCCGTCTCCCGCGATATCGTTCGTCTTAGTTGCCACTTCTTTGACCAGTTGAGCTCCCATATTTTCGTAAGCGTCTTCCAGTTCGATCTCCTTTGCTATGGTAACACCGTCATTGGTGATCAGCGGACTTCCGAATTTCTTATCCAAGATAACATTGCGTCCCTTGGGTCCAAGGGTCACTTTTACGGTATCAGCGAGTATATTCACTCCTCTTTCCAAGGATTTTCTTGCGTCTTCTCCAAATTTCAATTCTTTTGCCATTTTATCCTCCTTCTATTACTCAACAATAGCCAAAATATCACTCTGTCTCAAGATGATGTATTCTTCTCCATCCACCTTGACTTCGGTTCCCGCGTATTTTGAGAACAGTACCTTGTTGCCTTTTACAACTTCCATCTTAACTTCCTTGCCGTCCACAACTCCTCCGGGTCCCACTTCAACGACTTCCGCGATCTGAGGTTGCTCCTTCGCCGAACCTGTAAGGATGATTCCGCTCTTTGTCTTTTCTTCCGCTTCAAGCATTTGGATTACAACTCTGTCAGCCAATGGTCTGATCTTCATAGATAATATCCTCCTTTAACACTAAGTTATACTGTGATAAGCCCTCCAACCTGCTCTATAGCGATCGGACTTTATCAAAGCCCGTTCGTCCTCGAGCAACTGAGAGCTCCATATTTAACGATTTTGGTCATCTTCTCCAAAATATTAGCACTCATTCTTGTTGAGTGCTAACTCTATTCCTATCATACCGAAAATTTTGGAGGATTGCAAGTATTTTTTTGTATATTTTTTCTCCCTCTCGATTTGAAAGTTACTATTCACAGGTTCTGCAAAAACACTGTGCAAGGGCAGACCTTCGACTTTATAGAATACGAAGGATTATTGCATTAGTATAATAAAAGATTGTAGCTGAGCAAGGCTTTGATCTTATAAAATACGAAGCTTTTCCATATCAATATCCTCAGAAATTTCACCCTTTGTACAAAATTGATTTTATGCGGATTGTTCGAACGATGTGATATCGCCCTGTACTATTTTCCGTTTTTGAGATGGAGAACGGCCGAGCTTATCGTATAGACAAGCTACCTCTCTCAGTCCCCACCTACCTTGCAGCGCCTTCACTCTTCATTATTGTAATCAAAAATAAGCGATCTCTCTTAGTCCGCACTTACCTTGCAGGCCGTATATTCACGATAGCCCACGACCGCCTTGTAGTATCCGCTCAGCTCTCTGTTCAGTTCCTCATCGTCCGTATCGATCCTCAAGGGAGCTCCCTGAAGTTCGGCAAGTTTCATCTTGGTCGCTACGATGACGATGTTCTCCCTTCCCACCTCCCGAAGTACCTCGGGAGTAAGCTGTTGGTTGCCCCTTCCGAACAAGAAACCCTGCCCTCCCGTAACGGTAACGATGAGTTTGGTCTTTCCGCCCCTGATCCTCTCCAGGATCTTCTTGTCGTAGACGTCGTTTTCCACTAGCCTGCGATCATAGACAAGATCCACTCCGATCAGAGTGTTTTGGATCCCCAGATAGTGCATGATCCCCGCTGTCGTCGTCCCCGCTCCTATGAGGTAGTAGGTATCCTCCTCCATATCTTCGATGATCTGGTGAGCGATGGCATCTATGTTCGCCAACTCCGATTGGAGAGAGGGGGCCTTTCGGTTCTGCGTATAGCGTTTTTCCACGGGGAGCTTGAGGTAGCCGTAGAGTTTGGTGTATATCCTCCCTCTTCGGTACTCTTCCTCGTCGATGTCCAGGACCTCCTCATCCTTTGTCGCCCTGATCTCTCCTTTAAGAAATAACAGTGCCAGCCTTCCCGCCATCTTCGGAGAGATTGCATAGACGGGCGAGTGGATCTTGACTCCCGAAGGAATACCCAACACGGTAACATCGGTACCTACTGCCTGATAAATGTTTCTTGCCGTTCCGTCCCCTCCTGCAAATAGGATGAGATCGACCCCTTCTTCCTTCAGGGCCCGTGCAAGCTCCAAGGTGTCCTCCTGCGTCGTATCGGACCCTTCATCTCTGAGGATCACGCTCCGAAACCCCAGTTCCTGCGCCGCTCTGCCCCCCATCTCTCCTCCTGCGGTGTAGACGAGGAGTTCCTCCCTGATGGGTTCCAATTCTTCCAGAGCCTTCTTCGCTCTTTTGTTCGCCTTGGGAAGGGCTCCCCTTCTTCGAGCCTCCTCCAGGCAACTGTCTGTTCCCTTCAGACCCACACTTCCTCCCATCCCGGCGATGGGATTGACGATCAGTCCCAGTTTTTTCAAAACTCTCCTCCTTCTGAACGATCCTCTTATACTGTTCCCCGTTTGAAATGTCAGATATACAGAATTATCTTTACCGAAAAACGATGTGAACGACTATACTATCTGAAACGTTCGACCCGTCAATTTTAACAGATAATAGTATTATACTATTCTCCAATAGAAGTATGGATATATTTATTTTTTGACTACGAAAAAATGTTCTATCTTCTATTGCTCACAATCGTTTATATCCGCAATTCAAAGGAATGCTAGTGTACTGACATATTGATTTTATCTTTATTTCTTATCTCGGTTATAAACCAAAAGAATTAACATCAAAGTCCGAATTACAGTAAATATCAACGTGCCACTACACTAGTATAACCAGATAATAGTATTAGGATCAAATAGCACTGTTGTTCTATACCGACTTTGAAAAAGATCAAGGCCGCTCGAATAAAACAGCCTTGATCTCCTATTTAGTACTATTCTCCGTTTGAGATATTATATATCATTATCGCAAGACAACTTGTGATACGTTTCCAAGCATCCGACCTGTTGATCCAAACGGATGATCGCACAACAAATCTAAGGAAACACCGCACAAAGGCAAACTTGTGATTTTTCTTTGGTTTCAATAGAACACAAAAGTTTTTCATATCAATGTTTCCAAGAATTTCATCCTTTGTATAACATCGACTTTATACCAAATTTTTGAATTATACGATATCGCCCTAACTTATTTGTATTTTCTCAGATATACCTTCCAAGTGGTCGCCCATTGCTCGGGATCGTCCACTCCCGACTCGTCGACCTGATGGGTCACGCTTCGGTGAGGTGCAGTCTTTATGATCTCGGGGTTTTCCCGTGCTTCCTTAAAGATGTGCTTCAAGGTCGCAACATATTCATCGAGGTCCTTCTTCGAAGGAGTCTCCGTGGGCTCCAAGGTGGCAGGCTCAGGCAGGTAGAAGGGATGGTGAGAGGTCCAGTAGTGCATACCGAAGTCCATCATCCTTCTTTGGATATCCAAGGTACCGATCCCCGTTTCCTTCGTGAGATTCTCCACCGAGTATCTCGTCTGCTCAATCCTCTGATTGTTTCCGTCCTCATAGTATGCCGTGACCTCGGGCAGTTCCATCAGCTTCTTGAATAGGTAGTTGTTGTTGAGCACCGCCGTCTTCGCCACCTGATACAGTCCTTCTCCGCCCAAACTTCTGATCCAGCAGTAGGACTTGAGGATGACTGGAGCCACTCCCATCCACTCTCGGACCTTGCCCACGCTGTTGGGGTTGGAGCAGATCTCATAGTTGAGGAAGTATTTTTCTCCGTCGTAGTCCACTACAGGTGCCGGCAGGTACTGTACCAACTCCGCCTTCACTCCCGTAGCTCCGCAGGCCGGGCCTCCACAACCGTGAGGGGTGGAGAAGGTCTTATGCAGGTTGAAGAAACACATATCGAAGCCCGCATCCCTCGCTCTTGTAACTCCCAGAAGTCCGTTCGCATTTGCCTGGTCGTAACCGCAAAGCCCTCCTATGGAGTGGATGTAATCGACAAACTCCTTAACTCTTCCATTGTATACTCCCGTATCCTCGGGGTTTGCAACGATGTAGCCCGCCGTCTTTTCGGATGCTACCGCCTTCAACTGCTCCAGATCGGGCAGTCCCGTGATCGGATCGGGTTGGAGATATACGATCTTGAAGCCCTTGGTCGCAGGTGCCGCCGCATCCGACGGGTGGGAATACAGGGTCGTGATAATCTCATCCCTGTCTTCTCCTCTGTCCTTGAAGTACGAGTGCATCACCGATGCCATCGCCAAGGCTCCCTGAGATCCACCCCCCGGTTGGAAGGTGAAACGATCCATGCCGGAGATCTCGCACATATATCTGTCTGTTTCGTAGAAGATCTGAAGCATTCCCTGAACGGTCTCCTCCGGTTGTGCCGGATGGTAGTTGCGGATCAAGCCTGCCAACTGGTCGTTTACCTTAGGGCTGTACTTGACCGTACAAGTCCCCTGGCCGATTTCGATGTTGACATCCGCTCCCAAGGTCTGCTGAGCAAGTCGCGCATAGTGTCGAAGCACCCTGCTCTGAGACATTTCGGGAAGGTTGAGTTTCGTGTTTCTCTTCATTCCCTCGGGCAGGAGGGCGAAGGGATCCCCCACCTCAGCTACCACTTCTTCGTTTGCACCTGCTACGAGGATCCCTCTTTCGCCTTCGGTGCTCAGTTCATATATGATCGGTTCATCCCATTTTGCTTGATGAAACTTGGTTCTGACTTGTTCACTTCTATCTATTCTTTTCACGCTATCCTTCCTTTCCGAACTAAACTATTGGACGATCTTTGCAAGAGCAGTTGCCAAACGATCGATATCTTCTTTTGTATGGATCTCGGTCACGCAGAACAGAGCGCTCTCCTTAAACTGCGGGAACATTCCGCTAAGATCTCTTCCTCCGAAGATCCCTTCTTCCAACAATCTTCGGTTGATCTCCTCCACCTTCTTGCCCGTCTTCGAGAAGTCTACGACAAACTCTTTGAAGAAGGCTCCCTGAAGCTTGTTGGCGACCACTCCGGGCACCTCATTCAGCTTCTTAACCGCATACTGCGCATTGTGCATGATGGTCTGTCCGACCTCGAACATTCCCTGCGGTCCCATCGTTGCAAGATAGACCCCCGCCGTGATCCCCCACAGTGCCGTCTGGGTCCCTACATATTCTTTTCCGTGCTCCCTGTGATGTCCGAAGGAAGTTCTGTCGTAAGCGACATCGGCAAAACCGTATTCTCCTTTCTCACTCGTCGGAACAATACCGAAGAGTCTCGAGGGAAACTCCATTACAAACTTTTCTTCATCTCGGGTCGCCATAAAGCCGGACTGTCCTCCTCCGTAGTTCATATGGATGCCCAGGGGTTGCAGATCTCCGCAGACGATGTCCGCTCCGTAGCTCGGAGGTGTTGCAAGCACGCCCAGAGAAATAGGATCGATCCCCACCAGGCTCAAACCTCCAACTTCGTGAACCATATCCGAGATCTTCTGTCCGTTGGGCTCGATCACGCCGAGGTAGTTCGGATTCTCAAAATAGACCCCCGCCGTCTTATCGCTGAGTTTCGACTTGAGATCATCCAAGTCGATCTCTCCTCTTTCGTTGCACTTTACGCTCACGAAGTCGATGCAGCAGTCCGCATAGTTCTTCATGACCAGGCGTTTCTCGGGATTCAGGATCTCGGGAATGATCACTTCCGGACGATCCGTGATCCTCTGTGCCATCCTTACCGTCGTGGCAGCCGCCTGAGACCAATCCATCGTGGGAACGTTCACAACGTCCATATCCACGAGCTCCGCCACCATACTCGCGTATTCAAACAGCGACTGGAAGCGTCCCTCATCGTTGTAGGGCTCTCCGCCGTAAGCGGTCATAAACTCGCCCTTGCCGTTGATCTCATCGCAGATCGCAGGTACATAGTGTTGCCAGCAACCTCCTCCCAGGAAGTTCAAGTTGTCCTTGCAATCCACGTCCTTCTTGAGCAGACCCTCGACATGTCTCCTGAGCTCATACTCCGAGCCGAAGGCCTTGGGCAGCTTCATCGTCTCCTTCAACTTCAGTATCTCGGGAACATTTTTGTGCAGCTCCTCCAAAGAGCTCATCCCTATTTCCTTGAGCATTTCTTCCTGGATCTCCGGAACCGAATTCGGTATATACGGATGACTTTCAAATCCTCTCATCTTAACATTTCCTCCTTTAAACTCCTTTAATTTATGCAATTCCGCCGCCATCTACAACAAGGGCGGCCCCTGTTACCCAACTTGACAGATCGCTCGCCAAAAACAGCACGGCATTAGCGATGTCTTCCGGCATACCGATCCTCGCCAGAGGTCTACCGACTCCGCAATCCTTGAGGTAGTCTTCCATATCGGCATTGTCTTCCTTGACGACTCCCGTCTGTCTTCCCTCATCTCGGAGCATTGCCGTATCGGTATCTCCGGGATTCACGCTGTTGACTCGGATATTGTCTTTTCCGTGGTCGATCGCCATCGCCCTGGTGACATTGACGATGCCCCCTTTGACCGCACAGTAAGCGACCGCCTGATCTCCTCCCTTAAGTCCCCAACCGGAACCTGTATTGATAATACTTCCTCCGCCATTTTTCTTCATCACGGGGATGATATACTTGGAGCAGAGGAAGAGCCCCTTGAGACCTACATCGAGAACAAAGTCCCACTCCTTCTCGCTGAGTTCGGGCATCGTCTTTCGGACAGTAACCCCCGCATTGTTGTGGAGGATGTCGATATGTCCGTACTTATCAACGATGGCATCCACCGTCTGCTTGACCTGTTCCTCATCGGTTACATCACACTTGTAGAACGAAGCCTCGCGTCCCGCTGCCCTGATCTCGGCGGCAGACTCTTCTCCCTTTTCGCTCACATCGAGGATGACCACACTTGCCCCGTAGGCCGATAAGAGCTGAGCGACCCCGAGTCCGATCCCTGAGCTCGCTCCCGTGATCACGGCAACCTTCCCACTGAGATTCAACACATCTTTTTTCTGTAACATAGTTTCTTCCTCCTGTTCTTATGTAAACTTTGAATGTTACCCTATACCGCAGATGAAGAACACTCCTCCCGACCTGTGGAAAGACCGTCTTCGAAAAACATTGCCCGACCCGCATGAGCGATCGACCAAAAAGCAATGTCCCTTTACTCGCCTTATTAATAAGCAATATTCATACCAACTTTATGAAGAAAGCGCTTAAATTATGTGATCAAAACATGACAGGCCATGCACCTTCTTACCTTGATACCCTCAAAATTCCTCATTTCTACCAAAAAACTTGATTTTTTCGTTCTTTCATCTTCAAAAAAACAAATCTACAACTCGTCCTTCTTCTCTTTCAAACAAAATCCCGCGACCCTCTTCTTTCGGGAAAGGCGACAAGATCCTCCTTGGAGTTTGTCATTTGCCAAATCATTGACAGCTCATATCAAAAACTTGTCACATCCTCTCCAACTGTGATATACTTAGATCATATAAGGTAAACGATCCGGGTATCCTTCTTTAGAAAAACGTTTATTTAAATGAACAGGAGAATCACTATGTATAATTTGGAAGATGTTCGCCCCCTTATCGAACGCTTGGTTCTGGCGATTTCCAATTCTTTAAAGCTGGAAATTGCCATCTTCAACAGCGAAAGTCAACTCTTCTTCTGCACTCCTACCTACTTGAAGAAGAAGGGCCGTGCCGTGCACGCACCCTTTATCGAAGACGTTCTCAACAACGGAAGCATCCTGGTCAACACACCCGGGGAGATGTCTTCCTGTATCGGTTGCAGATTCAAAGATCACTGCCCTTCGACCGTTGAGGTTCTCTGTTGTATCCGTGCAGGTACCTCGGTGGTAGGAGTTGTCGATTTTACATCCTTTACAAAGGAAGGCCAGAGGCGGATCAACGAAAACACACCCCTCTACCTCAATACAATCACGGAACTCTCCGCCATGATAGGGGAATTTCTGCTCAACAAGAGCGGAAACCACGACTATATCGACATACACAACCTCCTTCAGGAGAGTCTGGAACTGTCCGGAAACGCCGTGATTCTCGCCGATTCCCATGGAGCCATCGTACGTTGCAACCAGCTTGCCAACCGCATCCTCAGTCTCTGTGGGACCATTCCCTCTTCTCTGTGGCAGCTGTTTCCCGAGTCGGTGGTCAAGAGCATATTGAAGGGCAATACCTTTTTTGAAAAAAATGTTTCGCTTTCGACCTTCAAGGCAAAGATCTCTACAAAACCCGTATTCAGCAACAACAGGCTTTCAGGCATTCTGATCCGTTTCTCGGACGAGATCTATGAACAGACGGGGCCTTCGGCCACCGTCCACCCCATCATCGGAGAGAGCAGTGACATCGAAACGGTTCAGAAACTGATCTCCAAGCTCGCCAACAGTCCCACTCCCATCCTGATCACGGGAGAGACCGGTACGGGCAAGGAGCTTGTAGCAAGATCCATCCACGAACAGAGCAAGAGGAAGAAGTACCCCTTCGTTGCCATCAACTGTTCGGGTATCCCCGAAAATCTCTTCGAAAGCGAGCTCTTCGGTTACGAAGAAGGCTCCTTTACCGGAGCGAAAAAGGGCGGAAAACCCGGGAAGTTCGAGATGGCTCAGGGAGGTACCCTCTTCCTCGACGAACTTGGAGAAATGCCTCTATCCATGCAACCCAAACTTCTTAGAGTTCTTCAAGAATACGAGCTCGAGAGGGTCGGCTCGACAAAGAAGATCCAGCTCGATATACGGATCATCGCCGCCACCAACCAAAACCTGCGTGATATGATCCAAAAAGGAAGTTTCCGCGAAGACCTCTTCTATCGGATCGGCGTCATTCAAATGGAGCTTCCCCCCTTGAGAAAGAGGAAGGAGGACATCCTGCCGATCAGTTTGAACTATATCGAGACCTTGAAAGAAAAGCTCGATACCCCTCTGAAATACATCGGAAAAGACGTGGAGGACTTCTTCCTGACCTACGATTGGCCGGGCAATGTGCGAGAACTTCAAAACGTGGTCGAATATGCCGCCAACCTCTGCTATGACGAAACCATGACCTTGAAGGATCTTCCGGAGTATGTCGTCAGCAAAGTCGGCAACGCGCGCTCCCGCAACTACGAGGACGAAAAGAGCGAGAAGGAGCAGATCGACGAGCTCCTGGACCGCTACGGCTACACCCTCGAAGGCAAGAAACAGGTCGCCAACCTTCTGGGCATCAGCCTGCGCACCCTGTACCGCAAGCTCAACAAGTCCAAACCCTCCTAGTGTGTTGACACGTTGAAATTCACGGTAATTCAGACTTTGATGTTAATTCATTTGCTTTATAACCGAGATGAGAAATAATGCTAAATATCAATATGTCAGTATACCAGGAAGACACCGCATAATTCAAAAAATCATCGTAAAATCACTGTATATGAATACGGAACTTCTCGAAAATGTCGATTTAACAAGACTTTATTTCTTGCAAATTTGTAGACAAATCAAGGTTTCATAGTTTGTGCGGTATGGATCTGATATAACGGCAGATCGTCGATATCTCCTCAAACACGGACAGAACGGTTCTTATGGCCGTTCTGTTTTTTTATTTTTAAATATTTTGACAACTATTCTTTGACAATTGTCAAAATATCTGTCAATTTATCCTCTTTTTCCTCCCTCCCCCTTTGATACCATTCTCCGTTTGAAATGCCGGGTATGAATCATCTATCCTTGCGGAAAAAACAGTTTGGAGGACGATGATTCAAAGAGTTCAACCTGTCGATTTTAACGGATGGTAGTATGAGCGTGCGTAGAATATCTCCTACGCAGTCCTGTCTATACTGCGACCTGTTGCAACAGATGGTTGTAGAAAATTCCTCAAAAAACCCATCGATCCTTTATCACCGTTTCAGAGCTCTTTCACAAAGGTCTTCTACATTTTGGCATACAACTTGCTCTTGTATAGGGCAAGACCCGTGGAAGTCTCGAAGTGTAACTATAACTGCACAGACCGTCTCTCAACAGAGGGCCCTTTCATCCGCCACAGGGATGAAAAACTGTCGTTTTTGTTCTATGAGGACTTCCCTAATACTCAAGGTGGTGTAATGCTGTTACAAAATCGGGTTTTTATATCGCTCCTACACCGCCGTTTACACACCCAAGGAGGTATTATCTATGGAAACTACATACGGTATTCTGGCACTTATTCCGCCGATCGTGGCGATCGGACTGTGTTTTGCTACAAAACAGGTCCTCATCTCCCTCTTTGCCGGGCTGTTCGCAGGTTCTTTGATCGTCAGCGGATACAACCCGATCCTGGGGGTCATGAAGGCCTTGGATGAGATCGTCGTCAATATGGCGGACAACGTTACACTTTTGGTGTTTACCCTGTTCATGGGTGTCGGTATCGCCTTCATCTGGAGACTTGGAGGAAGTTTCGCCCTCGCCGATGCCGCAAAGAAACGTTTCAAAAAAAGACGCTCCGTCTGCCTTGGAACTTGGGGACTCGGGATGGCAACATCCATCAATGACTGCCTCGTCGCCGCAGTTGACGGAAACGTTTTTCGAGATATCTGTAAGGACTATCGAATTTCTTCCGAAAAGTTTTCCTACGTTTTGGATGCGACGGCGGCCCCCTCCGCAGCGATCTTCCTCTCCGACTGGATCGCCTATCAGATAGGAATGATCGGACAGGGTCTTGAGATCGCAGGGATCAAAGAGGTTCAGCCCGTTGCCGCCTACATCAAGAGTATTCCTTTTAATATGTATTCCATCCTGACCCTTATCTTTGTCGGCATCCTTATGTATACCGGAAAAGACTACGGTCCCATGCTCAAGGCGGAGGTCCGATGCATGAAGACGGGAGAGTTTACCCGACCCGGTGCAAGCCCGATGCTCGATGTAGGAAACGAATTGGGAGAACCCAAGACGACGAGACCGATGATCCGATCCTTCGTTCTGCCGATCGCCCTGGCCTTTATTACGATCATCGCCGGCATCCTCTATACCGGAAGAGAATTTGCATCCGAAGGGATCATGACCGTGCTCGAAAACTGCGACGCTCAAGCTGCTCTTCTCTGGGGTTCGTTTGTAATGGCCTCTACGGGAGTCGTTCTTGCTCTCACCACAAAGATCATGAGTTTTGAAGAGACAATGTCGACCGTTGTGGACGGTTTTAAACTGATGTCCTTGACAGGAGCCATCCTCGTAATGGCATGGTCGCTAAGTTCCGTGACCAAGGAGATGGGTCTGGCGCAGTTCGTCGTTCAAGCCGTGGGAGATAACATCCCTGTCGGGATCCTGCCTCTGATCGTATTTATTCTCTCGATCATCATCGCCTTTGCAACAGGAACCTCTTGGGGAACCATGGCAATCATGACCCCCTTGGTCATTCCTCTTGCTTACACGATCACCAAAGATCTTAACTTCACCGTAGGAATGAGTGGAGCCGTACTTTCGGGCGCAATCTTCGGAGACCACTCTTCTCCGGTATCCGATACGACCGTTATGGCTTCGATCTTCTCGGGCGCGGATCACATCGACCACGTAAGTACTCAGCTACCCTATGCGGGCACCGTGGCTGCCGTTATCGCAGTCCTGTATCTTGTTTTCGGTTTTACAGGAATAAGCCCCTTAGTTCTGCTTCCTATAGGAGTCGTGCTTTTGATCATCGCTCAGCATATCCTACACCGATACTTCCTCAAGAAGTACAATATCCCTAGCGACTATGCGCTTTCGATGACTCAAGATCATCGTTAGAACGACGGGACACCGGAAATGTCCCTGTTCTACCCTTAACATGCCCATCTATTACACTCTTCAAAAGAGGTCGTTGCTACAATTATCCTCATCTGGCAACGACCTCTTTTTATTTGTCGATATTCTTCTTCCGATACTCTTTGGGAAGGATGTGAAAATACTCCTTAAAAGCAGCGGTGAACTTGCTCTGACTCTCATAGCCCACCCTGTGAGCGATCTCGGCTATCGTCAGGGAACTCGTCTTCATCAACTCGCCCGCCTCCTGCATTCGGTGTGTCTTGATATGAGCTGCAATCGAAGTTCCATACACCGCTTTGAACACCGTCTTCAAGGTAGTGGCATTCAGGAGGTACTTTCTGGAGAGCTCCTCTATCGTAAACCTCCGGCTCATATTTGACACCAACCAATCGTGGATCTCACGCACCGCTTCCACCTGATCGGCACGGTACTCCGTAAGAGGACTTATCCCCTCCTTCTCCTGCTGAAAGATGAACAACAACAGTTCAACTGTCTTCAAGCGGTAGTAAGTATATCGAAGAGCTTCGTCCTGATCATAAAAACCTTCGAAGATCTTCTGCGTCATCTGATTTCCTATAAAGGAGGCAACGCCCTCGTTTTTGCAAAACTTTTCATACAGACTCCTTGCAGTAACGGGAGTCCCCCTCAGCAATTCCGGCGGTTCCTTCTCAAAGGCCGCCAAGTCGATAAAGACACTCATCCCCCGATAGAATTCGTTGGGTATGATGATCTCGGCACTCGCACAGGACTTCATCGTATGCAGCGAAAAATCTCCCTGGCCCAGATAAATGCTGTTCCCGTTCTGCATCTTCCAGCCGATACGTCCTTCCTTACAGTAATTGATCTCGATCGCATTGTCCACCGCCCGATGGTGCGACTCGATCCTATTGCTCTGAAGACAGAGAAAAGAAAGCTCTACCCCGGGATAAAGAACGATCCTCCTCCCGTCTTCAAAGCCCATCTCCTTCGTTTGCTTCATCTCGACCCCTCCTTCCTACTTCAAACATCCGATACTCATCAACCTGTCGGCCATCTCATGCAGGAGCCTGCTTCTATCCGTGTCCGAGATCCGGTAATACACTTCCTTTCCCCTTCTGTTGCTTATAATCAGCCCCCTCTGTTTCAAGGCCCGAAGATGATGCGAGACCGCCGGGCTGGACATCTCAAGCATCGCCGACAGATTGATCACACATTCTTCGCAGTGGCACAGGATCCAAAAAACCCGGAGTCTCGTCATATCTCCAAGCTGTTTGAACAGCTCCGAGGTCTCCCTGAAAACCTCGACCTCCTCCAACTCCTCTCTCAAGCGAAGGATCTCCTTCTCATCCCCGTGCTGATGGGGCAACCTCTCTTTTTTCATAATTTCCTCCGATTTAGTCCGTTCGGAAACCTTTTTGTCCCTTTCGGAAGGGACAGTTCTCCAAGCGTTGACTTCCTGTTTGGCTGCTATTATACTATACTTACAACAATTAAACAAGCGCTTAATCGTTAGCAACGCAATACAGATCCAAAATAAGGTACCGTACTATCCGCCGGAAGCGACAAAGACATAAAACAAGTACTTGTCGAACCCCATCCGAACACATAGGATCATCTCATACAACAGCAGTAGTATGAAACTCTATGTAAGTATAAGACGGTTTCCTTACAGAATAGGAAAGGAGAGATCTGGAATGAAAAAGACCTATAAGATCGAAGTGGACTGTGCGAACTGTGCAAACCTGATGGAGGAAGAGGCTCGCAAGACCAAGGGAGTCAAGTCTGCAACCATAAGCTTTATGACCCAAAAGATGAGAGTCGAATTTGAAGACGGCGAAGATGAAGAGGTCGTGATGAAAAACGTTCTGAAGGCCTGCAAGAAGATCGAACCCGACTGCGAGATCGAACTCTAGATCCCGAAAGACCCTCCAAGCCCGAGTGTGTAGGAGGGTCTTTGATATCATATCTCCGCTTCGGGACCGGATCGTAGCCGATACTGAAGCCTAATTAAAACATTGAGTTGTATAGTGTGTAATTGTAAACTACAGTTTTTGATAAAAAAAGTACAGCCGAAACGAACACTATGTTTTAGGAGCCGAAAACCAAGTCGAGAAGTATACCGACGCCAATGGTGTCTCATTTACACAATTTGGCCTTCATCGACAAAACACACAGGTATTCTCGCTGTTTCAAAGATACAGGAGCGACCTACAGCATTAACAGAAAAGAGGAATGATCATGAATAAAAAACAGAAGAAAATGCTTGTACGCATCGTCTTTACCATACTTATACTCGCAGTTCTCCACCTTGTCACCCCGTCCGCGAGCGTCAAGCTGTCGCTGTACCTGATAACCTACCTGATCATCGGCTACGATGTTCTCAAAAAGGCCCTTCACGGTATCCTCAACCGCCAAATC
The DNA here is from genome assembly GCA_030529565.1 of Filifactor alocis. Lineage (GTDB taxonomy): Bacteria > Bacillota > Clostridia > Peptostreptococcales > Filifactoraceae > Filifactor > Filifactor alocis_A. The sequence continues at coordinate 4,989 of JAUMWQ010000003.1, read as the reverse complement.
TTCAGCGAAAACTTCCTGATGGCGGCAGCGACGATAGGAGCCTTCGCCCTTGCGATCTACACGGATAGCGGAGACTATGACGAGGCCATAGCGGTCATGCTCTTCTACCAGATCGGAGAGCTCTTCCAAAGCTACGCGGTCGGCAAGAGCCGCAAGAACATCAACGAGCTTATGGACATCCGCCCCGACTATGCAAACATCGAGGAAGACGGAGAGCTTATACAGGTCGATCCGGAGGAAGTCCAAGTCGGCTCCGTCATCGTCGTTCAACCCGGGGAGAAGGTCCCGATCGACGGTATTGTACTCTCGGGCACATCGACCCTGAACACGAGCTCCCTGACCGGCGAAAGCCTGCCCCGTGATATCGGAGAAGGTGACGAGATCATCAGCGGCTGCATCAATATGACGGGAGTGATCAAGGTCAAGACCTCGAAAGAATTCGGAGATTCCACCGTTTCCAAGATCTTGGAGCTTGTGGAACATTCAAGTTCGCGAAAATCGAAGTCCGAGACCTTTATCGCGAAGTTCGCTCGGGTCTACACCCCCGCCGTCTGTTACGGAGCCTTGGCTCTGGCCCTGTTTCCTCCCCTTGTCCGTTCCTTTGTGATGAACGCGGAGGCGGATTGGAATATTTGGATCTACCGCGCCCTGACCTTCCTCGTTATCAGCTGTCCCTGTGCCCTTGTCATCAGCGTTCCCCTCAGTTTCTTCGCCGGCATAGGAGGAGCGAGCAAGGAGGGCATCCTCGTCAAGGGTTCGAACTACCTCGAAACTCTTTCGCAGACCAAAACCGTCGTCTTCGACAAGACCGGGACCCTGACTCAAGGGATCTTCGAGGTCAGCGATGTGCATCACAACGAACTCGACAAGCCCAAGCTTCTGGAGCTTGCCTCTCTGGCGGAGTACGCCTCTTCCCACCCCATTAGCAAAAGTCTAAAAAAGGCCTACGGCAAAGCCTTGGATCGAAGCAGAGTCAGTGAGATGGAAGAGGTCGGAGGTCAGGGTATCATAGCAAAGGTGGACGCGATGTCCATCGCCGTGGGAAACCGTAAGCTGATGCAAAAGATAGGTGCAGACTTCATCGATTGCAGAAGCCCCGGCACCATCATCCACGTCGCCATCGAAGGTGACTATGCCGGCCACATCGTCGTTTCCGACGTCGAAAAACCATCCTCCCGACAGGCCGTCTTAGAGCTCAAGCAGGCAGGAGTCAAAAAAACGGTGATGCTGACGGGCGATATCCGCAAGGTTGCGGACAAGGTCGCCGCCGACTTAGGCATCGATGAGGTCCGAAGTGAACTCCTCCCCACCGACAAGGTCAACGAAGTAGAAAAGCTCCTTATGGACAACCCTTCAGGCAAACTCGCCTTTGTCGGAGATGGGATCAACGACGCCCCCGTGCTTACCCGGGCCGATATCGGTATCGCTATGGGTGCCATGGGCTCGGATGCCGCGATCGAGGCTGCCGATGTCGTTCTTATGGACGATGATCCCTTGAAGATCGCCAAAGCCATCAAGATCTCCCGCAAGTGTATCGGCATCGTCTACCAAAACATCGTCTTTGCCTTAGTCGTCAAATTTGCCTGCCTTGCATTGGGAGCCTTCGGGATCGCCAACATGTGGTTTGCCATCTTCGCCGATGTGGGAGTTATGGTCCTTGCCATCCTCAATGCCATCCGCGCTCTGAGGGTACACAGTCTTTGATCTCAAAGTCGCCTGCCCGTACTCTCGGTTCTAATACTATTATTCGTTTGAATTGTGAATATAAACGATCTATGATCCCATAGAAGATAAAACAATTTTTCATAGTCAAAAAAACAGATATAATCCTCACTTCTATCGGGAGAATAGTATAATACCGTTTTTCCTTTGAATTGTGAATATAAACGATCTATGATCCCATAGAAGATAAAACAATTTTTCATAGTCAAAAAAACAGATGTAACCTCACTTCTATCGGAGAACAGTATAAAGGCAAACGACCTGCAGACAACAAAACACTCCTCCTAACTATACGGGGGAGTGTTTTTTCCGCACTGCTGCCAATTTGTTCTACTAGACTTTTTTGCCTTCCTCCATCTTCTCGATGATAACCCGGAGGGTATGCCAGGCCAGGACGGCACACTTGACCCTCGCCGGCATATTCGAGATGTTTTGCAAGGCGATCGCATCTCCGAGCATCTCTTCCAATTCCTCGTCCGGCTCGATATCCTTCCTGATCAGGGCCAAGAACCTGTCCACGATCTCTTCGGCCTCTCGAAGGCTCCTTCCCTTGATCAGATCGATCATCATGGAGGTGGAGGCTTGAGAGATGGCACAGCCCTCCCCGACAAAGCTCGCATCTCGGATCAGATCTTCTTCCACCTCCAATTGGAGGACGATCTCATCCCCACAACTCGGATTGTGGCCCGCCTCCTTGTGAGTACAGTGTGCAAGTTCCCTTCGGTTCTGCGTATTTCGACTTTCTTCCAAGATCAACTGCGTATAGATGTCCTTAAGTTCCATAACCCATGACCCTCCTTACCTCCTTGAGTTTCTCCGCAAAGAGATCGACTTCCTCAAAGGTATTGTACAAGGCAAAACTCACCCTGCAAGTCGAATTGAGTCCCAGATATTTGTGCAGGGGCATGGTACAGTGATGCCCCGTACGGATGGCGATGCCGTAGGTGTCGAGGATGCTCGAAACATCATGAGAGTGCACATCCCTGACATTGAAGGCGACAAGGGGAGAACAACGCTCGGAAGTACTGCGATAGATGTCCACAAAACCCAATCCCTTCAGTCTCAGGCAGGCATAGTTCGCCAACTCCTTCCCATGTCGGCGGATCTCCTCCAAGCCGATCTCCTCAACATAGTCGATCGCCCTGTGAAGGGCAACGGCCCCACCGACGTTCTGGGTCCCCGCCTCAAAGCGTGCAGGAACAGGCGCAAAGCTCGTCTCTTGCTCATATACATACTCGATCATATCCCCTCCGTACTGGTAGGGCGACATCTTCTCCAAAACCTCCCTCCTCGCATACAGAACGCCGATCCCCATCGGTGCATAGATCTTATGTCCCGAGAACACCGCAAAATCACAGCCGAGTTCCTGAACGTCAAGTCTTTGGTGGGGGATCAACTGTGCTGCATCGACGACAGTAACCGCTCCCACCTCCTTTGCCTCACGCACAAGTTCTGCAAGGTCAGGCATGGTCGCGATTACATTGGATGCACCCGTGATCGACAAGAGCTTCGTCTTTGGACCAAGTTTCCTTCGAAAATCCTCCATATCCAAATTCAAGCCTTCATCGAGGTAGACATAGTTCAGGACTGCCCCTGTCTTCTGTGCAACAAACTGCCAAGTTACCAAATTGCTGTGATGTTCCATCACCGAAATCAGGATCTCATCGCCCTCCTTCAGATGTTGCAACGCGTAGGAGGTGGCGATCAGGTTCAGAGCCTCCGTAGCGTTTCTCACAAAGATGATCTCCTCGCAAGATGCCGAATTCAAGAACCTCCCCACCCTCTCTCGTGCAGTTTCGTACAACTGTGTTGCTCGTATTCCGAGATAGTGCGCCCCTCGATGAGGGTTGGCATTTTCGTAGGAATAGTAGTTCTTCAGTGCTTCGATCACAGGTTTCGGTTTCTGTGTGGTCGCAGCGTTATCCAAGTACAGGATCTTCCTGCCGACCCCGCCTTCATCAAGGTAGGCAAAGTCCCGGCGAAATCTCTCCACCTCAAATCGTTCCATCCGCAAAACCTCCCTTATATCATTCTCTATTTATACTATGGAAAAAACGCTCGAAAGAGACTTCCTGATTTTTTGTAAGTTCATAAGAAACAAAAGCCTGTAGGTTCAACCCCTTCAACAGTTTAATCCTCTGTACAAAATCAAATTTATACGATTCTCCAATAGAGGTATGGATATATTTATTCTGTCAACACCAAAACCCGTTTTATCTTCTATGAGTTCCACAACATTTCTATCCATAGCTCAAAGAATAGTATTACATAGCTCCTTCGATCCGCTCCCAAACCTTCTTCTTCAACTCCTCATCTAAGATCAGGTCCAAGGTCGGGGTCAGCTTGGACTCTACAATGATCCTCTTCGCCTGCGACAGGTTCAATCCCCTGCTCATAATGTAGAAGAGAAGATCTTCGTCGATCTTACCCGCACTTGCGGCGTGCACTCCTTCCACATCGTCCTCCTGACAGAGCAGGACGGGCACGGCGATGTTTCTTACACTGTCATCGAGCAGGGTCGCATACTCCTCCTCGCTTCCCTTCGACTCGGAAGAACCCTTCCTAAAGTCAATCGTTCCCTTGAAGGTCTTCTTCGCCTCATCCTTCAAGGCCCCGTTTACGCGAATCCGACTCCCGGTCTTTTTTGCAATGTGGTTGATATTGTAGAACAGATCGAGCTCACGGCTCCCGTCGACGAAGTAGATACTGTCGATCTCGACCTCGGCGCCCTCCTCCAAAAGATCGACTTCGCACCCGAAGAAGGACTTCTGCGCTCCTACCTCCGCCTGTATCAGTTGAAACTTCGCATCCTTGTGTACATCGGCCTTCAACGATACCATCGCGAAATGATGCTCATCGTTGCGTGACAGGTAGCAAACCTTAACCTCTGAGCCTTCCTCCGCCACGACCCTTATCGAAGTTCTTCTAAAACTCTCTTCCCCACCGAAGTCGTTTTCATAGTCCAGGATAAGAAAGATCTTGCTGTTCTTCCGTGCAAGGATGAGGTCGTGATCGATCAACACCCTCTTCTCCCTGCTTGAAACACGGCTGATCTTCCTGCCCGGGAGGAGATCTCCCTCGGGCGCTTCCACGACTTCCTGATCGGTAGAGCCCTCCCCTCCGATACCATCCTCCTCCAAACTACGTCCCGTCATAGAGAGGAAGTCCCTTACAAAGTCCGGCAATTCGAACTCCGCATAGTTCACCTTCGCCTGCCTCCATGTCAACAACGGCAGTGTATTGAATTTCATCCTCACGACCTCCCCT
>JAUMWQ010000135.1:4669-5692 GCA_030529565.1 Filifactor alocis | reverse complement strand
CCCTGTTATCCCCATTCTTTTTTTATTTTGCCAATTGTGAGGTCTTTCCATAACAGTATGAGATGGAGCTTTGGAAGGAGCCGGCTTGTCGATTCCCCTGTTTCTGATAGGATCCAAAGGTAGAAGGAAGATCCTTCCTGTGGATTTTTTAAAAACCGCAATAAGTATATATTGATAATATTATTTATTTATGATATTATCTTATAAATAAATTTATGTATGCGATTGAGGCCACAGGTTTCAACTTTCTATGTCCATGCTCAGGCAAAGGGCGATTTCGGAGTATAGTTACTTCTTTTGACCTTGTTGTAGAAACGGCAGGATCGCAAAGAGATAGGTTCGGTGCATGTTCAAAAGAACGACCGGCATTGCAAGGCCGTTCCAAGGGAGGGGTTGAAATTTCTTCCGAAGAGCGGATCCTTGCAGTCAAAACAGAGGCGAAGCGGATAAGGTTCTCGGGTGTTCAGTGTCCGCTTTGCTCTTTGTGTTGGCGCGATGTTGCTTTCGTAAGTTCGACCATAGTGCCGTTATTCGATCAAAAGTCCGTGTCTGATGGATCGGCGAGTTTGTTCTGCACCTGCATTATAAGTCGAAACGGTTGACCGAAAAGTCCTGAACTCAAGGTGTCAATACACCGGAAAGATCCTAAGGAAATACCGCACAAAGGCAAGTTTCTGATTTTCCTCCGTTTTTATAAAATACGAAGGTCTGTCATGCCGGTATTTTAAAGAATTTAATTCTTCGTATAAAATTAGTTTTATGCTGGTTTTTCGAATTGTGCGCTATCTTCCTAAGTTTGAAATACTTGCTTGCAGACAAAACTGTTTGATATGACGGTTTGAAAGTAGGGATCGTATTAAGAAGACGGTGTGCAGAAGCACGGATAAACACTTCCTTGCAGGAGTTATTTATTTGTCGCAAGTCATACCGGGCCGATGAAGTTTTGGAGCATACAAATAAGAGAGGATAAGGAGAAAAAGATGAAAAGATTACAAAAAACAATAATGATTATGGGTATGATGG
>JAUMWQ010000135.1:0-4659 GCA_030529565.1 Filifactor alocis | reverse complement strand
TTATTACCCCTTGCCATGACGGCTCTCCTCGTGGCAGGGTGCGGACAAAAGGCGGAGCAACCGGCATCGGAACCTGCAGAAACAACGCAGACACAAGAAGCTGAAGCACAGGAGATCAGCTTTATGATTCCGGACTGGGGTGTACCCAACGAGGAGCTTCTTGCAGACTTCGAGAAGGAAACCGGGATCAAGGTAAACGTTAACACGGTAGGCTGGGACGATATCAGAAACAAGATCTCGACTGCAGCGGTGGGCGGAGAGGCTGCCGCCGATGTCGTTGAAGTGGACTGGTCTTGGGCAGGAGAGTTCCATGCGGCGGACTGGCTTGAGCCGATCTCACTGTCGGAAGAAGAGATCGCCGATATGCCTTCCATCGCCCCCTTCGTTATAGATGGAAAGGTACTTGCCGTACCCTATGCGAACGACTATAGAATCGCTTATTACAACAAGGATATGTTCGAGAAGGCGGGCATCACTTCCGAACCCAAAACTTGGGATGAAGTCATTGTGGCGGCTAAGGCTTTGAAGGAAAAGGGCATTGTCAAATACCCGATCACCATGCCGATGAATGCGGATGAGTCCGCGACGACTTCGATGGTATGGATGGCCCTGTCGAGAAACGGTGTTGTGTTCAATGAAGACGGGACCTTGAACAAGGACAGCATGCTCGATGCACTGACCTTTGTTGACCAAATGGTAAAAGATGAGCTGATCGACCCTGCAAACCAAAGCGGTTCGGGAATGGATGCTTATCGCAAGATCACTGCGGGAGAAGCGGCATTCATGGTAGGACCTACTTCCTTTGTATCCCGAGTCAACGATGAGAAAGAATCCACTGTAGTGGGTCAGGTCGTTCCAATCCTTCTTCCGGGAAGAACGGCTGCTTCCGAAAAAACTTACGCGTTGCCGGAGGCGATCGGTATCTCCAAACTCTCCAAAAACAAAGAGGCTGCGGAGAAATTCGTCAAGTGGTATACATCTGCACAAATGCAGGTCAAACTAAATCAGACCAACAACACGATCCCCACCAGAAATACGGTGTTGCAACAGTTGATCGATGACGGAACGATCAAAAATTCCGGAGCTATGCTTGAGCAGGCCAAACTGATCATGTCGCCTTTCACAATAGGGATCCCCGCGTATTATTCCGAGATGAGCAACGCGATGTACAACAACATCAACTCCATGGTGACGGGCAATGCTACACCGGAAGAAGCCTTCAATGCGATGGATGCAAAGATCAAAGAACTATTGAAATAACAAAGACGAAGGCCTCTCTTCGAACAGAAAGGAAGGTCTCTGCTCAAAAAAACCGGCGGGTCGTCCTCTTGAAGAGGCGCTGTCCCTCCGGATATAAGAAGCAGTACTAAAGATATCTCAAGATGTTTAACAAGTTTAAGTGTCTTGAGATTTTCTTGCAAAATATAAGAAAAAGGGTTGAAACTCTTATGGATCGAAAAAAATACACCCCCTATCTTTTGCTCTCACCTATGATCCTGATCATGGGAGCTCTGGTGTTTTATCCGATACTGGTCACATTTTGGTACAGTCTGCACAGGATGAATTTGACCAAACCGGCGGAATACGCCTTTATAGGGGATGAAAACTATCTCAAAATTTTATCGTCCAAGGGATTTTGGGATGCGTTTTTAAACAGCGCCTTTGTCCTGGTCCTCGTTGTAGGATTTTGTATCATCGGCGGCTTCATCGTAGGTCTCGCCTTGAGCAAAAAGACGAAGGCAAGCGGTCTTCTCCTCGCTCTGTCGATCGTTCCCTGGGCTCTTCCGGGGATCATCAACGGGATCTTGTGGAGGTTTATTTTCTATTCCGGCAACGGATTGGCAAATATGATGTTGCTGAACCTGCATCTGATCGAAGAGCCCTATCAATGGCTGGGGGATCGCTTTGTCGCCTTGGGTATCGTTTCTTTTATCACGGTATGGCGCCATGTTCCCTTCTGTTCCATCGTGTTCCTGGCAGCCATCCAGTCTATTCCCAAGAGTGTCTTGGAAGCGGCCGGAATGGACGGAGCAAACAAGGTGAGGATGATCTTTCACATCGTTATCCCCATGATATCTTCTTCGTTCAAGATCGTATTTGCAACGAGTGTATTGCAGGCGGTCAATGTTTTTGATGAGATCGTGGCCTTGAGCGGATATCGGGACCTCACCAAGACCCTTCTTATCGAAAACTATCTGACGACCTTCAGTTTTCTGGACTTCGGTAAGGGGAGCGCTCTGGTATATTTGATCATGTTGTTTTCGGGATGGATAGGTTTTGTGCAGATCAGTAATTTGACGGGAGGGAAGAAGGTTGAAAAAACAAAGGTATAGCATCATCTATATGCTTGTGTTGACAGGCATCGCCCTTCTGTCAGCGGTCCCCATTCTGTGGGCGCTGGTCCTGAGCTTGACTCCCGAGTACGAAATGTTCAAGTCGACGGGATCCTTCCTGCCGAGTGAGATGACTTTTGAGAACTATGCCCGACTTTTTCAGAGCGGAAACAGCGATTCGAAGATCTTCTATCAGGCGATGATCAATTCCCTCAAGCTTGCCGCCTACACCATAGGTGTGGGACTTCCGCTGTGTACCTTGTCCGCTTATGTGCTGACGAAGATGGAGTTTAGGGGGAGGGAGGCTGTGAAGAAGGCCTTGATCTTTACCATGGCGATTCCGGTCTTTATGACGATCACACCGCTGTACAAGATATTTGCGAGCCTTCGTCTTTTGAACAACCTGTTTTGGATCAGCATCATCTACGTTACCGCCTTCCTTCCCCTCGGAACCTGGCTGTTGTCGATCCACTTTGAGAGCATTCCCGCCGAGATCGAAGAGGCGGGACGGATCGACGGAGCAAGTCGCCTTCAGATCTTCTTCCATCTTCTGTTGCCGCTCTCGCGTTCGATGGTGTTCTCGGTGTTTTTGATCGTGTTTATCATGGCGTGGAATCAGTTCCAGATTCCCCTTATCCTGGCATCCAATACAGTCTCCAAGCCAATCTCGGTTGCCGTATCGGAGTTTGTATCCAAGGACAGCGTGCGTTACGGGATCACGGCGGCTTCGGGACTTCTTGCCATGCTCCCTCCCGTCCTGCTCGCCGTCTTGTTTAAGAAGTACATCATCCTCGGGATCGCAGGCAAGGATGTGGATTAAGACCGGATATAAAAAAATAAAATTTTTAAAAGTGTCGGTTTCACAAGGTTTTTATACTGTATAAAGGGACAACAAAAACAAGGGCAATACCGCGCAAAAATCAAATCTTGATTTTCCTGTGAATTTGCAAGAAATGAAGTTTTTTCAAATCAATGCTTTCAAGAAAGTAAGTATTCCTATACAGTAATTTTACGATGTTTTTTGAATTGTGCGGTATGTCTCAAGTTCTCTTTTTTTGAGCGATCCAAGCCACGCTTGCTCTCGGGAGCAGAGTTATCATTCCTCGTTTTTCACTTTCATACCCGAGTCCTGTGTTAAAAAACGATCATATAGATAATCGGACAATAGTATTACAGCTGATCAATTATTTGTACTCTTATCTGTAGGGGATTTCAGCATAAAAGCATAGAAAATGTCTGTTTTCATTGGAGTTTCAATAAAAACGGACATTTTTTCTTTGTTTCGTGCAACTGTTTTTGTACTCTCGTTTTGATGTATTCCTTATCAAATATACTGTTTTAAGAAGTAGGAATTTAGAAGGTAGGTTTGGTCGTATTTTTTTGCGAGCCTCCACAAGCTTTTGCCTACAGTACGTTCGGTGTAGACAGAATGTCTGAACCCCTCGATTTGTTTATGAAGAAGGGCTTTTTCCTGCCGGTCTGCACTTTTTTTGAAATATCCCCGGATATGTTCGAAGGTATTGAGCAGGTTTTTCGAGGAGGTTTCTTTTTGGAGACAGATGTCTACTGCATGGTAGAAGTCAATGGCGGAAATTTCTCTGCCGTTTCCAAACATATGCCTTATTTTCGTGTAGTCCCCATACGACTTGGACATTACCAAGTACTTATATGCCGCCCATTCTTCTTCCAACTTTCTTCTTGAAGGGTTCAGGAAGGCATCCACCTTTTTGAATGATCGATTCTTATCCTTGACCTTCAGCATGATATCGAGGTCGAAATATCGGTAGGCATGTTGATAGTCCTCGGCAAATTTATACAGATCGATGGTCGAGGAATGGACACCGGATTGTTTGCCCTCCGCCTGTTGGCTGTAGTGCATTTTGGGGCGCTGCCCCTTCTTCCATGTCTCGGTTACAAGTTGAAGGAGTTCAAAATCACCTTTAGACAAACGGAAGGTGTGGACTTTATGATCAAAGTTGCTAAGCCTACAGGTTGTGAAAGAAGAGGGGCTCACATCGGGGTTCATGCAGGCATAACCGGTTTGGTTCAAAGTATTCATCCGAAAATTCTACTTTTTCAAAATGTTTCGAATTTAAAAACAAAGGGTATAGTATCAATACAGTTGTTTCAAATCAAAAAATAAAGGAGAACTTGCTATGAACCGAAAAACATCTGCAAAATTCAGTCTTGTTTTATTCTTTGTTGTCATCCTTATCAATTATTTGACTGCCACCGGAAAGATCCCCGGACTTTCTCCGCAAAAAGAGGTCTCGAGCCTCTATCATACGCCGATCACCCCTGCGGGCTTTGCTTTTTCGATATGGGG
>JAUMWQ010000134.1 GCA_030529565.1 Filifactor alocis | reverse complement strand
ATATAAATTGTGGAAAAATAATAAATGGTATGGCACAGTGGATTGTACATCTGGTTATGTTAAAAGATCAGGAAGCAATGTTTCGATTTACAAATAAACTTTCAAAATTTAAGATTAAATAAGGCGAACTATTAGAATGAATTTTTGTAGGTTCACTATAATTATAGTGAACCTACAAAATTATTAAATTCAATTTGAAGTTGAAACTAAAAATTGTGATAAAGAAGGGAATTTTGTATAAATTTTCGAGAGTTCATATAAATCAGGGGATTTAATCCAATAGAATAAAAGTTCTGTTCCTGACATGAGTTTTGCACAAAATCCATTGAATATAAAAAAGATTTTAAAAAAATATTACAATATGGATACAACAATTGATAAAAACGTATCTTTGTGATAATCTTAGCGCAAAAGAAAGTTGAGAATGGTACATGATATTGTGAAGAAGAGAATGGAGATGGTTGAAATGAAAAGAAGATTATCTGTAGTTTTGGCAGGACTTATGGTCCTTACTTCCATGTCGGTGTCCTTTGCAGCACAGGGAAAGAAGACGGAGGTCATTGATTCGTTCTTTCCTTTGGCTACTCCGGAGGTAAAGGGAAAGAGCGCGGTGGTTGTCCTCAAAAATGCGGTGGAGATGTCGGATATGGTCTCGGGTGCCGACAACGGTGCCGCCAAGGGCGGAGGCTTGGGCGGTCTGAACCTTCCGTCGGACGAAAAACCCGGTCTCGACTCCTATGAAGTCGTTATGGACAAGCCGGTGTTCAAGTACATTACGGATGGAGCAAAGGCCGCACAGATCTATCATCTGACCTTTGGTTTTCCCTTGGGAGGAGTCGAGTTTGTCGATCGCAAGGATATCTCCAAGTTTGCAGACGGGGAGATGAGGCTGAAGTTCGAAAAGAAGAGTTCTTCCGCTTTGGACCAATCCGCCAAAACCGTGGTGGGCAACCGACCGATCGTGAGTTTTTCCGTCAGTGCGGGAGGCAAAACTCCTTCGACTTCGAACAAGGCGATGTTGCTCAGTCTGCCTTATTCACCCTCTTCGGGAGAAGATGTGAGCAAGCTCGTCCTCTATCGGGTCGAGGCGAACGGAAGCTTGTCTCAAGTAGCAAATTCCCTACACAAGGCGGTCATGACACAGTATGGAGACAAGCCCTATATCCAAGCTCTTGTAGGAGAGCCGGGCACCTATGCGGTGGGCTACAAACAGGTATCCTACAGCGATATCAAGGGTTGGTACAAACCCTATGCGAATTTTGTGATGGCAAGGGGGATCATGAATGAGAAGAAGGGGATGTTCAGCCCCAACGATCCGATCACAAGGGGAGATCTTGCCTTCTATCTCAAGAATATGAGCGATGACAGGGGAGGAGTTTCGCAGAGCAACTTCAAGGATGTTCCGCGTAGCCATCCCTATGCGAATTCGATCGACTGGGCTTATGCAAAGGGCTTGATCAAGGGCTATTCCGACGGCAGTTTCAAACCGGATCAGGTGATCAGTCGCCAAGAGCTGGCTGCTATGCTCTATCGTTATATCGAGGTCGATGCACAGGTACCGATGCCGACTCTGTACCAAAAACAAAACTTCAAGGACGGAGGAAAGATCGCATCTTACGCTAAGGAAGCGATATCTTCTCTTCAACAGTCGGGCGTGATCAACGGACGCGGAAACGGCTACTTTGTTCCCCAAGCAAATGTAACGAGGGCGGAATGTGCCAAGATGATCGTTACGGTCATGGAAGGTATTATGGACGGAAAGAACAACTTCGTGTGGGAACAGTAGCAAGGTAACGGATCGAAAGCTGTGAAAGGATGGGAGATGAAGGTGTCTACGCCTTGACGTACTTGCCGACGGCAAAAGTACAGTAGCCCTTTGAGAGACGTTTCTCTTAAGCAAGAGTATGTTTTGTGTGAGCATTGAAGATTCCGATGAACAAGGTTTCTTTGGAAGAAGTCTTGTTCATCGGGATTTTTTCGTGAAATACAAAGGGTGGAGGAAATTTCAAACAGGAAAATGGTATGAAGATGCAAAAGGCATAATAAATAATTGATTTTAAAAGAGAAACATACAAAAATCACACATTTATATATTTAATTACAATATGATTAAATTGATTGATAAAAAGTATTGTTTATGATAATCTTAGTGTAAAAGAAAAACAAGTCTTGGCATACTTTTTTAAATGAGTCGGTATTGAGCTTTGTGTACGGTGTTTTGCAAAGGGAAGGGAGAGACCTATGAAGAAGAAATTGAATATATTCAAATGGTGGACCAATATAAACTGTATGTTCGTTGTTTTTTTGGTGCTTTTAGTGCCCAAGGATATACAGCGTCTTGTTCTCTGGGTATATGTGCTATCCGTTTCGTCTTTAAATCTCTATATCAAGGGGATGATAGAGAAACTGCCTCCCGAAGATAACACTTCCAAGCCCCTTGAGGAGGGATCTAATCAGGAGTAGGAGCTAGGTATTGCAAAGTAAATACTTTCCCATAGCATAGAACAAAAAAGAAAAATATAAATATTAACTTATTTACAGAAAATTTTAAAAACAGTATACACTTTTTAGCAAAAAAACTAAAAAAATTTTTTATTTTAAATATTGACAAAATCAATTTTATATTTTAAAATCATATATAAATACATAAACGACTAACTTATGTATTTTGAAACAATAATTTTATATATTTTAAAAGGAGGTAATTTGAATGAAAAATTCAAGAAAAATTATGGTATTGGTTTTGAGTTTGTGTATGTTGATCACGAGTATGCCCGTTAACAGTTATGCAGCAACAATCGACTTCAATGATGTTCAGCCTATGAGTAATAGATATTATTATATTACGGAAAAGGGAGAAACAAGAAATCATTCTAGGCAAGTTGCAAGTTCAGATCCGAATTTGAAGGGTGGAATGATGATGGCTGTTACGAGTTTTTTGAGTCTCAATCCATCTACAGCTGTTCCAGTAGGTATTACTACTGCCGTCTTTGGTTTTGGAAACTATTTATATAACTTTAATTATGATGGACGATTGGATATATCTGTTACTATGTATAAGAAATATAAGGTAGATCGGTTGACAAAGAAGAAGATTTATGTTCCAAGCGAAAGTTATAGAATGGTTACATTGAAGGGATATGCAAACAGAGGAGGAAAAATGCAGTTGGTGAGGAATTATACCCATAAATTGCGTAATAAATAAAAAGGAAATTACAGAAGGGGATGCCGTACAGCAAAATGGTGTAAAAATATTTTGTAAAGGGTGATAACGTTCTTGACAAGGATTTTTTGCAAATGTCTGGTATTTTGTAAAAGGAAGGCAAGAACTATCTCATCTTTGTACGCCATCTCCTTAAAGGTTATTTGCAGGAGACGGAGAAGGTTATGAAGAAGATATCTAATATATGTAGATTATGGAGTTATATTAACTTGACGTTCGTTATCATTTGGGTGTTTGTTTTGCCTAAAAATGCATATTACCTTGCTTTATCTTTATACGGATCATCTCTCGCACTGTTAAATTTTTTTGTTAACAGGGAAATCGAGAAACTGTCTTCCAAAGATCGGGACTCCAAGCCCCTTGAGGAGGGATCTAAGCAGGAGTAGTATAAGAACAAAACAGGGGAGGGTTGAAGAATAAGGTTGCACTTATTTTTCGACCCTCCTTTTTGTATGCGATCTTCGGGGAGAAGGTCGAAAAAATATATTGTAAGTGTTTGAAATATATCTGTTTTCATAATAAAATAAAAGAGTGGAAATACGTATTGGCTTACAAAAATTTTTGTGTATAATGAAGAAGGAGAATGAAGATGATCAGAGTAAATGCAATAGGAGATGCCTGCCCGATACCGGTAGTAAAGACAAAGAAGGCGATTTCGGCAATGACTTCCCCCGAACTCGTGGAGGTCCTTGTGGACAATGAGATCGCGGTCCAAAATGTGACCAAGTTGGCGAAGGAGCTGGGGGCACAGGTCGTGAGCTCGAAGATCAAGGAGGGCGAATACAGGATCTCGATCCAAACGGAGGGAGCAGCGTCCGTCGAGGAGGAAGGCGGCAGCGTCGCACAACGAGGAGATAAGACGGTGGTCGTTTTTGCCTCCGACAGGATGGGAGAAGGAAACGACGAGCTCGGCAAGGTTTTGGTCAAGGGCTTTATCTTTGCATTGACCCAGCTTGACAAGTTGCCCGAGACTCTTTTGTTCTACAACGGAGGAGCGACTTTGACGGCGGAGGGTTCGGATTGTCTGGAGGATCTGCTCAATCTTTCGAAACAGGGAGTACAGATCTTTACCTGCGGGACCTGTTTGAACTATTATAATTTGACGGATCACCTGAAGGTCGGAGAGGTTACGAATATGTATCACATCGTCGAGACGATGGCAAAGGCGGATAAGATCTTAAGACCTTAGTCCGCGGGCCTTGGAGAAAACAAAGGGAGCCTTGTGTCGACGGACTGTGAGGACAAATGATACAAATAAACGGAGGAAGAAATGGAAGATAAGATAAGGCTGACTCAAATGAGTAAGACATCGGGATGAGCGGCAAAAGTAGGTCCTGAGACCCTTGCTCAAGTTTTGGGCAAGCTGCCTAAGTTTTATGACGAAAACCTGCTCGTCGGCATAGAGACGTCCGACGATGCGGCAATATACAAGATCACGGATGATATCGCTCTGATACAGACGGTCGATTTCTTCACTCCGATCGTGGATGACCCCTATACCTTCGGTCAGATCGCGGCGGCGAATTCTCTGAGCGATGTCTATGCGATGGGAGGAGAGCCGAAGATCGCACTGAACATCGTCGGGTTTCCGAACTGTCTGCCTCCCGAAGTTTTGGGAGACATTCTGGCAGGCGGTGCGGACAAGGTCAAGGAGGCGGGAGCGGTGCTGGTCGGAGGCCATACCGTTCAGGACGACGAACCCAAGTACGGGCTTTGTGTATCGGGGTTTGTTCATCCGCAGAGGATCTTTAAGAATTACGGTTGTAAGGTGGGGGATGTACTCGTCCTCACCAAGCAGGTCGGAAGCGGGATCATCAATACCGCGATCAAGGCGGAGATGGCGGAAGAAGAAGTGATCAGCGAAGCGGTGCTTGTGATGAAGACACTCAACAAGAAGGCGAAGGAGGTGGCGGAGAAGTTCAGTATCAACGCTTGTACGGATGTGACCGGTTTCGGCCTTCTGGGTCACGGTGTCGAGATGGCTTCGGCGAGCAAGGTGAGTTTTGAGCTTTTTCCGGAGGAGATCTCCTATTTGAAGGAGTCGATCGCCTATGCGAGGATGGGGCTGGTCCCTGCCGGTTCGTACAACAACAGAACGCATTTCGGAGGATCGGTCGATACGGGAGAGGTCGAGGAGCATTATATCGATCTGCTCTTCGATCCCCAGACTTCGGGAGGTCTTTTGCTCAGCCTGCCTGAACGGGAGGTACAAGAGATCCTCAAGGCGTTTGAGGAGGCGGAGATGGAGACGAAGGTGTCTGTGATCGGAAGGGTAGTGGAAGAAAAAGACAAGAGTATCTATTTGAGGCGGAGAGAAGAGAATGAATAAGAAAGAGCAGTATCGGATGATACCCAAGACGGATGTCCTTTTGGAGTTGGAAGAGATGTCCGAATTGATACAGAGGTTTGGAAGGGAGTTGGTGCTTGAGCAGATCCATCTTGTTACCGATGAGTTGAGGGAGCGTATTCGA
>JAUMWQ010000133.1:4407-5699 GCA_030529565.1 Filifactor alocis | reverse complement strand
AACGAGTGTATCTCGTTGCCGATCCACACCCCTTCATCCTGTTCCGAATAGACCTTCTTCAAAGTGATCAGCTCGCCGTCTCCGTTGCTCGTCCAGAGTTTTTTTCGCATCCTGCCCGTGTTTTTTGAGATCACATCGTGGGCTGCATTGAGGATGGTCTGCGTAGAACGATAGTTTTGTTCCAAGCGGATGACCTTGGCGTCCTTATGGTCTTTTTCAAACTCGAGGATGTTACGAATGTCCGCTCCCCTCCAAGCATAGATGGACTGATCGTCATCACCTACGACACAGAGGTTACGATGTTTTGCGGCGATAAGGTTGATCAGTTG
Source organism: Filifactor alocis (assembly GCA_030529565.1). Lineage (GTDB taxonomy): Bacteria > Bacillota > Clostridia > Peptostreptococcales > Filifactoraceae > Filifactor > Filifactor alocis_A. The sequence goes on along the minus strand of JAUMWQ010000133.1, from coordinate 5,370 downwards.
ATATTGGAGGTAGTTCGTGTCCTGATACTCATCGACCAGAACATGCCTGAACTTCATCTGATACTTTTCCCTAACCTCCTCAAACTCCTTCAGCAGTTTGAAGGCGAGAAGCAGGATGTCATCGAAGTCCAAAGCGTTGTTTGCCGCCAACCTCTTCTGATACATCTCATAGACCTCATAGGCCTGTCTCAACTCGTTGGTCAAAAGCTCTTCCTTGGGAAAACCTTCGACAAACTTGAGTTCATTCTTCCAATCCGAAATATGAGAGAGAAAAAAAGAAGGCTTTACCTTATCACTGACCTTCTTGGCCTTCATACACTCCTTGATAAGAGAAGTTTGGTCGTAGGTGTCGTAGACCACAAAGTTTCTGTCATAGCCGAGCTTGTCGATATGGGATCTCAATATCCTCAAAAACATAGAGTGGAAGGTGCCTATCCACATTCCGGTTACCGATACTCCCAAGAGAACTTCCATCCTCTCCTTCATCTCCCTCGCCGCCTTATTGGTGAAGGTGAGGGCCAGGATCGCTGATGGCGATATCCCGTTCTCTATCAGGTAGGCGATCCTGTGTGTGATCACCTTCGTTTTTCCTGATCCTGCTCCCGCAAGGATCAGCAGGTTTCCATTCGGTGTACATACCGCATCCCTTTGAGGTTGGTTCAACTGTTCCAAATTCATCTTCCATCTCCCGATCCTAAAAATTTCCTCATACTTACTTTGTAAACTCCCAAATAAAACCTTAAACAGATCCACCGTCCCAAGCGCAGATCCGTCTAAGGTTTGTTTTTTGGTATACGTAAGTCCTGTATGATTTCTTTATTTCCCGGTTCAAATCTCTTCTTTATCCGTATTTCGATATACGGGAACTTTGTTCTATAAGGTGTAGACCGCCCTGCAAGTATAGTCTGCGGGGACCTTCATGGCCGAGATCGCCTTCTCGAGTTCCTCCTGCGACTTGTTAAG
>JAUMWQ010000133.1:0-4380 GCA_030529565.1 Filifactor alocis | reverse complement strand
AATATGCAGGTTCAAAAAGGCTTTTTCCAAATAGAGAAGGATGATCCCCGTTTCGAGATCCGTCAGTTCCTTTCCTCTATTGAACATAAACAGATAGATCTCGCTTCCTTCCATCACAAATTTCCAAGGTTGCTGATTTCCTGCCGAAGGAGCAAGTCGAACGAGCGAAAAAGCCTCTCCTACTCCCAACTGATAAAGGTCGTCCCACATTACTTCATTCCCCCAAGAGGAAGAGTATACGATCTCGGAGGCGGAGTTTCTGTCGCTCTTTTTCTCAATATCCTGTCTGAAATAGCCTTCGTAGGGGATCCCTACCGCCAGGATGCCGGCAATAAACTCATCTTCCCCTACACCCAAGGCGATCTTCAAAGCTTTATCGTTGTTGGCCTCCAGCCAGCAGGTTCCAAGTTCCGCTTCTTCCGCCTTAAAACGCAGAGCTTCCATAAAGTAGCCGGCGTTGACTCTGAAATCGGAGCTGTCTTCTCCGTAAGCAAGGATGTAGTGAGGAGCCGCGATCAAATTGCCGAAATAACCGACCTTCCCCTTAAGGCTTTCTTCCACATCCGTTCCGCGATAGACCGTCTTCACATTTACCTTGGATGCCGTCGGCAAAGTCAAGGAGGATGCATAGTCCACCATCCCTTGAAGGACCGCTTCACCCACCGATTTGTCCTTGAAATCTCTTACCGTTTTGAGACCTCTGATTATTTTTTCATAATTCATACAATCACCCCATAGATAAATTTTGTAAAATTATTTCCCTACCTACCATTATACCCCATTCCCATAAGGGAACACTACCTTTTTGTTTTATAAATCTCTATCGCTCTTTGATACAGAAGCTCTTTTTGGTTCAAGCTGCTGTCTTCAAGAACTTCTTCATAGAGGAGCTCCAAGGTCTCTCCGATGTCGATCCCCTCAAACCCTATCTTGATCAAGTCATAGCCGTTGATCTTCATATCTTTCTTGGATACCGGCTCCTTGTTGTGTAGGATGTTCTTGATCCTGGACTCAAAATGATCTTCCCTCAGTTCACAGCTTCGGTTGGCTTCCCTGAGTTTAACGACATTGTTGATCCCGTCTTCTCCCATCATGGCGATCATCTTCTTGAGATCCTTCTCCGAGAGGTTCCACTGATTCATGTCGTAAAACTTGACGATGTTGACCACCTGTTCAATGAGGTTTTTCGGATATCTCAAGTCTTTTAAGATCATAAGTACCATATTCGAACGAAGATGTACATGGTTTTGATAGATGGACTTTTCGGTAACAAAGGGCTTGGTGATCCCGTGGAGCAGTGCTGCCAAACGAAGCTCCAAGGTAGGCTCTACCGACGAGAGAACGCAGAGCATATGCTCCAGTGCAAAACCCTCCTTCTTCGTCTTTGCATCATTGAGATAGAAGCTCTTGTCCAGGTCGGGGATGATGTATTGCAAAAGCCCCGTTATACTCAGAAGTCTCATTCCCTTGGATGAGAAGTCCGCCAGAATGATCTTACTCAGTTCTTCCCTCACCCTCTCCTTAGACACCTTCCTTATCATGGACGCACAGGTCTTGATCGTATCGAAGGTCCTCTCCTCTATGAGGAAGTCCAACTGTGCGCAGAAACGAACCGCCCTCATCATCCTCAGGGGATCTTCAACAAACCGATCCAAAGGCTCCCCGATGGTTCGGATCAGTTTTCTGTCGATATCTCCCTGACCGTCGAACAAGTCAATCAGCCTTCCATCCTTCGAGTAGGCAAAGGCATTGATCGTAAAGTCCCTTCGGGATACATCCTGCTCGATATCTCCCACAAACTCCACTTCGGAGGGATGGCGATGGTCGAAGTAGGTACCGTCCTTTCGAAAGGTCGTCACTTCGACATAGTTTTTTTCGTCGATACTGATCTTAAGATTGCCGTACTTCCTCCCGACATCGATCCTCTTAAACTTCGAAAAAACCTCCTCCATCTCTTCCACGCTCGCCGAAGTCGAAATATCGTAATCCAGGTGCTCGCGTCCGATGATGGCATCGCGAATACTTCCTCCTACCAGATAGGCACTGTGGCCATTTTTTTCCAATTCATCCAAAATAAACAAGACATCTTCCTGTAACTGAATTTGCATCTTCCTTCTCCTTACCAAGTTTCTCACGGCTCAACGTCAGTGTTTAGAGATTGAGCATAGCCGCACCGACTACTCCCGCATCGTTCAACAGTTCGGCACGCACGATCGAAGTCTTTTGTTTGAATTTGTTGAGAGCCTTCGCATTGCTCTTCTCCTCTATCTTCTCCAACAGAGGAGACAACCCCTTCGAAAGCCCTCCTCCAAGTGCGACCTTATCCGGCAAAAACATATTGATAAGGTTCCCGATCCCGATGGAGAGATCTTCGACAAAACGCTCCGTGATCCGGACCGCCGCCTCATCCCCTTGCGCATAGGCCTCCAAGATCTGTATCGGGCTCAATCCCGAAGATCGTAGGGATGTGTTGACCGCATTTTTCTCGAGGAACAAGGTCGCCTGCTTCGTAAATCCGGACGCCGAACAGAAGGTCTCAAAACAGCCATTGTTCCCGCAGTTGCAGTCAAAGTCATTTTTTCGAATACTCATATGTCCGCACTCAGGGGTGAAGCCTTCCGCCGAAGTATAGAGGGAACCGTTCAATACCAGAGAACTTCCTATTCCTGTTCCCAAGGTAAGCAGGATCCCGTTTCGACAATCTCTCAAAGCTCCAAATTCGTGCTCCGCCAACCCTGCAACATAGGCATCGTTAGCAACTTTAACTTTCGCACTCGTGTATAGTCTCGAGAGTTTTTCTCCCAAGGCCTCGCGTTCTATTCCCAGGTTGACGAAGTTATAGACCATCCCATCCTTGTCGACGTTTCCCGGTACCCCTACTCCGATGCCGATGATCTTACCCGTCGTCGTTCCGGCCTTCTGACTCACACGATAGATACAGTGCTGAAGTCCCTCATAGAAGGCAATTAGGTTTTTCGGGGTCTTTATCGTATATTTTTCCAAGATAGTACCATCCCTTGCGACCATAGCTGTTTTTATATTGGTTCCCCCGATATCTATTCCTATATAATACACTATATTCCCTCTTCCTTACTTGTTTTTTTGAACAGTTTGTCGTTAAATTCCTGTGCGACATTGTAACCGAGCATCTTCTGTCTAAAGTTTCGTGCCGCTATCTCTATGATGATCGCCAGGTTTCTCCCCGGTCTGACCGGAACGACATTCTTCTCGAGAGGAACATCGAAGATCTTCTCATACTCGGTGTCGATGCCCAGCCTGTCATAATACTTTCCTTCCTGCCAGTTTTCAAGGTAGACGACCATATCGATCACCTTGGAAGACTTCACCGCTCCCATTCCGAAGAGTTTCTGGATGTCAAGCAGGCCGATCCCCCTGATCTCCATCAGATTCTTGGTGAGCTTAGGAGCCTGCCCCACCAGGACCCCATCCTCCAGCTTCTTGATCTCGACTACATCGTCCGCAATCAGGCGATGACCTCTTCGAATCAGCTCCAAGGCCGTCTCGCTCTTTCCGACTCCGCTGGCTCCTTTGATCAGGATACCAATCCCGTCCACGTCGACCAAAACCGCATGCATCACTTCCTTGGGCGCAATGATCTGGTTCATGTAGGTGACCAATTTGTTGATAAACATCGTGGTCGGAAGCTCACTGCACAAAAGATAGCGATTGTTCGTCTTTGCCGACTCTACAAACAGAGAAGTCGGCCTCATCCCCCTCGTTACAAAAAGAGCGGGAATCTCATAGGAAAAAAATTTGTCCAACACTTCTCTTTGAGTCCTCTCGGACAAGGACATCAGGTAGGCAAACTCGACCTTTCCCATGACCTGGATCCTTTCTCTGGGGAAGTGTTCATAAAAACCTGCCAGCTGGATCCCCGGTCTGTTGATATCGGAATTGTCAACAAAGTAATCTCTGTCCTTGGGTTCCGCCATGATCTCCGTACCGAGATCCTTGACCATCCTTTTGACAGATATGTCCTTCTTCCATTCCAAATCCTTCCCTCCCCTTCTTAGGAAAACACCGCACAAAGGCAAACTTCCGATTTTATAAAACACAAAGGTTCGTCACATCGATAGTTCCAAGAATTTCATCCTTCGTACAAAATTGATTTTATGCGGATACTTCGAATTATGCGGTATCGCTTTAGATTTTTCCGTTTCTATTATCTCATACTTTCGCTGTCCTAACAATTTATTTGTTTTGTATTTATTATACCAAAACTTCTTACAAGATGAAAACCGTATGCCAACTTCTACAGGGAAACCCTTCCACATTGAGACCTTACCGTTCCCGAATTTTGATCGTAACGGATGCTTTCAAGCGGTTCTGTGAGCCATAAGCACTGATACGTCTTTCGCA
>JAUMWQ010000132.1:341-5715 GCA_030529565.1 Filifactor alocis | reverse complement strand
TTTTCTTTACATTTTTTATTTACAATCCTTTTTATCAGACTGTAAGAAGACGGAAGTATAATACAACCTCCTAAAAAAATCATGGTATAGGTGACAATAAACTCAAGTTCTTCATTTGAACTAAACCGCATCCATTTAGATAACAACCAAATTCCCAAATAAAAGGTGCTGAAGGGGATGTACAGTAAGAAGAAACTTCTTATAACCTTGCCCCGAGCTGCCTTCTCCGGATAACGTTCCCACTCGTTAAAAACAATGGCGCACAAAAAACTCATTGCCCAAAAAGACAAATCAAAAACAAACTCATTTAAACTTCTCTCATATCCTGAAATATTGGTACGACTGATTCCCCAATAGTCAAATCTGACCGTTGTATAGCAATAGTACAAAAACCTTCCCCAGGATGCCAGAGCAGTCATAACAAATGTAATCATCAGTATAACCAAGGGTTGATACTCTCGGATTCCCACTTTGAAGTTTGCAAACTTTTTCTTATGGACATCTTCCAAATCTTGTCTGTATTCACATAACAAGGCTTCATTTTTCTCGATCAGGGATGTGTTGTCCACCGTTGTCTGCCCACTATTCCTTACTCCCCTGAAATATCTCCTTATCCATCCACCTCTGCGTTTTTCAAGCTCCTTTATTTCTTTCTCCCGGGTTTCAATCTGTTTACAAAGAAAATCCTCTTCCCTCTTTAACCTTTCCCCTTTCTCGTCTTTAAACAAATCCTCTCTCAACGACAACTCCATCTCCTCCCCTTCCACTTCAAGATATTACGGATTGTTTGTTTCTCTACACTCTTTCCTACCTAATACTATTTTTCGATAGAACTGTTCTTATCTCTGAATCCACAAGCACAAAATTTCGCCTTGTTCCTCACAAAATAAAGGATGATTGTTGATACTCTTACCCGTTCAAATTTCAAGATCGTGTAATTTTAAGGCTACGACCGCACCAAATGTTTTTCTGCCATGTCGTTCTTGTCCTTAGGATTTCAATTGAACAATATTCTACTCCCCATCCCCTACAAAAGCTTGGCGATCAGTTCAAGAAGCTGTCCGGTCAACTTCTCCAAGTTATTGCATGCAATCAGATGAGGATAGATCTCCTTCAAGTTTTCATAACAAAAATAATCCCCTTCTTCATCGAGAGAAATTGCGATCACCCGAGTCCCTCTCTTGATGATCTTCCTTACGGTGTTGGCTGTATCTTTCGTCGATACCGGGGGATAATAGTCGTCGTACTCATGAGCCGGAAATCCGTCGGAGATCACGATCATCACCTTTGATTCGGACTGTGTCTTTTGGAGAAGATATCGCTCCGCCCAGAGAAGGGCCAGCGCATCCCTGTTATCTCCGTCAGCATCGATGTTCAGCAAATTGTATTTTTCTTCCTCCCGTGCATGAAAATCCACCAAAATATTCATCTCTATATAGGGCTCGTCAAATCCTCCCCTGTGCTCTACGATCGCATGTGCAACGCTCTGTTTGTTGAGGACTTCGTGCAAAATGATCGAGGCGTTCATCGCTTCTTGGCATTTTTTGCCCGACATGGATCCCGAACCGTCGATCAGTAGAAGGATCGAAACATCCGGAACATCGACGTCGGACACGGTTCGATACCAATATCTCTTGGACGGATCGGAGAGCCGTTTGGAAGAGATCCCCGCACCGAAGCGCAGTTTTTCTTCCCTTACAGAAACCTCACTTCGTAACAGTCGGTCAAACCTCGTATTGTAGGAATTGATCTTTACCTGATATCGCCGGCAGATGTTTTCATAGGCTCTACGCAGGTTGTGATCCGGCTTAGGATGGTTTTCATGAACAGAGATGTTTCTATGAAGGACCGAAGCCTCATAGTCTTTTCCGGCAAAAAACACGGTCCACGCTTCCACCTCGAAACTCTTTAACGCCTCCTTCCTTTCCTTCGCAAAACCTGCCAAAATTGCCCTTACATAAGCGTGGGAAGGCCAATATGCTCTTAGCGAACCCTCCCTGTCCGTGAACAGCCTCCTCGTTATTTCCTGAACTCTTCCGCCGGTCCTTTTGGAAGACAGGCTCTGAACCTCTCCCTCATGACTTCGATGTCCGAAGAGCAGTTGTTTGAGCCTTTCATCCTTCCACTCCTCTTGCGTCTCAGGGATCAGAGGAAGAACGATCTCATATATCTTGACCGTATAGGCAAACCTCTCCTCCGCAGAAGACTGTACACTCCCTTCGAGAAACAACGGCTTGGTCTCTTCTATGTAGGCAAGGAGCTCTGCCGAAGGCTCTTCTTGGATAAGCATGGGGTAGAGCAAAAAAACCACCATATATTCCAAATACGCTGTGATCTCGAAGGTCTTTTCTTTTACATCCTCAAACGCCCGCTCCATCGTTGATTTTGGCGGATCCGAAACAAAGAGTCGCGCTATCCTGCCAAACTGAAGATAAACCTCCATATTGTCATATGCGCTACAACCTGCGGCCTCGATATAGGCATCTTCTATAATGTTGTCGATCCTCCCTATGACCTTCCTCTTGATCTCGGTATCGCAATTCTCCGTGATATAGGGTTTTAAAGAAAAATCCGTATACAGGATGTGAAGACACTCGTGGATCGTCTGTCCTCTTGTAACCATACGAAGGGCGTCCCACGGATCACAAAACATCTCTCGGGGCAGTTCCATGTACTCCGCCGCCTTCTCCAAGGCGGGAACATCACAGAACAGGCCTGCATCTGCAGGATCGACGACGATGTTGCGCCCGTCCGTAAAGGCCCGGTTCTCGTTGATAAAAAACAGTCTTATCCCGTCGTCTTCCGATAAGGTTCGGGCAAAATCCTCCTCCAAGCTTCGATTGTAGTCGCATTGAAACAGCTTTAACAGACTCAAATCTTCTTCTCTCACAGTTCCTCCACCTCCTATTCCAAACCCGTGTAATACTATTATCTATTAGAGTTGACAGATTGAACGTTTTGAAACATATCATTTCAAATTTTTTTGGTAATGATATATTCTGTGTACCCGGTATTTCAAGCAGAGAATAATACAATGTCCTGCCGATATCTAAGGAAACACCGCAGAAAGACAAACTTCCGACTCTTCCTTCGAGTCTATAAAACACCGACGGTTCTTCATATCAAACCTTTCAAGAATCTCCTCTCGTATCACATCGGTTTTATACTCCATTTTCGAGTTGTGTACTATGTCGCCAATATGAATATCAATGGGGCAAACCACCGGTATTACTCCCACTTATACAATCTGAGAATCCCGCGGATCGTCTCTTCCAAAGCACGATCACACTTTGCGATCGGCAAGATCGTCTTCTCGGCGGCTTGAATGTAACCTTCGTACTTGGCGAGCCTCGCCCAGTTTTCGAGGTTTCTGGGGGAGATCACTACATCGAGTTCCTCCGCCTCGATCTTCTTCTTCAGTTTGTGGTAGACCTGTATCATCTTTTCTGAGACCGATTCACACTGCGGAATCCTCGTCCTCAGCATACGAAGAATGGCCTCATCCGACAGGGCGGCGATTTCGACAATGGCATGAAAGCGGTTGTATAGCGCCTGATTTAACTCCTTTGTACCGAAGTACCCCATATTCATCGTAGCAAAGAATCGAAACGACTCATGCCGTTTGACAATATCTCCACTGTCCAAGCGGACAAACCCGTTGTCGTCGAGCAGCGAGTTGAGAAAGGAAAGGTATTGGGGCTTGGCGAAGTTGATCTCCTCAAAGACCACCGCTCCCCCGCTGCGAATTGCTTCTGTAACATAGCTTTCCTTGAACACGATCCGATCTTCATAGGGGATATACTTGCCCAGTACAAACTCATCCAAATTCTCCGTGCAATTGATGATCTCCATGATCGGCAGACCTATGGCTTGAGAGATCAGCTTGCAGGACATGGTTTTTCCCGTTCCGGAAGGTCCCTGAAACAATACGGTCCGCATATCTCCCGAAGAGATCGCGTTGCACAGCGACCTGAGATTCTCCGGCAACACAAACTCTTCTCCCAAACAAGGGATCCAGCGTTTTTGCTCTTCAGAAAAGCCATCTTCGGAAAACGGCTGAATATCGACTCTTCGAACCTTGTTTTCCTGCTTTTTGTTTTCGAGGATCACCCGATAGGTTTGACGGTAGGAGCGGTAGTCCTGTGTCTGCATATCGTCGAGGTTTCGATATTCGATCTCATAGCGTTTCATCTTATTGTTCTGATAGAAGTCCTCGTGAAGGTTGACGAAGACATCGACCGCAGGGTTTTCGACAAACTCTTCCATCATCCTCCGAAACTCCTCGGAAGACTCCATCTCCCTTGCCAGCAGGACCATAAAAACCGGCAACAATTTATATAGAGGTCGAAGATGGCTCATATCGCCTTCCAGCCACCTTCCCCTCTCATCGTAGGCGGAAATCTCCACCTTGGTTCCGATACTGCGGGCACGATACCGATGAATACTTTGGGCAACCACTCCTTTTTCGCGATAATCCTGAGGAACATGAAGATCCAAACAAACGACTTCGCGATCCTCCTTCGCAAAATAATCTCCAACGACCTCCCCGCTCTCCATGCTTTGTATCATTGTGGCAAAAAGCAGGAGTGCTTCTCCGATCGGTTGGCACAGGGTCGTCGTTCCCTTGAAGGACTCATTGTTCTGATGAACATAATACTGCGTCGCATCCGAAAGATGCTTGAACCCGAACCCCTTGTAGATCTCATTGGAATTTTCGCGAACCACCTTATAAGAGGTTTTGAACACATGAAGACTCTTTGTTTGATGGACGGACATCGAACCGCCTCCTTCCTATGATTTGTAAACAGCGGAAAAGGGCGAGCTTGTATTTTCGCGCCTTCCTTCTCCGTCCTTCCTTACCCCCTCTACCTCATCGCCTTATCGAGGAGGGATTTGTAGCTGTCGACCACCTCACAGACGACATTGTCCTTGCTGATGGCCTTGAAGTGTTCCCGTACACAGCGGATCTTGGACTGCACGATCAGACGCAGCTACATGGAATCCATCGAGCCCTTGGTCTGTGCAACGAAGTAACTATGTTTTACCGAGCCCTCATAGAAGGCGATCGCCCGATCCGGGAAGTTGACCATAATAAACCTGCAATTTCCTCCATCCGCCGCATTTAACTGTATGACTGCATGAGCGGTAGTGGTGGAATCCTCTCGTGTCAAGCTAATGACACAAAATATTTTTATAAATCTATGATTGCCTCATTAAGCAAAAAATCCTCTACTCCCATGTATAAAATACCATGGTTATCATGTTTAGGGATAATTCGATTTCTTACAATAACAATCTTTTTAAATGAATCATCTATTCTCTTAAGCGATGCCGTTTCACGCTCTCTGTTTTCTGTACTGTCTACATTCAAAGC
>JAUMWQ010000132.1:0-331 GCA_030529565.1 Filifactor alocis | reverse complement strand
CCTTTGTTTATAACAAAATCAACCTCAAGCTGAATCTTTTTTCTGTTCCCGTCTTTCTTAAAATCGTGTTCTACCACACCGACATCTATATGGTATCCCCTACGAAGCAAGTCGTTATAGATGATATTTTCCATAATATGTGTGTCTTCTACTTGCCTAAAATTTAATATTGCATTTCTAAGACCTATATCTGCAAAATAATATTTTAGTGGCGTTGAGAAATATCTGGAACCCTTAACATCATATCTGTTGGCATGGTATATGACATATGCCTCCTCAAAGTAACTAAGATATTTGGAAATTGTATTGGAAGATATTTTTATTTGTTTTT
>JAUMWQ010000131.1 GCA_030529565.1 Filifactor alocis | reverse complement strand
CCCTTCAGAGCCATTACTTTTTCCGTCTAATCTATTGCTCTTCTTATCGTGCTTTTTTCGCTCTTTCCCCATCGCTCCGCCTCCCTTTAATAGTCATTTTGACTATCTATATTTTTATTATAGTCAATAAGACTATAATTGTCAATCTTATTTTTTATAAAAAGACAAAAAATTTTTTCTCCTTCTCGTACCATTCCATTAAATTGATCGGACACCTCATTCGAATGTTATTCTCAAGAAATACCGCACAAAGGCAAATTTTTGACTTTTCTTCGATTTTATAAAACAAAAAAGTTTGTCATAGCAATATTTTTTAAGAATTTCATCCTCAATGCAAAATTGATTTTGAGTTGATTTTCCGAATTATGCGGTATCGCTCTTACCGAAAGCATTTCGAATGGAATATATTCCGTCTACTCAAAATTTCAACGGATAACAGTACAACACGCCTGTCCCTTGCCTCTTTGACACCAGACAACTTCGCATCAACAGGAAGTGAACCGCATTTTTGAAATCACAGAATCGATATGACGAGCCTTCCACCGGAGAATCCTAAAAAACAGTGGTTTCATGAATAGATCAGGACACAAAAAAAGTTCCGGTTTTCACGGAACTTCATTTTTTTCACGATATTTAAGAGGAGAACAACCGTAGGCCGACTTAAACGCCTTACTGAAGTAAGAAGAGTCTTTGAATCCCACCATTTCCGCTACGGTCTCAATACTTAGAGAACGATCTCTCAGAAGGTCGACGGATTTTTTGAGACGGCACTCAAGCAAATACTTAGAAAAGTTTATCTCAAACTTCCGCTTGAAACGACGGCTGAAATAACTTTCGCTCATATTCGCAACGTAGGCAACATCACTTAGAGAGATGTCTTTGTAATAGTATTTCTCAATAAAGAGGATCGCAGACTCCAAGGCGAGCTCTCTGTCACCTGAACGGCTTTTACGAAGTTCACAGAGCACCTCTTCGATGTATTCGCGTGTGAAGTCTTTGATCGCAATGATGGAGTTGGTCCGAAGGATCTTGGAGTTCAGCTCCAAAACCCTGTTATACAACACCTCTTCAAAACCGCCCAGAGAAACGGCAAACTCGGCGACCTCAAACATAAAGTTTACCAGCAGAGCCTTGATGACATCACGATTTATCCGATTTAAAATAAAGTGTTCAAAGAGTTTGTCATGCAAGGTCAACGGTTCTTCATCTCTATCGAGACCGAAGTTTCGAAAGAAGTCGTATTTAAAGGACTCGAAATTGTAATGTGACGTTCTCTCGCTTTGACTTGAAGTAAGATCTTCAAACAGAATAATTTGCTTATTGCCAAGGAAGAACGAATAATTCAAGGCCTGGAAAGCCTCTTCATACGACTTCCAAATATCACTGAAGAGACGGTAGGGTCTTCCTATGCCTATGGTCACAGAATAGGCGGAATGTCGATGGATATGCTCCAGCACCTTTTGGGCAAGTTCATAAGGTCGTGCCTTGGAAGAATTGCACAGGATCACGAGCTTATCAGTCCCGATAAGGGTACAGGCAATAGCACAAAGCTCGTACTCTCTAATCGCGTCGATAGTCAATTGAAGACATTCCTTCTTTATGTAATATCTTCTCTTGTTGTCGAGTTCTCGACAGATTTCCCAAAATTCATCGACCATCAGCGTCATCACACAGTCGGGAGAAATATCCAGATCCAAGTCCTCGATATAATCTTTCATCAGATTGAGTTTTGAGATGTCTCCATAGATCAGGTCATAAATGTAAAACGATGTGATCATGGACTTGTAGTTGAGGAAGTGAGAGCGATCTACCATATCCCTCATCCTCCCGTCCTCAGAAAAACTTTTCGTCAACGGCATCCCTTTGATATACCCAAAGACTCTGCTTCCTTCTTCAAGAGGAAGGTAGCCCAAAAAATGCACAAAGCCTTGATTTAAAAACTCCGAAACATCTTGACCGGGGAAACAAAGGCATATGTAACGACACTCGCGAAAAAACATCCCCACCCTCCTTAAAGAAGAGAGGATATCAGGATCGTACTCATAGAGAAAGAACATACCGTAGGGATCGACCTCATTTGAACAAAGACAGTCCGGAGCATTTATATCAAGGGTTGTGACTCCGATGTTTCGGAGTTGTCCACGAACCGAAACCTCCGTTTCTTTGGATACATGGAACAGGTATAGCATATGGCTTCCTTTCACTTTATACTATTATCCGTTTGAACCGTTTCTATCCACGATCTGTGCATCGTGTTGTTGTCATATCATATGTTTCGAAATACTTTTCCGTGATAACCGGGGAGGATATTCACCCCTATCTTCGATTAAAGAATAACATCGCGGGAATATTGAACAATTCAAAAAAACAGAGCAAAACCGATGTCTTGCAAAAAATAAGACCTTTGGAGGACATGTTGCCTTCACAAGGTGTATACACTGTATAAAAACAGCACAAGCAAGATGTTCCTTTGTATGAAATTCCCCGAACAACTTCATTCTCCTTGTGATATCCCTGTTCCTCCCAGTATATCACAGTTAGGATACTTTTTACAGTTCTATTCTATAATACAGATGCTCCTTGGTCTGACAGATCATTTCATAAGCCTTCTGCCGTACAGAGGTCTTATCCTGTTCCCCGATAGAAATATGCTTATATCCAAGTCCACAAGTACAAAAATTCATTTTATACTATTCTTCCTTTGAGTGATGGATATAAACGATCTATGACTCATAGAAGATAAAACGAATTTTCGTAGTCGCAGAACAAATATATCCATACTTCATATTGGAAAATAGTATTATAACCCATCGAATAAAAATGATCCTTCTCAATTCGGGAAGTTGGTATAAAGCTAATTTTTTGCGAAGGATAAAAATATTGAAAACATTGATATGACAAGTCTTTCTGTTTTATAAAATCGAAGAAAAACCGGAAGGTTGCCCCTTATGCGGCATTTCCTAAAGATTAGTAATATCTATACTTCAATATAGAAATAACGTTATGTATAGGGGTCAAAATTTTCCAAAAATACAACAAGATATTCAATTTGAATTTTCTGAATAAATTGTTATGATTGTATAGACGGAACTCCCGTTACAAAAAATGGAAAAGGAGATGAGCCCATGTCAAGAAAAACGTATTTCGTACTTATGTTTCTCGGTTTTTTGTGGGGTGTCTTTGGAGGTCACATCATCGGCGAGCATCCCCCACTCATTTTCGGTTGGCTTCCGCTTTCGGTATTGTCAATCTGTTTGACAGGATTTTATGCGGCAGTCATCAACTATATTTATTTTAAAAATTTCGGATAAGGAGGATGAACTATGTTGACTATTGTTGCTACCATCTTATTTTCGCTCCTCCTGATAGGCGTAGGGATCTATGCCTGGAAAAAAGGCGACGAGACGGAAGAAGGTTACTTTTTGGGAGGACGTTCCATCGGTGTATTTGCCACAGTTATGACCTTGGTGTTCTCCATCTGGTCCACACTTGCCTTCTACGGTGTGGTGGGAGAAGCCTATACCAACGGTGTAGGTTCTTTAGGGATCGCACAGGGAATATTTTGGGGTTCGGGACTTCAGGTTTTTATCGGCTACAAACTATGGAGCCTCGGTAAAAAACACAATCTATCCACCCCGGGTGACTTCTTCGGACAAAGATACTACTCTAACTTCTTTAAGCTGATCACCTCCGCAGGGCTTATTTACTTTACGATGCCCTACATCGGTATGCAGCTGGGAGGACTTGGCGCAGGGATCGAAGGTGCAGCCGGCGTACCTTCTCAATACGGCACCATATTCCTCGCCCTTGTATTGCTGATCTTTGTTTCGATCGGCGGCATGAAGTCCGTTGCTTGGACAGATGCCATTCAGGGAGTTGTGTTTACCGTCATCGTTTTGCTCGCTCTGTTTGTACTTATCAACGGTATGCCCGATCCTTTGCCGGTGGTGATGAGCAAAGCTATGGAGGCTCGTCCCGGCCTTACAGGTTATCCGGGTCCAAACAAACTCTACTCTCCCTTACTAAACCTCCACCTTACATTGACGATCGGTTCCTTTGCCGTATGGCCCCATATTTTTATCCGCTTCTTTATTGCAAAAAGAAGAGAAACTTACAAAATATTGGCAGTTGCCTTCCCCATATATGAGGTCGTATGTATGGTTCCCTTATTACTGATCGGGATCATGATCATCCCTTACTTGTTTGGAGGAAACCTGACTCCCTTGGAGGCGCAAAAAAGTATCCACCAAGCCATGGCCTTTGTTCCCTTCGGAAATGTCCTTGGAACAGGAATTTTTCTGGCTGCCTTTGCAGCTGCGATGTCCACTGCCAGTTCTCAACTTTTGGCTTGTAGTTCTATGTTCATCGGAGATATCTACCTAAACCTCACAAAGAAGGAGATTTCTCAAAAGAAGATTGTAGCCTTGGGCAGACTTGTGACCGTATTGTTCGTTGTAATATCCACCTTCTTCGGGATCTACTTCCCAAATATTTTCAATACGGCGACCCACTTTGCAACTCCGGGATATGCCCAGTTGCTCCCGGCCTTATTGGCAGGTCTGTTCTGGAAGAGAGCCAACAAGTACGGAGCGATCGCAGGTACCCTTGGAGGCTTTTTGACCCTTCTGTTTACTTCCTTTGTCATCGTCAAACCTCTAGGTATTACTCCGCTGCTCTGGTCCTTGTTTGTCAATGTAATCCTCCTTGTCGGAGTATCCCTGATGACACCCGAGCCTCCGGAGACCGTTATTGAAAAATTCTTCGATCGCGAGCCGGAACAGGTATAATCTCTTACGAATAACAGTATTATACAGACATCAGTATAAAACGACTTCGAGTTCTTGTAGACAGAAAAAACGACCACTGAAAAAGTCTCGCTTATACTTCATCGCCTCGGGAATCCCCGATCATGTGACGATTCAAACAGACCGTTCTGAAGCAGCGAGCACTCATTATTACATCAATTAAAATAATCCGGGAGGGATATCTATGTTTTATGAAACATCAAAAAATAATCACGGTTTACCCCACAATCCATTTAAATCCTGTACCGTTCCGAGAGTGATAGGCTGGCTCTCCACAAAAAACGAGGACGGAACGGACAATCTTGCACCTTATAGCCAGTTTACCAACCTTACCTTCGATCCGCCCTACGTCCTGCTTTCTTCAAACCAGAACGTATACGGAGACAGAAAACGCACCGTAAAAAACATCGAACGCACAGGAGAATTCGTCTACAATATGGTCCCCAAAGAATTGGCGGAAGCTATGAACCGTTCATCCATTGTAGAAATACCGGACGGATTCAAAGACAAGTTTGACTATGCGGGTGTAAGCAAGGCAAAGAGTGAACTTGTAGATGTAGCCCGCGTCTCAGAATCTCCGGTGCAATACGAGTGCAAGTACGTCCAAACCCTTCGTTTGCCCGGAAGCGATACGATGAATACCATTGATGTCATCATCGGAAAGGTCGTAGGGATCCATATCAAGGACGAGTTTATCACGAAAGAAGGAAGGGTCGATATATGTAGGATCCAGCCTGTTGCAAGACTGGGATACTTCGATTTCACCTTTGTGACCAACTCCTTCGAAATGGTTCCCCCCAGACTCGAAGATCCTGAACTCGAAAAACTGGTCGCTAAAGGTTTGGAGGGAATTGCCGAATAAAAGTCTCGGGCATTGACTTAAGGAAAGACCTCACAATTGGCAAAATAAAAAAAGAATGGGGATAACAGGGTAAAAA
>JAUMWQ010000130.1 GCA_030529565.1 Filifactor alocis | reverse complement strand
GATGTTTTTCTCCTACAATAAAGTGTGGTATGACAACACACCTTCCCTTCCAATTTCCAGAGAGAAGCAAAAACCTTATCTTAATAAATATCCTTCTCGTCTTGGATTTCAATAAAATTTCTTTAATGAACCTTCTACTCCTTACGTGCTACCTTATGGATCACTGCCGTCGATCTCTTCTTTTTCAAGCTCTCCTGAAGACGCTCTATCATACTGTTTTCTTTCTTGGTCGCATTGGATTCTCCCATAACTACAACATCTATTTTATGTTTGATAACAAACTCTTGAAGCGTGTCAAGCACATTCTTAGACTTCAATACATTTAGGCTCGCACCGTTTCCGCTTGCCTGTGCATAAAGATACTGCAAGGCCTCTATGGAATCAGTAAAACTCTTGTTTTCTTCCGCTGAAACATGGACCAAATAAAGTTCGTCGCGTTTCTCTTTTTGTAAGGTTAGAGCATAACGAATCAATCGTTCACACTCCATCTGTCCGGTAACACAAATCATAATGTTAGACATAGTCTGATCTCCTTATATCTGTCAAAATAAAGATGTCGGGAAGCAATACACCTCTTAGCACTAGTGGATCTCATAGATGAAGTCAAAGCAGCTTAAAGACCGAAACCTCTTTATATGAAAGAAATTTTTCATTGTGCAACGCTTCCGCTGATCTCTCTGTCTTTCTCTACTATATATATCCTATGTCGCTCCGATAAAACATATAAAGCAAAAGAGGATTCAAAAGAACATATTTTCTTTGTTCGGCCTCCTATCTCCCCTATGTTTTCGAACGGGCGCTCCCCTTCCTTAAAACTTAAAGAAACACCGCACAAAGGCAAACTTCTAAGTTTTCTTCGATTTTATAAAATATGAAAGTTTGTTATATCAACATTTTCAAAAAGTTCACACTTCATATAAGATGGATTTTATACCGTTTTTTCGAGTTTTTCGATATCTCCTTAAGTAGGGAATTTTATGAAAAAATAGTTTTTTTTATATGAATGTGATATCATAGATATAAGGAATATCCATCCTTGTAACCATATTATATTCTTTAGAACGGAGGAGATTATGATGAAATTCTCAAATCGTATCACGAATATGCAGTCCTCACCTATCAGAAGATTGGTTCCCTATGCGGACAAGGCCCGTGCAGCCGGAAAAAAAGTCTACCCTCTCAACATAGGTCAACCCGATATTAAGACCCCCAAGGAGTTTTTTTCCGCATTAACCAGCTTTGACAAGGAAGTTCTGGCCTATGATGTTTCTCAAGGAAACGCCGATCTCATCAAAGCTATTCGGGAGTATTACAAGACCTACGATATGAATTTTGAGCAGGATGAGATACTGATCACAAATGGAGGTAGCGAAGCCTTACTGTTCTCTATTATCGCAACCTGCGACCCCGGAGATGAAGTTCTTGTCCCCGAACCCTTCTATACAAATTACAACGGATTTTCATCCGCTGTTAATGTTTCCGTGGATGGAATAACGACAAAGGCGGAAGAAGGCTTTCACCTGCCTCCGAAAGAGGAATTACTTAAAAAAATCAAACCGAATACCCGCGCCGTTATTCTTTCAAATCCGGGAAACCCGACAGGAGTTGTTTATTCTCCGGAAGAACTTCAAATGCTTGTCGATGTATGCGTAGAAAACGATCTCTACATCATTGCAGATGAAGTCTATCGTGAATTTGTCTATGACGGCCTAGAGTACAAATCCTTGGGTCAATTTAAAGAAGCGGAACAAAATGTCATCATCGTCGACAGCGTGTCCAAACGTTATAGCGCTTGCGGCGCAAGAATCGGTTCCATAGCGTCCAAAAACAAAGAGTTGATTGCTCATGTACTCAAGCTTTGTCAAGGAAGACTCTGCGTGCCAACCATCGAACAACTTGGAGCGATCGAGCTTTACAAAACTCCTGTTTCCTATTTTAAAGAAGTAAACGACGAATACAAAAAACGTAGAGACATTGTGTATCAGGCACTTCAAAAGATGGATGGAGTTATCTGCAAAGAACCCAAGGGAGCTTTTTATGTTGCTGTAAAATTCCCCGTTGACGATGCGGAAAAATTCATCATCTGGTGTTTGGAACACTTTGACTACAACGGAGAAACACTGATGATGGCACCTCTGGAAGGCTTCTATTCCACGAAGGGAATCGGAAAAGACGAGGCTCGTATCGCCTATGTTTTAAAGTGTGAAGAGTTGGAAAAAGCTATGAAGGTTTTGGAAGAAGCTCTTAAGGCTTATCCCGGAAGAAAATAAGTAAATATTCTCCTTTATTCGAGTGCCACAGGGAATCCTCCTGTGGTACTTTTTTTGAAAGAAAGTTTATAGAACAATTTCTCCTGATACCATTCTTCGATAAAATTTTATGTTTGTGCTAATATAATACTATTCTCCAATAGAAGTATGGATATATCTATTTTTTGATTACGAAAAATTGTTCTGTCTTCGATCGTTCACAGATGGTTTATATTCACAACTCAAAAGAATAATAGTATTATCTCTTACGGAATACAAGTCGACATATCTATAGTTCAAATGAATAATAGTATAAAATTACAAAAAAAAAGATATTCAAACTACAAAAACAGGTTTCATCCTTGATAGAGTAAAGAACAATCATATCCACAGTTCGAGCATATAGCAGTATAAAATCAGTTTTTCTCGGATAAACACATTCTCAAAAATATTCGTTTGATCAAATTTCTATATTTCGTATCTAAAGAAAGAAAATTTTACCCTTGTGTAGCGTTCCCACAGTCAAAAAACAATTAACTTTCCGCCAGTGTGAAGTATCTAAAGTCCAAAGATATTTAGAACTTGAATCGTAGCAGATCGTTTTTCGATGAGATTCCCGGACCATTTTCGCTTGACAAATACACATAATTCATTGCCGTTCAATAGCATTGCATAATCAAAGCAAACTTGGTATAGTAATACTATTGATTCTACAAAATAGAAGGGAAGATACTATGAACTATCAGGAAGCACTCCGGAAATACGATCAACTTTCAAAACTCGGGATCCAACTCGGACTTGAACGTATAAAACACTTGTTGAAGCAACTGGAAGATCCTCAAAAAGACTTGAAATTCATCCATGTTGCCGGAACCAACGGTAAGGGTTCGACCTCAAGCATGATTACAAACGCTTTGATTCACTCAGGTTATAAGACAGGTCTGTTTATGAGTCCTTATGTATTGGACTTCAGGGAAAGTATCCAATGTGACGGAAGCATGATCTCTAAAGAGGATTTTTCATCTCTGTTCGAAAAAGTTTCATCGATAGCTTCACAAACGGCTCTCCACAATGATCCGCCTACACAATTTGAGATCCTGACCGCGATCGCACTCGAGTTTTATAAACAAAATAACTGCGATGCCGTAGTACTGGAAGTCGGGTTGGGTGGAAGGCTGGATTCCACCAACGCCATAGATCCCCCGATGATACAGGTCCTTACCTCTATCAGTATGGATCACACAGGTATCCTGGGCGATACCATAGAAAAGATCGCCTACGAGAAGGCAGGGATCATAAAGGGCTCCGTTACCGTCATCTACCCTAACATGGATCCTCAAGCGGAAAAAGTGATCGCACAGCAATGCCACAAGGTAGGGAGCAAGCTTGTAAAACCCTCTTTGGATACCTTGGAGGTCTTGGAAGAAAGTTTGGATGCCTGCACGTTCAACTATCGTGGAGAACAGTACGAAAAACGCCTGACAGGCTTGTATCAAGTTTACAACGCCGTAACGGCAATATCCGTATGCGAGGAGCTAAAGAGATTCGGATTTTACATCCCTCAAGAGCGGATCAAACGTTCGATCAGAGAAACCTTCCTGCCTGCAAGAGTGGAAAAGCTTTTCCAAGAACCTCTGGTTCTGCTTGACGGATCTCATAATCCCGAGGGAATAAAAGCTCTGTCTGCGATCCTCGACACTCTTTCGGACAAAGATATGACGATCGTCATGGGAGTTTTGGCAGATAAGAACTACGAACAAATCTTACAGATCCTCTCCTCTTACGGGAAACGCTTTATCGCCGTACCTGTACAAAACCCCAGAGCTCTTCCTCCTCAAGAGCTAAAAAAGGTTGCCCAAACTTACTTCAACAACGTTTCAGCCTTTGAAGACCTTTCAGAAGCATTGAACGAAGCCATCAGAACCTGCAATAAACAGAGTGTCATTGTAGTCTGCGGCTCTCTCTACCTTGCAAATGTGGCTCGCCCCTTGCTGATAGAAAAAATCAATAAGACCTTTGGCATAAAATAAAATTAAAAGAGGGTTGTTGTATACTGTTGTTTATACTGTACGACATCCCTCTTTATCCTATTTATACTTATTACGGTTCACATTGAAACCCGAATCACAACTATTTCGTTGCATTGTCCGATTGTCTACATGAGTGTTTTTTTATACTATTATCTATTAGAACTTTTGAAGCATCCCGTCCTCCAAATTGCTTTTCGCTAAGGATATATTCCATACCCGGAATTTCAAACGCAAAATAGTACTAATACAGGGCTCGGATATGAAAGTAAAAATGAGGAACAGTAATTCTGCTACGCAGAGCAAGCGAGGTTTGAGATCGGATTAAAAAAAGAGACAGGAAATCCAAGTATCGCATAGGCCCAAAGGGTGAGCGCAGCAAGTTACAAAGTTTGCTAAACCGTTCCAAACGAGTGAACCATCGATATAAAGCAGCTGTTTGAGAATCAAGAAATTCTGATGCTATGTCTCACAACTCGGCTTTCCATAAAGATACAAACCTCTTCCATTATCAGTACATAGGAACAACGGCTATTCAGACTCTCTGATCATCCTTAGATCTGCCAGTCGATCCCAAACCCATATACCTTTTGCAAAAACTCGTTGGTTTTTTTGAAGTGACCGTTTCCCCAGAAACCTCGATGTGCGGAGAGAGGACTCGGGTGTGCCGAGGTGAGGACAAGGTGCTTGTTCTCGTCGATCATTGATTTTTTCGCTATGGCATTGGAACCCCACAGAAGAAAAGCTGCCGGTTCCTTCCTCTCATCGATCAGTTGAATGACCCTGTCGGTAAACATCTCCCAACCTTGACCTTTATGGGAATTTGCCTGTCCTTCCCGAACGGTAAGAACCGTATTGAGTAGAAGCACTCCCTGCCTTGCCCACTTCATAAGATAACCATGATCGGGAAATGAAGTCCCAAGCTCCGATGAGATCTCCTTATAGATATTAACCAAGGAGGGAGGGATCCGAACCCCCTTTTGTACAGAGAAAGCCATTCCGTGTGCCTGTCCCGCTCCGTGATAAGGGTCCTGTCCCAAAATAACGACCTTGACATCACGATAATCCACTGTTTTTAACGCTTCAAAGATATGATACATATCAGGATAGATCGTCTTTGTGCGGTATTCACTCTTCAGAAATTCCCTCAATTTCAAATAATAGGGCTTTTGAAACTCCTCTTCCAAAAGCTCATCCCACGTATTTTCAAAGCTTATCATTTCGCCCCTCCTAAACAAAGTGAAAAACAGGATAAAATGCCAACATCTCTACATTCGTTTTGCAGATACCCGTTTTCCTTTTATCAAGATATGGTTGCATTTTTTTTGAATATTTTTTGCCGCCTCTTCCTTTACATCAAAGTAGGTGGTATCCCTCATTATATCGATGGCACCGATTTGACGACCCGAGATATTGCAACGTCCCGCGATCGTAGCAACGATATCTGCGGGCAATACCCTGTCCATCCTCCCGATGTTGAGTTGAAAACGAACCATCCCTTTTTCCTTGGAGTGTCTCTTGGATTTTTTTTCATTGCGCT
>JAUMWQ010000129.1 GCA_030529565.1 Filifactor alocis | reverse complement strand
TTTGTTCTCAGCCAATCTCCCTCTTCCGGAAAGAAGGTTGAGACTTCTGTTATTGCTTTTCTTTAATCGTCTTTATCTTAAAGATAAAGTAATAGTACTTAAACAAGATCACCAAGGCAATGGTAATTCTCGCATAGATCACATTGACTCTCCAAAAAGCGATCAAAAGCATAAAAGAGGCCAAGGCCAAGACCTTGATCTTGGTCTGCAAGGTCATGGATCTGCTTTTTTCAAAGTCGGCCAGATGATTTTTATACATTGAAGTCGACTTAAACCATGCGTGAAACTTGTCTGAACCCTTCGCAAAACATATTGATGTCAAGATCAGAAAAGGTGCAGTCGGTAACACAGGAATCACAACTCCCGCCATTCCTATTGCAAGAAAGAAAAAACCTGCAACTACATAAACTGTCTTCATAAACCTTCGATTGGCGGCGTCCTATACCGTCAATACAAACTTCCCTCCTCCCTCATTTACAACCGGTAGATCAATCGAATATAATTCGGAAATAAACTCGGAGTTGACCACTTTATCCGGTCTTCCTTCAAACAAAATTCTTCCTTCCTTCATCCCCAAAATGATATCGCTGTAATGGATGGCCTGATTGATATCATGGAGTACCATGACGATCGTCATCTTCTTTTCCTGATTCAATCTCTGAATCAATCTGAGAATCTCTATTTGATATCGAATATCCAAATAAGTTGTCGGTTCATCCAGAAACAGGATGTCCGTACTCTGAGCCAAGGCCATAGCTATCCATACCCTTTGGCGTTGACCTCCGGAGAGCTGCCCTACCGTATAGTCTTTAAACTCAGTCAGGCCTGTGATGGCAAGAGCTTCGTTGATGATTTTTTCGTCTTCGTCACGAAGGCTCATGCGATAGTGCAAGAAAGGGATCCTTCCATAAGAAACCAAAGTCGATACCTTCAGATCTGCAGGCGCCGAATTGTTTTGATGCACAATGGCGACATTTCTTGCAAACTCCTTCATCTTGTATTGCGAAACTTCCTTTCCTTCCAGTAGTACCCTTCCCTTTTGGGGAGTCAAAGTCTTAGTCAACAGATGAAAGAGGGTCGACTTTCCACAACCATTTGCACCCATAAGGGTTGTAATTTTATTTCTTTGCAGAGTAAAGGAGACGTCCTTAATAATTTCCTTCTTTCCGTCGTACGAAAAAGAAATGTGATTAGCTTCCATAGGTCTCTTCACTCCTTCTAAGCAAGAATATAAAGAAAGGTCCTCCGAGCACTGCCATACTGACAGCGACAGGTATTTCGTAGGGGGCTGCAATCACGCGCCCCAAAGTGTCGCAAAGGAGCATCAAAAACCCTCCCGACAGGACCGAAAACGGGATCAGTAACTTGTGATCCGAGCCTACAAGCAATCTTCCTATATGAGGCACGATCAATCCCAAAAAGCCTATCACTCCGACGATCGCGGTCGTGATACTTGCCAAAAGAACCGCGATAAAGGAGACAAAGATCCTCAGATGATCGACATTGATCCCCAGTGCACGGATCGTCTTGTCTTCCAGAGCCAATAAGTTGCAATACTTCGCTATCGCTATTGCTATAATCAGACCGATCACCACATAAATTGTAAGCAATCCGACATCCGACCAAGTCTTTTGTGCGATGTTCGCATTTACGATCGAAGCCACACCCACCTGTCTTGCTCCTACCATGACTGCAATCGAATCCATGATCCCGGTAAAAACTGCATTGATAGCTATACCGACAAGGATGACCCTCAGAGGATTCAAGCCCGACTTCCACGACAAAAGATAGATGAGAAGACAGGAGAGAAGTCCTCCGATAAAAGCAAAGATCGGAGTAAATACATACATCTGCGGAAACAGCATCAAAAGAAATACCGCCGAAAAACTTGCTCCGGAAGATACTCCGATGATCCCCGGATCCGCCAAAGGATTTTTCATTACGGCCTGAAACATGACCCCCGACACTGCAAGGGATGCACCCGCCAGCATCGCTACAACGATCCTGGGAAATCTCAAGTCGTAAATCATGGCAAAGTGCTCGTCATACTCGACAAAGAGTCCTCTGAAAATCTCCCCATATGTGACATCTATGGTTCCGGCACGTATCGAGTAGAAGAACAGCACAACATATGCCAAAATAAGGATTACAAAAACTGCCATCTTTTTTTTCAAGCATCCACCCTCTCTCCATTTGCTTTCTTTGCATCAGTTTTCTAAATTCAACTCGTCTTCAATGGACAAGACTGCATCCTTCCACTTGAAATCAGCGGACATATGGAAGAGTTTGTGATCTAAATAATAGATCCTTCCCTCCTGAACCGCACGAAAATGTTGCCAAATATCATTCGTCGCAAACTCGTTCTTCATCTCAGCAATCACCTCGTCCGGCATGGCATGTACGGTACAAAAGATCAGATCGGGATCCTTTTTCAACAGATCCTCCGTATTGACATTCAAAAACTCATCCGTATCATGCTTGTAGATATTTTCTCCTCCTGCCATCTCAACGATGTTGCCTACATAGGACTTATCGCTGGCGATCACATAAGATCCGGGCAAACCCATCAGAATCAATACCTTGGGAGCAGGTTTTCCTTCTCTCTTCTTTTTGATCTCTTCCAAAGTGTTGCGATAGTCATCCAGCAACTCCTTTGCGACTTCCTGTTTCCCATACTTTTCGCCGAGAAGTTCCACCGACCGGTACAGCCCCTCTATGCTTGCCACATCGACAAAGGTATAGGGAAGACCCGTCTGCTCATAACGAGATTTCAAATCAGGCTCCAAAGTCTTGGGACTAAGGATGTCTGTCGGTTTTAAAGATTTGATTAACTCCATATCGGGATTCATGGGTGCGCCGATCTCAGCTGCGCCCTTATACCTTTCAGGGATTTCAAACGCTTTTGTCTTAGGAATCCCGACCAGTTCCAGATCCAACTTTTCAGCCAATTCTGCAGTAGCGACCGAAGTAGCAATAATCCTCGTTTCTCCCATTTCTTGCGAATCAGCCTGCGCTTGCGGATGTTGATTGACACACCCGGAAAGGATCGAAGCCAAAGCTAGCGACATAAAACACAAAACAATTCTCTTCTTCAACTGTTTCCACTTCCATTTCCGATTTTGTTTATACCCTATGTCCAACAAAACGACTTACTTGCCGGCCGGAGTACTAATTTTGGTTGACAACTTTGTCTTTTCAAACGTATCTTTTCCTTTTTTGACTTCTTTTTCCAAAGCCTTTGCAAAGAAGATAACATCTCTTTCCATAGGCTCTACATATGCCTTGATCTTCAGTTGAGGGTAATCTGAAGAAACCGCAAACTTATAATCTCTGGTATCGTTTTTCTTATTGTGAGCCTTTTCTTTTATCTTTACTTCCTTGTACTCTCCCTTGCTGTTTTTGACGTATACCTTAATATCACTGACATACTTCTGAAGGCCAACTCTTATAGTTACATACTTCTGTTTCTTGCTTTTTATATCCATAAGGAAGTACTCTCCCAGCATGGAACGGCTCATCGAATCTCCCAGAGCTATCTGTGTTCCTCCATCTTCCGCTTTTCCGGTCTTGGGATTTGCGTAGCTGGTCTCATTCTTCACACTGTAAGTTCCCTTCTCCAGACCGAAGGAAAACGACGGAATCATAAGTGCGATGATACACATCAAAATAACTGCCTTAAAACGATATTGCTTCATTTGAACTTCTCCTTTCAAATTTCGTCTGCAACGATCTTACTGAATCTAACTTATTCTACCTGACTCCATAGATATACAGCTATCCGCAATTGCCGTTGTAGAGTCTCTGTGCGAAACGATGACCACAGTCTTGCCCTTCGCCGAATCCCTTAGAGATTTCAAGATGACTCCTTCATTTAAGCTGTCAAGATTGCTCGTAGGCTCATCCAAGAACATGATCGGTGCATCGTGCAAAAATGCTCTTGCAAGACCTATCCGTTGCTTCTCTCCTCCCGACAAACTGTCGCCCAACTCCTTAACTTGGGTGTCATATCCTTGAGGAAGCGACAGAATCAAATCATGGATGGAAGCTTTCTTGGCAGCCTCGACAAGCTCTTCTCTACTTGCGCCCGGCTTGGAGATCGCTATATTGTTCGCTATGGTGTCTTGGAATAGGAAGGTCTCCTGTGTCATGTAACTTTGATTTCTTCTTAACGACTCTGTATTGATTTCGTTCACGGGTTTATCCGAAAAACGAACCTGTCCTTCAGAAACGTCCCAGAACCTCATGAAGAGTTTGAGCAGGGTCGACTTTCCACTACCGCTCTTTCCTACAATTGCATGAATTTTATTTTTCTGTATATCCAAATTTAAGTTTTTCAATATCCACTCATCCTGATATCTGAACGAGACATCGTCCGAGATGATATTTCCTTCTTTCATTTCCGAACCGTTCGTAATATCTTCCGTCTGAGGCGTCTCATCCAAAAGCGCGATCACTCTTTCTCCGCTGGCGAAGGTGATCAAAAGATTGTTCGCCAAATTGCTCAAAGCAACAACAGGCCCATAAGAACTCATAGCCGCAAAAAGTGATAGCAATAACTGCGGGAAGGTAATAAAAGAGTTTGAAAACAGATATCCTCCGACCGCGATCTGCAAAAGCGAGAAGAAGAGGATGGTAAGTTCTGTAAGAGAGGTCGAGATCGCCTCATAATCCTTGAGCTTTTTGATCAAGCCTTCCATCTCCTCCGTTTGACGATCTATCTCATCCAAACGGTTCTTCTGTTGATGAAACTGGAGGACCTCCTTCATTCCTCGGATACTCTCCAAGAAATACGTATTCATCTTCGCAAACTTGCTCCTCTGATAATTCCCGGTCTCTCTTCCCAATCGGGATATATAAAGAGGTATCCATCCTCCTATCACCAGGTAACTCAATAGAGCCACAAACGCCATCGCAACGGAATGATAGCCAATATAGACTATCATGATCAACGAAGTGAGAACGGCGATAGCTACCGGAGAGATCGTATGTGCATAGAAGACTTCGAGCAGTTCCACATCCGAAGTGATCAATGCAATCAAATCACCCTTATCCTTTCCCTCCAATTTTGCAGGAGAAAGTTTTCGAAGAACCTCGAAGATTCGATCCCTAATCAACGCCAAGGTCAGAAAAGCCAAAAGATGGTTGCTGTACTGTTCCGCATATCTCAAGATGCCCCTCAGCGCTCCCAGAAGAGGAAGTAGTATCAATATCGTCTTCCAGGAAAGAACTCTTTCGAAACCTGCTACCTCCAGTATGCCGTAACCTCCCAACACCGGAATAAAGATCGAGCACAGGAATCCTGCAACTCCGAACAAAATTGCCGGTATGATGATCTTCAGAAGAGGTGTTACTAGAGAGAGTAGTCGCTTGATCAACTGATATCGACTGATCTTATTCATAGCAAACACCTCCATCTATTCTTTCCATATTCTTTTGTGTCTGATACAATCTCTCATATACTCCCTTCTTTTCAAGGAGCTGTTTATGACTTCCCTGCTCCCGAACAACTCCCTTGTCCAAAACATAGATCATATCGGTCTCAACCACATTCTCTAAACGGTGAGAGATCAGCAATACCGTCTTTTCCTTCGCCAAGGACTTGATGACATCCATAATGTACTCTTCACTTTCGGAATCGATGTTAGACGTTGCCTCATCGAAGATATACATCGGCGTATCGTGAAGAATGGCTCTTGCCAAAGCCAAACGCTGTCTCTGTCCTCCCGAGAAATTGCTTCCTCCCTCGGACAGGACTGTGTCCAAACCGTTCTGCTCCATTAGGAAGTCGTACAAGCGAACCTGCTTCAAAGCACGGAACATTTCTTCTTCTGTCGCCTCCGGACGACTCATCAAGAGATTGTCCCGAACCGTTCCGGAAAACA
>JAUMWQ010000128.1 GCA_030529565.1 Filifactor alocis | reverse complement strand
ATAAAAGCCCTGAAGGTGCTGATTTGACACAGTTTTTCGTCTTTTGTAACCCAAAGGAAACTCGGGAGTCTGTCTTTGTGTGTTGCTTTCCTAAGATCCGGTTGGACTTTTGACATCAATTTCCTTCTTTCCTATGGGCGTTAAAATAGATTTTATGTTTACAGATGTCGATATAATCACACTTCCATCGAGAAATGGTATAAAATTTCCGTAGCACGGAATATATGACTATGGATCATCCCTTCCGGACATCAAAGGAAGGATGAATAATTGATATAAGGAGAACATCCCATGAATATACCTTTTGCCGAGTTGATCCGCCCCAAAAATATCTCTCAGGTGGTGGGACAACAACATATCATAGGCAAAGACAAGCTGATCAACCGCCTTGTCGAGACGAAAAAAATGATTAATCTGATCTTTTTCGGACCTCCGGGAACCGGTAAGACGACGGTGGCTGAGATCCTTGCCGGCAACTCAAATCTAAACTATTACAAACTCAATGCCACCTACTCCAAAACCCAGGACATCCGAGATATCGCTTCCGAAATAAATACCTTATCGGGCTACAAGGGCATCCTTATCTACATCGATGAGATCCAAAACTTCAACAAAAAGCAGCAACAACTCCTTCTCGACTACATCGAAAAAGGAGAGATCATACTGATCGCAAGCACGACGGAAAACCCGTACCACTCGATCTACAAATCCCTCTTAAGTCGCTGTACGATCATCGAGTTTCATTCCCTCGATAACTCCGCTGTAAAAAGAGGGATCTACAATGCCATTGACAACTTGGAGGAACAGGGTTTTCGGATCGAATGTGAAGATGAAAACATAGGAAAACTCATCGACTTCTCGGGAGGAGATCTCCGCAAGGCCCTCAACACTCTGGGAACGATGTTGGAGTTTTACAGCAAAGACAAGCATCTCAAGATCAATGAGGAGACCCTGTTGAACGTATGCGGGACCAAGACCGTCCTCTATGACAGGAACTCCGATGAACACTACGATATCCTGAGCGCCTTCCAAAAGTCGATCCGAGGCAGCGACATCGACGCTTCCCTGCACTATCTCGCCCGTCTTCTGAGGTCGGGAGATCTGATCTCCGCTTGCAGACGATTGTTGGTCATAGCCTCGGAGGATATCGGCCTGGCCTATCCCCAAGCTGCCGCGATCACAAAAAGCTGTGTGGACACGGCGTTTTTCCTCGGTCTTCCTGAAGCGAGGATCCCTCTTGCACAGGCTGTGATCATGCTTGCCGGAGCGCCCAAGTCAAACTCCGCCATCGTGGGTATCGACGCTGCCTTAAACGACCTGGACAAGGTCTCTCACTACCCTGTTCCCAATCATCTGAAGGATGCTCATTACAGCGGTGCAAAACAATTGGATCGAGGTTTGAACTACAAATATCCCCATGACTATCCAAACTCTTACATCACCCAGACCTACCTCCCCGAATCGCTGAAAGATGCTAAATACTATTACGGAAAAGACAATAAGATGGAGAACGGCATCGCGGAGCATTTTAGAAAAATAAAAAAATAAAGTCCTTGTAATTGAATTTATGCCATTTATATACTATTATTGAAGTAGTCGATACCAAACATCGAAGTTGAAAGGAGTAGAACCAATGTCATTATTCAGTGATAAAAAAGATAAGGTGTTTCATTTTTTTGAAGAGATCTCAAAGATCCCGAGGGGTTCTTTTCACGAAGAACAAATAAGCAACTACCTTGTTCAATTTGCAAAAGATCGAGATCTCGCCTACATCCAAGATGAGTATTTTAATGTCGTCATCTTTAAGGAGGCGTCTCAAGGCTACGAGAACGCTCCTGCCGTCATCTTACAGGGCCATATGGATATGGTCTGGGAAAAAGAACCCGATAGCCTTCATAACTTCGAGCAAGATCCTATCGAACTGGTCTTGGACGGAGACTTTTTAAAGGCGAACAAGACTACCCTCGGTGCGGATAACGGGATTGCCTTAGCTATGATCCTATCCATCCTCGACTCCGACGACATCGCCCATCCTCCCCTTGAAGCGGTTATGACCGTTCAGGAAGAGACAGGTCTTCTCGGAGCGACAAACCTCGATGCTTCCTCACTGAAAGGTCGTTACTTTATCAATATCGACTCGGAGGAAGAAGGCGAACTTTTGATCGGTTGTGCCGGAGGAATAAGAACGAAGTTACATCTTCCTCTCGAATGGACGATGATAGAAGACGATTACAGCGTATGTAAGATCGACTTTTACAACTTCAAGGGAGGCCACTCCGGAAGTGAGATCGACAAAGGAAGAGCAAATGCAATTCTTTTGCTCGGAAGATTCCTCCACAAGCTGAATTCCAACCTTCCTTTCGAGATTTTCGAAATATCGGGCGGAGCGAAGATGAATGCGATCGCACGTTCCGCAAGTGCTACCATAGCGGTCGATACCAAAAACGTCGAAAAGCTGACGGAGCTTTGTGAAGAGTGGAAGAACTTATGCCGAAATGAATATACAAATATAGAAGATAACTTCAAGATGGAAGTCTCAGTGACCGAAAATTGGGAGACGAAGTTCGTCCTCTGCCAAAAGAGCAAGACTTCCCTCCTCCAACTGATGATGATCCTTCCAAACTCGATCCAGTCGATGAGTTTCATCGTAGAGGGTTTGGTAGAATCTTCACTGAATCTCGGTGTCCTCGTTACCACAGACGAATATGCGATCTTCGAGCACTCGGTCCGAAGTTCGGTCACCAGCCGAAAAGAGCATATCGTCTCTCAACTCAAGGTTCTTGCAGACCTCTTCCACGCGAAATTCACGACGGAAGGAGACTACCCGGCTTGGCCTCCCTCGGTCGAATCCAAGCTGAGAGATCTCTTTGCACAAACTTACAAGGAAGTCTTCCAAAAAGAGATGAAGACCTCAGCCATCCATGCAGGAGTCGAATGCGGTATCTTCCAAGAAAAACTGAACGGTCTGGATATGGTGTCCTTCGGTCCGACGATGTACGATGTCCATACTCCGAGCGAAAGACTCTCCGTATCGTCAACCGAAAGAACTTACCGCCTTCTTCTGGAAGTACTCAAAAAAATAAACAAACCTCTATAAGGAGTTCCCCTTCTTTGATGGAACCGTTACATCATGCCGTGGTTCGCTAAAAATATTGCTATATTTAGCACCGGACTTTAAGAAGATCTGTTTTTTGACCTCTTATCCTAGCATTCCTTTGAATTGTGGATATAAACGATTGTGAGCAATAGAAGATAGAACCATTTTTAGTAGTTAAAAAATAAATATATCCATACTTCTATTGGAAAATAGTATTATGAGGCATACATCGTTGATATCGGCAACACCCAAAAAAACTTGATCGATCTCAAAATGCGGATCCATCCGTATAGAAAACAGAACAAGAAAAACCTTCCCCCAAAAAATAAGGTGAGGAAGGTTTTTTATTTCCTGAAGTTTTCATTTTTATTTTCCGCTATACAAGAACAGATGCAAACAACACTTCTACAAGTCGAGGGACAGGGGATAGATCTTGTTTTTAGGAAGGCCGGTCAGTTCCATTACCTTTTTGACCGCATCCTTTCTGCTAGATCCTTCTTCGATATGATGTTTTAACAGGGCGACGATCTCTTCCTCCAAATAGACTTTTTCCCCTTGAGTCGCACCTTCTATAATAAGGACAAACTCCCCTTTCTCCACCTTGTTTTCCAAGATGAGATATTCCGATAAGGTGGTATGGAGGTATTCTTCATGTATCTTGGTCAGTTCTCTCAAGACTGCTATCTTCCGATCCCCCAAAACCTCCAGTGCATTCTTCAATGTCGATGAGACCCTGCCGGGCGCTTCATAGAGGATGAAGGGCGCTTGCAGATCTTTCAAAGCCCTAAGTCTCTCCTTTTGTTCCCCTGTCTTTCTCGGCAGAAACCCTTCAAAGAAAAACTCCTTACTTGCCAGATTGGAGGCTACCAAAGCGGTTATAGCGGCGCTCGCTCCCGGAAGCACCGTGTATTTCAGCCCTTCCCTCACCATTCTTTGGATAAGAAAATAACCCGGATCCTGAATCCCCGGCATACCGGCATCCGAGATAAAAGCGACCTCCTTGCCCGACCTCAGCAGGGACAGAACTTCTTCACTCCTTTGTTTTTCGTTATGCTCATGTAGGCTGATCAGAGGTTTGTGGATCTCATAATGAGTCAGAAGTCGCTTTGAGTGCCTGGTATCTTCACAGGCGATCACATCCGCCCTCTTCAATACATTGAGGACGCGGATCGTAATATCTTCCAAATTTCCGATCGGGGTGGGACAAATGTACAGCAACTTACTCCTCCTCCAATCTCGTACTGTAATAGATCTCTTGAACCTCTTCGTTCTCCACTCGGTTTTCATCGTAGAGGTAGAGCGGAGGCAACATCTTGAGATCCGGCCTGCCGTTCTTGACCATCTTCAGAAGCAAGAGGTTTGCAGCCTTTCCCGGATAGGGATATACGAACCTCATCTCCTTGGGCTCTAAAGAATACTTCCTCGACAATTCAAAGATGTCGCAGAGCCGGTTGGGACGATGTACCAAGTAGAAACTTCTCTGCTCCTTTAACAGGTATGAAGCCGAAGCAAAAACATCTTCCAAGGTACAGGCGACCTCGTGTCTTGAGATCCTCTTTTTCTCATTTGTGTTTTGCATTCCGTCCGCCTTCATATACGGGGGATTGCTCACAACAAAATCCAAACTGGAAGGCTCGAGATGATCGGCCACCTTCTTTAGATTATCACAAATGACCTCTGCCCTGTCTTCCAGTGAGTTGAGTTCGAAACTCTTGCGCGCCATAGATGCGACCTCCTCCTGGATCTCGAAGGCATAGATCTTTGCTACTTCGCTCTTGCCCAAGAGAAGAAGGGAAATGATCCCCGTTCCCGTTCCCAGATCGGCACCGATATACCCCCTCTTCATCCTTGTGAAGTTCGCGAGGAGAACCGCATCGACTCCAAAACAAAAGCCGCTTTTGTCTTGAATGATCTTTAAAGAGCAGACTCCCAGATCATCCACCCTCTGTGTCTGTGACAAAACTACCTCTTTTATGGTACCCACTCCTAATCTTCCAACAACTTCTTCAGTTCTTTCTCATCCACTTCTTCCGCATACTGCTTGTGCTTCCTTGTTTGTCGTAAGATCTTGACATCTTCCAAGGAATACTTCCTCACTTCTATGGTATCGTTCTTACGATCTTCAAACTGTACCTTGACCTCTTCCAAGATGGTTCGTGTATCGACCACCTTTCCCTTTCCGTCCGGTGTCTCGACCAGGCTTCCGATGTTGGGCATGCGGGCGAGGATGCCTTCGTAGGTTTCATG
Organism: Filifactor alocis; assembly: GCA_030529565.1. GTDB lineage: Bacteria > Bacillota > Clostridia > Peptostreptococcales > Filifactoraceae > Filifactor > Filifactor alocis_A. The sequence continues at coordinate 542 of JAUMWQ010000128.1, read as the reverse complement.
TTCGTAGTTCAAACAACAGAACAGTCTTCCACAGATGCCGGAGATCTTCGTAGGATTTAAAGACAGGTTCTGATCTTTCGCCATCTTGATCGACACGGATTGAAAATCTCCAAGCCACGTAGAACAACAAAGTTTCTTCCCACAGCATCCGATCCCTCCGAGAGTTTTGGCCTCATCCCGAACTCCGATCTGCCTGAGTTCGATCCTGGTTCGAAACACAGCAGCAAGATCTTTTACCAGCTCACGAAAATCGATCCTGCCCTCCGCGATAAAGTAAAAGATCAACTTGCTACGATCAAAGGTGTATTCCGAATCAATGAGTTTCATATCCAACTGATGCTTAAGAGTCTTTTGATTGAAGATGTCTCCCGCCTGAATAGCAAGTTTCTTGTTCTCTTCATCCTTCAAACAATCTTCTTGAGTAGCCTTCCTGAGCACAGATTTCAATTCCGTAGGGAATTTATTCTCTTCAATATCTTTTCCCGCTATTTCTACCGTTCCTATCTCAGTTCCCCGAACTGTTTCAACAATGACCTTATCTC
>JAUMWQ010000127.1 GCA_030529565.1 Filifactor alocis | reverse complement strand
CCCGGATCGTTCGGGGTTGTTCCCGGATCGCTAGGATCTGTTACGCCACCCCCATTATTATCCGTCCTCTTTGTATTTGTGATCAAAAATCCATTTGCTTCATCATTGACCCTTACATCGACATCGTAACCCGAAGGAGCGTCCACTTCTTCAACACTGTAGTCAATGACATTTCCTCCGTCATCCTTTCGGGGAAGGTTTGCAAACACGGATCTCCACTGATTACTATCATCCAAGACAATCCTGGATCCTTCCGGTTGACCGTTTTTGAGAAGGGCGATGGTTACAGGACCCGCAGTATCTCCCACCCACTCTTTCTTGATGTGGACGTCCTTGGTTGCGGGAGGTTCCTTTTCATTTCTCACCAGGAATCCATTCTCCATATCTCCGGTGATAACCGCACGGTAACCTTGAGGAACATCTTTTTCTTCAATTGTATAAGGAATAAGTTCTCCTGCCGGTGTATACTTCGGTAGGGAGTCAAAACTTCCCTGCCATCCGTTTCGTGCTTCTAATACGAGTTCCTTATCTCCGGGTTTAAGCACCACGGTAATTTCATTCAAAGGAGCCGTCTCTCCGAGAACCAGTTCCCACTCTTTTCGTACCGACAGATTACGAGTTTTTACATTTCTGATCCGTACATTGGTCGCATCAAGGACCGTGATCTCTCCTGCATAACCATCTACGGCGGACTCTTCCACCTCATAGACTATCACTGCGTTTTGATCATCCGTTTCAGGAAGGTTTTCAAAGCGTCCCCTCCACTGAGTATCCTCTCTCAGTTCCAGAGTCTTGCCCTTGAACACTCCGTTTTCCTTTAATTTTAGAGTAATGCTCTCAGGCTTGGCATCCTCTACTCCTGCAACCCATTGTTTCTCTACATTGATTTCTATAAATTGAACCGGCTTCTTCTTATTTGTAATCGTTCTCGTTATTCCGGTGCTTCCCAGTGTTACCGTGAGTTTTTCAGGATTTCTATCATATCCCGGAGGAGCTGTCTTTTCCTCAATCTCATAGGTTCCGTTGGGAAGCTTATGCTCCGTATAGGTGAAGCCCCTTTCGTTTGTAGGAGGAAGCTCGATCGGCGCATCCTGGCCGGCGGTGTTTCTTACTGTAAACACTGCTCCTTCAAGGCCCTTGCTCATATCATCCTCATCGACCTTGTAGAGGAAGATACGATTCGATACATCGATGGCAATCCTTCCTCCTTGGAGATCCTTACTCACGGAATGAGCACCAACCTTGTCATCCGTAGCCCCATTTCGAGGAGGAAGAACCTGTCCGTTATCTTGGATGAGGGCCTCATTTCCTACATTGGAACCGTCCAACGGTGCTGTCGTATAGTATACAAACGCATACTGATTTCTTCCCGAATTGGGAATGTTCAGTTTAAATGTCGTGAAATTGTCCAGGTACTCTATCGTATAATCTCTGTCCTTCACCAAAACGCTAGTGTTCGAAATATTATAGCTGTCAGGAAGATAATCTACTTTCAAAAGTCTTATCTTCTCGGGAATAAACTGCATAGGAGCTCCTTCTCGAGAGATATTGTCAACTACCGTCAGAGTTCCGAACTCTCTTCCCGCTCTGTTGATCGCAAGAGACCAAAGGTGGGAGTGTTGACCGCTTTTTCCCAAAGCTGCGGAGTCATAAGCTCCTTCCGTTCCTCCTTTTACTTCTCCTCCACGTTTACGGATAAGCTCTCCATTGACTGATATGGGGTTTGAGATGTTTTTCGTTGTCGTGATCTCGATCTGAGAGATACCTGTTACCCCTCCGATAGGAACGATCTTTTTGTCGACGGGAGCAGGTCCTGTCTTTACCGAGATATTGATGTCTCCATAGATGTTTTTGACCATATCATAACCTTGAAGGTTCTTGTACTGCTCCAGATTCTTAAGCGTAACTACAGCCTTACCTCCATCTACTCCTCCATTGGATACGAAGGCAAGATCCGCGATCGCAAGTTGCTGGCCGTTCCTAAGGTTTACCTTAAGCTCCATTGCTCCGGGCTGCATAGAAAAGCCTTCTCCGACGGTTACTTCAAAATAGTCTCCGTCCTTTAGATTTCCGTTGTAAGCATCCAAGTTAAACTTGGTCGTAATCGCATAGGGTCCGTTGATGACCATCTTATACTGATGGTTCGTATTTGGCACGGGCTGTCCTACCATATTTACCAACTTGAAATCCCTTACCACATTCTCCAGCTTTTTGGGCTGAGTTTGCGCCTCCACAAAAGAGAGGTTAAATAGAGATGACATTACCATCGATAACATTATAAACGCGGTTATCATCCGTTTCTTAAATCTCGTTTTCACAATTACACCCTGTTCCTTTCCTATCTATAAAAAACACCGGTTTCACGAGCATAGCTCTGTTCTCTCTTCGAGAGAAGTATCTCCTGACCGGATAAATTAAAGATACCTTCTCCAAACTTGATCCGTTTTTCAAGCATCGACACAAACCCTATATTTGCTTAGGGCGATACCTAAGGAAGAAAAACTCAACCTCCTCTTCCCTCGGTACAGTCATTTGCCTAATAACTTCATTACTTGATGTCCGAAGTCTATCTTACCCCGATTCTACAACATCTACTCAATTTTATTTCTTCGTGCAAAAATTTTATATCCTTCTCCCACAACAAAGGGTATCAGGGCAAAGGGTAGGACAAAACTCCACTCCTTCATCCCCAAGGGAACCGTCTTAAACAACGCCTGCAAGAAAGGAACGTAGACGACCACCATCATCATAATGAAGGAAAATGCCGTTCCCATAACAAGGGCCTTGTTGGAGAAGATACCGATCTCGAAGATGGTATGTCGTTGAGATCGCGCCGAGTAAGAACGTAGCAATTCCGCCATGATCAGCGTTACGAAAGCTATCGTTCTGGCTCCTGCCAAATTTTCTCCAAAATGTTTCAGACCGTAGTAATAAGCTCCCAAGATAGCAATACACAATGCCGTACTTTGGATAACGACCCTTTGGAAGGTTATCTTGTCAAGCACAGGCTCATCCGGATCCCGCGGTGGGATCTCCATGATCTCGCTTTCTCCCTGCTCCACACCCAAGGCAAGCGCCGGGAAACTGTCGGTAACAAGGTTGAGCCACAGCAACTGAATGGGAAGAAGCGGAATCGGCCACTTCATAATGATACTCAGAAGCACAATCAAAATCTCTCCGATGTTACAGGACAAGAGGAAGGAAACGAACTTCTTGATATTGGAATAGATGATCCTTCCCTGTCTCACCGCTTCTACAATGGAAGCAAAGTTGTCGTCAGTCAGTATGACCTCCGCCGTATTCTTGGCAACGTCAGTACCCGTGATACCCATCGCAATACCGATGTCCGCCCTCTTGATGGCAAGGGCATCGTTGACCCCGTCTCCCGTCATGGCTGTGATATGACCGTTCTCCTTCAAGGCGGTAACGATTTTCACCTTGTGTTCGGGAGAGACCCTGGCATAGACCCTCTTGTCTTTTACGAGTTCCCTCATCTGTTCGGGAGTATAGGAGTCCAGCTCCTCTCCCATGATCGCTTGGGACATGTCCTCGACCATGCCGAGCTCTTTTCCGATAGCAAAGGCGGTCTCCTTATAATCTCCGGTTATCATAACGGGGATGATCCCGGCCTTCTTGCATAACTTGATCGCTTCCTTCGCTTCGGAGCGGGCAGGATCGATCATCCCGACCATACCCACAAAGACCATATCCTTCTCTATCGTTTCTATGCTGATGTCCGTCGGCATCTGCTCATAACTTCTATATGCCATTGCAAGAACGCGAAGAGCCTTGCTTGCAAAACTGCTGTTGATCTTGAGTATCTCTTCCCTGATCTCCTGAGTCAAAGGGAGCCTCTCTCCTCTTCGAAGGATGAAGGAACTGTGAGAGAGCACGACGTCGGGCGCACCCTTGGTGAATGAAACCGCTCTGTCAGAGCCGATATTCTCATGGAAGGTCGTCATCATCTTTCTGTCGGAATCAAAAGGCAATTCGTTCAAACGAGCATACTTCGCATTGAACTCGTCCTGAATCATCATCTTCTTTCCTGCAAGGGTCAGAAGAGCTCCCTCCGTAGGGTCTCCCATAACCCCCAAAGCATCTCCCTCTGTTTTCTTGAGTTTCGCATCATTGGCGAGCAAGGCGATCTCCAAAAGTCTCTCCAAAGAAGGAGTCGACTCCGATGTAACTTCTGCATCTCCATCCTTGATCCTGCCCTCAAGACTATAGCCTATCCCTTCTACTTCCAATATCTTCTCGTCAACATATACCTTTACGACCGTCATCTCATTTTGTGTCAAAGTGCCCGTCTTATCCGAACATATCACGGTGGTTGTTCCGAGAGTTTCTACTGCGGGAAGCTTTTTGACGATCGCATTCTTCTGTGCCATCCTGCTCATACCCAACGACAGAACCACGGTAACGATGGCAGGTAACCCCTCCGGAATAGCTGCGACCGCCAAACTGACGGAGGTCATAAACATCTCCAACATGGGAAGTTTTCGGATCACACCGATACCGAAGACCAGAGCACAGACGACAAGTACAATGATCCCCAAGTCTTTTCCGAGTTTCGCCAACTTCTTCTGCAACGGAGTCTGCTCCGTCTCATAGCTCTGAATCATGCTTGCGATCTTTCCGATCTCCGTGCTGTGTCCGGTTTCTACAACAACTCCCTTGCCTCGGCCGTAGGTCAATATTGTGGAAGAAAAGGCCATATTCTCCCGATCTCCCAACTGAACGTCTCTATCGTAAGACACTGTCGCCAACTTCTCTACGGAGACGGACTCTCCGGTCAGCGACGCCTCTTCTATCTTCAAATTTGCACTCTCGATCAATCTCAGGTCGGCAGGAACGATGTCTCCGGTCTCCAAGATAACGATGTCTCCCGGAACGAGATCCTCCGCAGGCACCGATATGGGATGACCGTCCCGAAGAACATTGGCATCAGGCGCCGCCATCTTCTGAAGCGCCTCGATCGCCTCCTCCGCCTTTCCTTCCTGATACAGTCCGAGAAGAGCGTTTACAAGCACGATGGCGATGATGATGAGCGCATCGGTCCTCTCTCCGACCGCAAAGGACACCATGCTGGCAACCAGAAGGATCAACACCAAAAAATCCTTAAACTGATCGATCAGTTTTAATACAAAACCTTTTTTCTTTTCTTCCTTCAACTTGTTCGGTCCATACTTCTGTATATTGTCCCGGGCCTGTTCCGCACTGAGTCCCTTCATCTTATCGACTCCGAAGTGGTCCAGTGTCTCCTGAGCTGTTTTTTGATACCACAGTTGTTTCTCCATACGATCTCCCTTCGCTGCTCATCTTGAAAACTCTACGTTCTCAAAACCTGTTTTATTGCATATGTTATGTTTATACCCTATTTTCGGACAGTTAAAAGGATAGTGTTTCCTTTCTCATCCTGTACGAAAGGAACACCCCTCACGTCCCAAATTGAAAACAGCACTTTCTGCCTAAAAAACCAATGGTTTTACGACCTTTGTGCCCATATGACTTTCATCCCTCCTGTATCATTACATTTTCTTTACATTTTTCCCTTGGATCTAATACACAGACCTATCCTCCGACATCCTAAGAAAACACCGCACAAAGGCAAACTTCCGATTTTTCTTCGATTTTACTATTTTCCGTTTGAAATGACGAGTACACAGAATATACAATTGCCGAAAAACAATTTGGAGGATCATATATTTCAGAGTATTCAACCTGTCAAGTATAATAGATCCCAGTATAAAATACAAAAGTTTATCGTATCAATATTTTAAGGATTTCTTCCGTCTTACAAAATTGATTTTATACTATTCTTCGATAGAAGCGTGGATATATCTATTTTTTGACTACGAAAAATTGTTCTATCTTCTATTGCTCACAG
>JAUMWQ010000126.1 GCA_030529565.1 Filifactor alocis | reverse complement strand
TTTTCATGACTTTTTCAATACTTCTTCTTTATGCATTTGATTATACAACTTACCTTCTGTATATTCTTATCTATTAGAATTGACAGCAGGAATAATTTGAACCATATAATCATCCAAATTGTTTTTAGGCAATGATTTGTTCTGTATATCCGGCATTCAAAATGGAGAATAGTATTAAGAAGATACCGCATAAGTCCAAGAAGCCGAAAAAATTCAGTTTTTCTTGGGCAAACACATTTCTGAAACCTCTCATTTTAGAGACTTTCTATATCTTGCAAAACAAAGGAAACATCATTTTGTGTCTGCATGCGGTACTTCCTTAACGGTTTCTACGCCTTTAAAGACTCCTTGAGGATATCGACAACATCCTGCTTGGTCAAGACCTTATAGCCTCCATCCAGGATGATCGTACCTTCCGCTATACCCTCCAACATATCCTCGGATACTCCCAGTTCTCCTGCGTTCATAACGACTCCCACTTCCTTCATCCAAGCTTCCATCCTTTCAAGACCTTCCAAGGTGATCTGCTCGTCGCTCTTTCCTTCCGGCTTGACTTCCCATACATGGATCGCATATCGCTTGAACTTGTGCAGACCGTAAGGAAGGATGTGTCTGTAATAAGGAAGTGAGACTGAAGACAGGGTCATACCGTGGGCCGCATCCGTGTAGGCTCCGATGCTCTGGCCTATCATATGCACCATCCAGTCCTGGGTCTTCGCCTTACCTATCATGGTGTTAAGAGCCATGGTCGCCGTCCACATGATATTGCTTCGAGCCTCATAGTTATTCGGATCTTTGACCGCAATCCTTGTGCTGTGGATCAAAGATCTGAGCAAACCTTCCGCCAAGTAGTCGGAGGTATTGTCGTCCTCTCCCGAAAAATACTGTTCCAGGATGTGGGACATAATATCAAAGAACCCCGACACCATCTGATACTTGGGCAGACTGAAGGTATAGACGGGATCAAGGATGGAGAACTTCGGCATCAGATTTTCCTTGAACACATGGCCTATCTTGAGCTTTTGTTCTTCATTTGTGATGACCGAGCCCCCGTTCATCTCGGATCCGGTCCCTACCATCGTCAGAACACAGGCGATCGGAAGTACCTTGTTATCGGGTTGTTCCGATCTCATAAAGAACTTCTCCCATGGATCCTCCTCACAGAAGACGGATGCAGACAAGGCCTTGGCATAATCACAGACGGAGCCTCCTCCAATCGCAAGGATGAACTCCACCTCGTTTTCTCTTGCAACTTCGATCCCCTCATAGAGTTTGGCCATGGTCGGGTTGGGCATTACTCCGGGCAGCTCGACGATTTTCTTGCCCTCTTCTTCCAAGATGGCCCTTACCTCATCGTAGATCCCGTTCTTCTTGATGGAGCCTTCCCCATAGACAAGAAGTATCTTCCGTCCATAATTTTTCATTTCCCTTTTCAAATACTTCAACGACCCTTGTCCGAAATAGATCTTCGTAGGATTTACATACTTAAAATTTCCCAGCATTTCAACTTCCCCCTTATCGGTTTCTATAAAACATTCGGTAACAACCGATTTCTTTTCGTGAAAAATCGGATACACCTACAACAACTTACACGTTTCTACCTTCTTATTCTACCCCATATCTCCGGTGCTCTACCTTTTATTTTGAAGGACGGATTCATCCGTATCATGGAAACACCGCATAATACTACTCTTCTTTTGAGTGATGGATATAAATGATCTATGAGTCATAGAAGATAAAACCAATTTTCGCAGTCGCAGAACAAATATATCCATACTTCTATTGGAAAATAATATAAGAGCAAACTTCTGATTTTTTTGAGTTTGCAAAACGCACAATACTGCAAAAAAGCATAAGAAATATCTCGGATCTCAAGAAACAGTCATCTCTCTTGCAAAGTCTCCCTCCCTGATCATTTCTGCATCATACATACAAAAAGACCGATACCAAATCTGCTCTTTGATACCGGCCCTATCTTTATTCCTCTTCCTTCTCCAAGGCTTCGGACTTGATCTTCAGTTTTTCCAACTCTTCATAGTTCGCACTGATACGGGCATTGACCCTCTCCATATCCATCCCGAGTTTCTCGAGGATGTCCTGCGCGTAAGAGATCGAACCGTTGCGAAGTTCATTTCCGTCGGCGATGGCTCTCTCGATGATCTCCTTCGCCCTCTGCTCCGCCTTCTTGACGATGACATGCTCCATGATCATCTCTTCGGCTTCTTCTCTCGCCTGCGCCCTGATCTGCTCCGCTTCTTCCTGCGCGTCATCTATAAACTTCTGTCTTTCCTTATTGATCCACTCGGCCTGCTTAAAGTCTTCCGGCAGTCCCAACCTCATATCGCTGATATACGACAAAGCAAGTTCTCTATCGATGGAAACCTTGTTCCCGAACAGTGTCTTCGTTCCCTCTTCAAGCATCGATTGAAGCTCATCCAATATCTTTAGCACTTCCATCCTTATATCCTCCCTTTCAGTTTCTCTTTCAATTGTTGATATGCCACAGTCGGAACCAGATCGCCTACGCATCCTCCAAACTGCGCCACCTCTTTGACCAAGCTGGAACTGAGGTAGGCATAGCTGGGATTCGTCATCAAAAACACGGTGTCCACTTGAGGGTACAGCTTTTTGTTCATCTGTGCCATCTGGATCTCATATTCATAGTCCGAGATCGCTCTTAGACCTCTGATGATGATCTCCATATTATTCTGCCTGCAATATTCTGCGAGTAGACCCGAAAAACATATGACTTCTACATTATCCAGGTGTCTCGTTGATTCCTCGATCAACCTCTTTCTCTCTTCAAAACTGAACAAACCCTTTTTTTGAGGATTGACAAGTATGGCTACGGTCAAGTGAGCTGACATGCTCGCTGCCCTCTCTATGATATCCAAATGTCCATTTGTAATGGGATCAAAACTTCCGGGATAAATTGCTCGTTTCATTTTTTCTCTTCTCTCTTTGTTTAGATTTGTTTCCTTCGATAGATACAGATCTTCGACTTGGAATATACCTTCTCCTTGGTTTTTATCAAGTTCTGTGTTTCCTCTACGCTCTGTACTCCACTATCGGTCTCCAGTATCACATACCCGTCCTCTCTTAAGACATCGCTTTCATCGATCTCTTTCAAAACAGTTGCAAGCATTTCCCCGTGATATGGAGGATCTACGAATATTATATCAAATTTATTTCCCATTTTGTGTGTTTTTGTCAAAAAAAACGCATAATCCTCATGAAATATCGTTGTTTTATCCTCCAAACCGCAGAGATTTACGTTTTTTCTTATCAAATCGACCGATCGACGTTCCTTGTCGACGATGACGGCATGGGAAGCGCCCCTGGACAGAGCTTCGATCGCCATGGCACCGGTACCTCCGAACAGATCCAAGACCTCAGCCTCCGGGATCTCGAAGGCAATCATGCTGAATACGGCCTCCCTCACCCTGTCGAGGGTAGGTCTTACGCTGTAATCCTCGGGCGGAATAAGTTTTTTCCCACGCAGGCTTCCCGCGATCACTCTCATCTTGTTTCCTCCTAGTGTATTAGATTGATGTTTAAGCTTATTTGACATCTTCATTGTAGGGCAGAAGGTCTCAGAACACACTTGACATCACTATGAACTTCGACCCGTTCTAATGCTAAGGAGATACTGAATAATTCTAAAAAACAGATAGAAACCGGTTTTATGACAATTCTTGGAATTATGCAATATTTCCTTAATTCATAGCAATTTCTCTCAGCTTTTTCTCCATGGTCTTCTCCACCTTTTTTTGGAGGATAAAGCGTTCCAACTCCGTGATCTCTTCGCTCTCGCTCAAGACTTCTTCCACATCCTCCTTGGCAAGGAGAAGAACCTCCCTGTGTTTCATAAGATCCGCAAGCTTAAATTCAGGCAGGCCGTGTTGGCGCAGTCCCAAGACCTCTCCCGGCCCCCTAAGCTCCAAGTCTTTTTCGGCTATGACAAAGCCGTCGTTCGTCTCCGCCATCACCCTCATCCTCTGCAAAAGAACATCGTTGTAGCCCTTGTAGATCAGGTAGCAGTAGGACTGAGCGGCTCCCCGACCTACGCGTCCGCGTAGCTGATGCAACTGCGAAAGTCCGAACCTCTCCGCATTTTCGATGATCATACAAGTCGCATTGGGCACGTTGATGCCGACCTCGATGACGGTCGTCGAGACCAGCACGTCTATGCTCCCTTCCCGGTAGCGCGACATAATGTCGTTTTTTTCGCTCGCCTTCATCTTTCCGTGCAAAAGCTCCACACTGTACTCCCGGAAAACACCCGTCTTTAAGGAATCGCACAACTCGGTCGCCGACTTCAGATCCAAGGCCTCGCTCTCCATGACCAGCGGACAGACGACATAGACCTGCCTTCCCTCTTGAAGCTCCGACAGAGCCCCCTGATAGGCGATCCTCCTCTTCCTGTCTTCCATCACCTTGGTAACGATCGCCTTGCGACCCTTGGGAAGTTCATCGATGATCGAAATATCCAAATCCCCCTGCAGCACCAGGCTAAGCGTGCGCGGTATCGGAGTTGCCGTCATCACGAGGATGTGGGGACCGATCTCATAGTCCCCGGTCAACCGGTTGCGTTGCTTGACTCCGAAACGATGTTGTTCGTCGGTGATCGTAAGACCGAGTTTTCGAAAGCGAACCCCTTCCTGAATGACCGCATGGGTACCTATGACGAGATCGACCTCGCCCTCTTCGATTTTTTGGTAGATCTCCTTCTTCTTCTTGCCCGTAACACTGCCGGACAAAAACTCTATCCTTAAGCCGTAGGGCTCGAATATCTTCTGTGCTCCTTCGTAATGCTGTTTTGCCAAGACTTCAGTGGGACCCATCAACACACTCTGACAGCCGTTCAAAAAACAGAGATAACAACAGAGCCAAGCGACGATCGTCTTTCCGCTGCCCACATCGCCCTGAACCAGCCTCTGCATGGGCACCTCCTTGGTCATGTCTCCCAAGAGTTCGCCCAACACCCTCTCCTGCGCTCCTGTCAACTCAAAGGTGAGATCAGCTCGAAAGGCCTGTATTTTTTGCTTCTCCATCTTCATCGCATAGGCCTTGGACTTCTCCTGATGTTTTCGGATCCCGAGCAGGCTCATCTGCAGGAAAAAAAGTTCCTCGTAGATCAGCCGATACCTCGCCCTCTTCAGAGCGGAGATATCTTCGGGAAAATGGATGTTCCGAACGGCAAAATCAAGGGGTGCGATCCTTCTCTTCTTCATCAGACGATCCGGAAAAAAATCCATGATGTCGTTGATCTCAAGCAGAGCCATAGCCATCGCCTTGACGAGTTCATTGTTGCTCAGACCCTGTATGAGCGAATAGACGGGATAGATACGGTTCATCAGTTGATCCCTTCCGTAAGGTTCGATCAAGGGAGAAGAAAACTCCCACCTCTTGCCGACCCTCTGACAGGGGCCGTAAAACTGAATATGATCTCCTACGCGGTAGCTACTGCGAAAGTAGGCCTGATTGTATAAGGTGAGGGTCGCCTGAGCAAGCTCGGTCGCCACCTTGACCTTCGTCAAAACCATCTTGGGCTTCGGCCTGCTCTCCATGATATCGAGGATGATGCCGGAAGAAAACACTTTTTCGTTCTCACAGATCTCCTCCAGCCTCTTGTAACTCTTCCTGTCCTCGTAACGAAAGGGGTAGTAGCTCAACAGATCTTCCACGGTCTCCACTCCGATCTTTGCAAAGAGCCTCGCCTTTTTTTCTCCTATCCCTTTGATCGCAAGAATATTGTCGCTTAAGATCATGGCCCTCCTCCTTTCTATACTCCATTTATCCACACATCTCGGATTCCTTATTTTTATTCATACTATTCTCTGTTTGAAATGCCGGATGTACAGAATGTACAATTGCCGAAAAAATTTCGGAGAATCCTATAGTTCAAAGTATTCAACCTGTCCGTTCTAATAGATCATAGTATAAGATAACCCCACACAAAGTCAAATTTGCGGTTTTCATTCAGGTTTATAAAATTCTGAGTCTTATTAAACAAATGT
>JAUMWQ010000125.1:2468-6078 GCA_030529565.1 Filifactor alocis | reverse complement strand
ACTGGGGCATGGTGTCGGTCTCTCTCTTTGCCGGCTCTTTGCAGACGGGACAAGCCACGTTCACCCATTCTTCAATGTTTGCAAGGGGAGATTCTCCCGTATCCGTCGGTTTGTACTCCTTCACATCGGGCAGGGTAACGGGCAGGTCCTCTTCGGGAACGGGGACCATTCCGCAGTGCTCGCAGTGGATGATCGGAATCGGCTCCCCCCAGTATCTCTGACGGTTGAACGCCCAGTTCTTCATCTTGTAGTTGGTCTTGCGAATACCGAGTTTGTGCTCTTCGATATAGTTTGTGACCGCTTCTTTTGCTTCTTTTACCGTCAAGCCGTTAAAAGAGCCGGAGTTGATCACGATATCGTCGAGGGAAGTCAGGTAACATTCGTTTTGTACGTCCTCGCATTGGACGGTCGCTACGATGGGGATGCCGAATTTCTTGGCGAACTCCCAGTCGCGAGAATCGTGGGCGGGGACTGCCATGATGGCTCCTGTTCCGTAGCCCATCATAACATAGTCCGAGATCCAGATGGGAACTTCTTCCTTGCTGATCGGATTGATTACGCTCAGTCCCTTGACCTCAACTCCCGTCTTGTCCTTTGCAAGCTGCACACGCTCAAACTCGGTTTTTTTGGTTGCGAGCTCCTGGTAGGCCTTGACCTCGTCAAGGTTTTGTATGGAGGATTCATATTTTTTCAAATAAGGATGTTCCGGAGCCATAACCAAAAAAGTGGCACCGAAGATGGTATCGGGTCTGGTCGTAAAAACGGTCAAAACATCATCGCTGCCCTTGATCGGAAAATCGATCTGAGTACCGTGGCTTCGTCCTATCCAGTTCTCCTGTTCCAGCTTGATACGGGGAAGAAAATCCAGATCTTCGAGCCCGTCCAGGAGTTTGTCCGCATATTCTCTGATCTTGAGAAACCATACATCCTTCTCCATTTGGACGACTTCACTGTCGCAACGGTCACAGACACCGTTTTGAGACTCCTCGTTGGCAAGCACCACCTTACAGTGGTTACAGAAGTTTACATAGGTCTTGTCCTTGTAAGCCAGACCGTGCTTATACATTTGAAGGAAGATCCACTGTGTCCACTTAAAATAGTTGGGATCGGTCGTGTCCACCGTTCTGTTCCAATCGAAGGAATATCCCGTCGCCTTGAGCTGGTCGGAAAAGATCTCGATGTTTCGATCGGTAACGTTGCGAGGATGCTCTCCCGTCTGCATCGCATAGTTTTCCGTCGGAAGTCCGAAGGCGTCCCAGCCGATGGGGAAGAGGACGTTATATCCTTCCAGCCTTCTCTTTCTGGAGAGCACCTCCAAAGAAGTGTAGGCGCGGATATGTCCGACGTGAAGACCCGCTCCCGAAGGATAGGGGAACTCGATCAGATTGTAGAACTTGGGTTTGGAAGGATCGATCTCGGACTTGAAAGTCTGATGTTCTTCCCAGTGTTTCTGCCATTTTTTTTCAATTTGATTCGGATTGTAATCCATGGTAAAAACCTCCTTAAAGATAGAATAAAACGTAGGTGCCGCCCCGTATCCGAGGAAGGGTTGAAAACGGTATAAAAAAGCCTTCCTCTCCAAATATAGAGACGAAGGCTCGCGGTACCACTCTAATTGTCGAATGATCTCATCCGACCGCTTAAACTATTTAACGCATAAGTTACGCCCGGGATTAGCCGAGTTGCTCCAAGACGAGTTCGGACCTTCCCAACGTCATCTTCCACCGACCGATGACTCTCTGAGGATGATCGGGATCCTACTACTTCCTATCACAGCACGCATATTATTTTTTTATCATAGCAAACTGCGGTAGAGAAATCAATACCAAAGTGAAATTTTGTAAAAATTCGGCCTTCAAGGCAGTGTCGCACAAAAGCGGGATCTTGATTTTCCTACGAAGTTACAAAATACAGGCGTTTGTCAAATCAAAACGTTTAAGGAAATACCGCACAAAGGCAAATTTCCGATGTTTCTTCGATTTTATAAAACATAAAGATTTGTCATATCAATGTTTTCAAGAATTTTATTCTTCGCACAAAACTGATTTTAGGTTGATTTTTGAATTATGCGATATCGCCTTAAGAAGATCACCCTTCATATAAAACGCAGGGGCACCGCTTTTTTGAATGACGCGATATCAGCCTAGACCTCCCGGTAGAAGAGCACGGGTTCCAAGTCCGAGGTATAAATCATTCGAACCTCCCCCTTCGCCTCCAAGTGGACCAGATGCGCCATGGCCTCTCCACAGGCGAACCACTTTTGATTGGGAGGAAAACTCTCGAAGTCCTTTGCACGAAAATCCCAGTGCATACGACTTGCGACCTCCGTGGCGGTCTTTTTGCCTCCGTCCGCGAGAATGTTTCGGATATCGTTCAGCCTGTCCTCATGATGGGCACGAAGCTCGTCGATCCTCTTCCTGTGATCGTTGACGACGACCCTGTGAGAAGGAAAGACGATGTCGACATCCATTTTGTAGACCTTCTCCAGACTGTTCAGGTAAGTTCCCAGAATATCCCCGTATTCAAACCTCCAAAAGCTGATGTTCGGCGTGATCTTATCGAGGATGTGATCTCCGGAGAACAGAAGTTTGTGGGTCCTCTCGTACAAGGCGGTGTGATCCGGCGTGTGTCCCGGGACCGAAATCACCTCAAGACGGTAATCGCCTACGGAGAGGACATCGCCCTCCTTGACAGCGAAGATGTCCACCGGATGTTTGGGGCCGTAGAGGACTGCGGGGTGGCGATCGAAGAAATGACCGTCATCTTCAAGGCCCAAAAACTCGGGACGATACTGGTGGGTGCTGAAGTAGTCCTTGTTTGCCATGGAATTGATGTAGTCGGCATCGATCTCACTGCAATAGATCCTTCCGCCGAAACGCTCCTGAAACTTGTGGCACAGACCCGTATGGTCCGCGTGCAGGTGGGTGAGGTAGAGGTCGACCTTCCCCTTTTGCAGACCGAGTTCGTCAAACTGAGCGAAGAAGGCCTCCTCGCTCTCGGGGTGGTCGAAACCCGTATCGATGACCAGGGACCTGTCCTCTCCCTTGATGATATAGGAATTGATCGACTTCAAGGGTGATTTGGGCAGGATCACATCACCTGCAAAAATGTTTTTGTATAGTTCTTTCATATCATATCTCCTCTTACATTTTATAAAACACGAAAGCCTGTCATGTCAATATTTTTGAAATTTCATCCCCTATACAGGACCGACTTTATACCGATCTTTCGCATTATGCGGGATTGCTCACACCTTGTTTCCGAATGAGAACGATATTGCTCCGCTTTTTGGAGCACGGGATATTTCTCTAAAAAATTTTTTTATGAACAAAGATCCAAAATAGCAGGCAAAAAGCTTGAAAAATAGGGTGAACATTTCAGAGAAATCATTGAAAACACAAGCTCACATCAAAAAATGATATTGACGCTTCACTACAGCTATGATACCCTACTTATGGATTAATTAACACTGATTTTCAACTAAAAACACTACAGGAGGATTGGATATGAAGAAGTTTGTGGCATTATTGGCAGTAGCGGCTCTATCTGTATCTTTGGCAGCTTGCGGAGGACAACAGGCAAGCAATGAGCCTGCACCGGCGGAACAACC
>JAUMWQ010000125.1:0-2458 GCA_030529565.1 Filifactor alocis | reverse complement strand
CAGATCAGGCAATGGAGCAGATCTCTTTGGCAGACTGGGAAGGAACTTGGGACGATATGTCATTGTGGTTGGATCTTCCGGAAGTTCAGGAAGCTTACAAGACAAAGGCGGACAAAGACGGAAAGACGCCTGAGGAAGTTAAGGAAGGCCTTGTTCAAAGAAGAAAATGTGATTTCCACGGTATGGTTATAGAAGGAAACAAGATCAGTTTCTTGGACAACTGGGCTGCGAAGGGCGGAAAAGAAACTCAGGCTGTGGAATATGAATTTGTGAAACAACACTTGATCGAAGGCGACGGAAGAACCACCGAATGGGATGAGTTCAAAGCCGTTACCGAAGGAGCTGCTTATCCGGTACTTGTTATGATGCCTGTGCACGGAGAAGAAAGTATGACTCACTTCCACCTGAGATACGGCGATAACGCGGAAGCTCTTATCAATATGGAAGAAAAATGGTATCCCACCTTTGTAAAACCGACTACGACAGTGGAACAAATGATTGCCGAAATCGCGGAATAAGAAGAATAAGTTAAGGAGAGACAATGACGAAGAAGAGAACATTCATACTTGTGTTTTCCATCCTCGCGGCATTGTGTCTTAACGCTTGTACACCGAAAGAGACAGAAAACAACGGCAAACCCGTTGTCTATGTCTCTTTTTATCCTATATACGACTTGGTAAGTCAGGTTGCGGGAGACACGGTGGACGTTAAGACCTTTATGCCCTTGGACAAGACTCCGCATCTCTGGGAACCCACTCCCAGAGACATCAAGCACCTCAAGGAAGCCGACCTCTTAGTCGTAAACGGTGCCAACGTGGAGTCGTGGGTCGATCAGGTAAGAGAGAGTCTCCCCGACTTGAGGATCCTGACCCTTTCCGACTATGTCGAATTGATCAGCTACAAGGGTGCCGCGGTAACAGGAGACTTCCAGTATATGTGTCAGTACGATGCACAGGCGGATAAGGAGTATAAAATCGGTTTCGCTCATACCCACGAAGACATCATGAGGGTCACCTTTATAGACAACTCTTCGGGGATGGACTCCAAGGAACTCATCAAGATGGGGAAGCAGACCATGGAAAAACGAGGAAAGCTCATACCCCAAAAAAGCGTGATCGAAGTCGAGGAAGGCAAGGTCTACAACCTTGAGATGAGCCATGAACAAGGCGAGATCTTCTATAAGTTTCCCAAGGATGGAAGATGGGTCTTTATCAGCGATCGGATCTCCGAGCAGCTCCTGCCTTATGACTTGCAGGACCCCGTGACCGGTATGAACCTTGAGACCGAAGTCCTCTTGGAGGGTTCGACCTCCGGCTTGGACAAGATCACCTACGATCCGCACTCTTGGTTATCTTTGGATAATTCAAAACTGTTTTTGAACGCCATCCACGATACCCTCTGCGAGCTTTATCCGCAACATGCGAGATTCTATTACAAGAACAAGGTTAAGACCGTCGATAAGATCAACGACTTGAAGGTCGAGTATCAGCCGAAGTTTGAAGCCTTGGACAAAAAGGAGTTTATCACGACCCACTATGCCTACGAGTATCTGGCAAGGGAGTTCGGACTGGTCCAGTTCCCTCTGCAAGGTCTTGTTTCGACAGAATCTCCTGGACTCAAGACGATAAGGAAGGCCATCGACTACTCTCACAACAAGGGGATCGACACCATCTTCTATGAATACGGGACCGACCCGAAGTCCGCGGCGGCGCTTGCGGAAGAGATAGGAGGAGAGGCGGTCGGATTGGCTTCGATGGAGTACAAGACCGATATGACAACGGACGAGAATGCTCATTATCAGGATCTTATGAGGTACAATTTGGAACAGATCTATAAGTCATTGACAAAGGAGGAAAGATGAATCAAATAGAGATCAAAGACTTGGAATTCGGATATCGATTTGAATCACTGCTTCGCGGCATCGATCTTTCGGTCCGAAAAGGAGATGCCGTTATGATCGTGGGAGAGAACGGCTCGGGCAAGTCCACCCTGCTGAAGATCCTTCTGGGAGAACTCAAGGCCCCAAAAGGCAGTATAAAACTTTTCGGAAAGGAACTGTCCGCGACCACGAACTTCAAAGAAGTCGGCTATGTCCCCCAAGTCCAGAGCTTCAACCAGGTGACCTTCCCGATCACCGTCTTGGAACTGGTCGTTCTCAGCCTGTACAGAGAATTCGGACCGATCAAGATACCCGGTAAGAAGCACAGGGAAAAAGCGATCGAACTTTTAAAGAAGATGGGACTTGATAAATACATCCACACCCCCTTCAATGAACTGTCGGGAGGATTGAAACAGAGGACGATGATTACCCGCGCCCTGATGAACAGACCCGAAATCCTGATCTTGGACGAACCGACCGCGGGAGTGGATAAGGAGAGCAAGAAGGAGTTCTTGACACTGATCGAAAAACTCAACAAAGAAGAACACATCACCGTGCTCATCGTTACACACGAGGCGG
>JAUMWQ010000124.1 GCA_030529565.1 Filifactor alocis | reverse complement strand
ATTGTCATGATAAAACTTGTTGAAGGCTTGGCAGACATCCAATACGAACCTTGTCACATGATGCGGTTCATACTTATTGGCAGAGCGCATGAGCACCTCGTTAAAAGTATCGATCCTCTTGATGACATTCATTGCATCCGCATTTTTTGCCAAGATGCTGTAATCGATCTCTTCGCTAAGATCTGCTTTTCCCCTTTCCAAAAGTGAGCAACAACGTGCATGCGTATACTGCGTATAAGGTCCGGTTTCTCCTTCAAAGGTCAAGGCTCTATCCCAAGAGAAGGTGTAGTCTTTGATCCTGCTGTTGGATAATTCTTGGAATACAATGGCCCCCACACCGACCTGCTCCGCCACCTTATCCAGGTTTTCGAGGTTCGGATTCTTCTGTTGGATGATCTCCTTTGTTTTTTCAATGGACTTTCTAAGCACATCCTCAAGAACAACGACCCTTCCCTTTCTTGTAGAAAGAACACCGTCTTCCAGGGAGATCGTACCGAAGGCAACATGAATACAATCATTTGCCCAGTCGTATCCGCTCAGTTCATGTACCTTCTTCCACTGTTTAAAGTGCAATTCTTGAGGAGAACCTACAACATAGATGTTTTTGAAGAAGTCATAGTGATCCTTACGATATTTCGAAGCTGCCAAGTCACGCGTGATATAGAGAGTGGAACCGTCTTTTTTCTTGATGAGAGCAGGAGGCATATTGAACTCTTCCAAATCGACGATCTGTGCGCCTTGAGACTCTTTAAGAAGGTTCATCTTCTCCAAATGCTCGACGATCGCCGGCATCTTATCAGAATAAAAACTTTCCCCCGCCCAGGAATCATACTCGATCCCCAAGAGCTTGTAAACACGGTTAAATTCCGCCATGGATACATCACGGATCCATTGCCAAAAATCTACAACATCCTGATCGGTTTTTTCCTCCAACCGGTGAAACACTTCTCTCGCCTCATCTTCCAAAGAGGGATCTTCTTCCGCCTCCTCGTGAAAGCGGGAATAGAGCTTTAGGAGCTCATTTATGGGATTTTTGGCTACTTCCTCTCGATCTCCCCATCTTCTGATCGCGACGATCAGTTTTCCGAACTGCGTTCCGTAATCGCCCAGATGGTTTACGGAGATCGTATTAAAACCTATAAACTCATAGATCCGATCGATTGCGTGACCTATTGCCGTAGATCGAATATGTCCGATGTGAAAAGGTTTTGCAATATTGGGCGAAGAATACTCGACGACAACGTTTCTATTCTGTCCGTAATTACATTTGCCGTAATTGTCTCCTTCTCTCAAAACGCTGCTTATCACCTTCGTAGCCAAGAGCAACTTGTTTACAACAAAGTTGATATATCCGCCCATATTGCTCACAGATTCAATGGAATCCGTAACGGATATTTGCTTCGCCAAATCCTCCGCGATCTGATTGGGAGACTTTCTATACAACTTAGCCAGCTTAAAGCAGGGAAAAGAATAATCTCCCATCTCAGGATTCGGAGGAACTTCGATAAGCTGTTCTATCTCCGATTCACTCATATCGGGAATCACTTGTTTCAAATGTTCTGTTACCACCTGTTTAAAATCCATATATCTTCCTCCTAATCAATAGTCTCAGGCTCTATTCTTCTCTTTACACTTCTCACAGATCCCTGTTACATTTACTTCTATCGTATCGATATTGCACTTCGAGACCCCGGAAAGAAGCCCCTCCTGCAGGTTGATATCGATATCGCTGATACTTTTACAGCATTTGCAGAAAAAATGTCCGTGCGTCTCAAGACGTGTATCATACCTCGCTTCCGTATCGGAAATCATAAGGACATTAACCAGTGAATGCTCTTTCATCAGATTCAGTGTATTGTATACAGTCGTCTTGGAAAGAGAAGGGATCTCCCCGATTAAAGCGTCATAGATTTCGTTGACAGTCGGATGCAAATAATGGTTCTGAAGAAACTCCATGATCTTCACCCGTTGGAACGAGGGTTTTATTCCGTTTTCTTTGAGCAAGGCGCTACAATTTTTTAAAGAATGTTCACTCACTGTTTCCAATCCTTTCTATACAGTCAATTTTCCCTATATTATAACACAAAAAAGCTCTCCGTGGCTATATTATGGAAAATATGTCTCCTCTAAGACAGTCCATCCAAAGTTTCTCCAAAGATATCAAAGGGGTGAATGCGAGGATGTGATGAAAAGAACAGTTCTTGATGCAAGGTCGGATGATCAATGCCTATCTTGCAAGACCACAGCCCGATATAGCCTTTCAACGGAAAGGAAGAGCCGTACTTTTTGTCCCCGGTTAAAGCAAAACCTCTCGAAGAAAACTGCACACGGATCTGATGAGATCGTCCCGTTCGAAGCCGGATCAAGACAAGGGATAGGCCGTCCTTTTCTGCCAACACCTCATACTCCAAGCAGGCATATTTCGCATCCCTTTTCTCCTTGGAGCAGACGGTTACGATGTTGAGCTTTTTGTTCTTATGCAAAAAATCCTCCCAGACTCCCGACTTGGAAGGCAGATGACCCTCCACCACCGCAAGGTAGTATTTCTTCATCCTTTGGGAGCGAATCTCTTCGGAAAGACGACTCGCCGCCTTGGATGTCTTCGCAAATACCATTACTCCGCCCGTTACCCTGTCAAGCCTGTGCACCAGACCCAGGTAGACGTTTCCCGGCTTATTATAAGTATGTTTGATATAGTCCTTCGTCATAGTCAGAAGATCTATATCGCCCGTAAGATCTTCCTGTGAAGGCACTCCAAAAGGTTTTTCGACCACGATGATGTGGTTATCTTCAAAGATGACAGTTACATTCATAGGATCATTCTATCCTTCCGTCGAGTTATTTCCTCCACCTTCCAGCTCAGGATAAAGAGTTTTTCCACCGGAAGATTTCACTGTAAGTTTTCCCTTGTCGTCATAGGTCGCAACAAAAGGTCCTCCATACTCCTTGCTCTTACCTTCCAGCTTTCCGGAAAGGTACCTTTGAAGTCCCGGGTCATCGGATTTGATCTCCGTTTTTTTGGCAGCGGCAGGATCGTTGATCCTCAGCATCTCGACCGCTTCCACAAAGGTACCGACGGCAGCAAGGTCCAGCTGTTGTTTGGAGGCCTCCTGAACTTCTGCATACTTGAACAGGCCATAGCTTGCAATCAACACAAGTAAAGCAATTGAAATAATAATTTCAATCAAAGTAAAACCGTTTCTCTTCTTCATAACAATTCCTCCTTAATCATTAAAAATAAATGTGTATAAACAAAACATATGAGATGGCTCTGTTTCTCATATGTTATAGTCTAAAAGTTGGAAATTATTACTTTTTGATACTTTGGTATCTTTCCCTTTCCAGTTGCAATATCTTGTTGAAGTAATCGGGAAGATCGCTTGTAAATTCAATATAATCTTCTGTTACAGGATGTACAAACCCAAGTTTTTTCGCATGCAAGGTCTGACCCTGTAAACGATAGTTCGTTTTTTGTTTCGTATAGAGTTCATCTCCCAGCAAAGGATGCCCCATATAACTGCTATGAACTCGGATCTGGTGAGTTCGCCCTGTTTCAAGAGTCGCCCTCATATAGGTCTTATCGTAAAAACGCTCCAATATCTCAAAGTGAGTGACGGCAGGTTTACCTTCTTTTACAACCGCCATCTGCAAACGGTTCTTGGGATTTCTCCCGAGAGGCCTGTCTATCGTGACCCTGTCTTCTTTTACACAACCGAAACAGATCATCTCATATTCTCTAGTTATAGAGTGTTCCTTGAATTGCTCGGATAAGTACAGGTGAGCTTTGTTTGTCTTTGCCACCACAAGAAGGCCCGAGGTATCCTTATCGATGCGATGAACGATCCCGGGGCGAAGAACCCCGTTTATTTCTGAAAGTTTTCCTTTACAATGAAACAAGAGCGCATTGACCAAAGTGCCTTCATAATTTCCCGCAGCAGGATGTACGACAATCCCCTTTCCCTTGTTTATTACAATGACGCTGTCATCTTCATAGAGGATGTCCAAGGGAAGTTCCTGAGGATGAACATCCAAAGTCTTGGGCTCGGGAAAGTCGATCCGGACCACATCGCCTTCCTTCAAAACAAAACTTTTCTTTTCGTGTTTCTCGTTCACAAACACGCATTTCTCTTCGATAAGTTTTTGGATATGGGATCGTGAAGACTCGACAAGTCTCTTTGCCAAGTAAGCATCCAACCTATCCGCATCCGAAGAAGTCACGAAGTAAGTTTTTTGCAAAGAGGACATGCTATTCGTCTTTTTTAGAGATGGCTCCCTTGGTCATCTCAATATGTTCCGTATGAACTTCATAGATGAGATTTCCCACGATCCACTCAATATTTGTCGGTGTAATCACCGAAAACACGGGTCTGGGAATAGAATTGTCCTTCATATAATCGATAACGGAAAAGATTTCTTTCCTTTCAAAGCCCGCAAAATAAACAAACTCCACTTCAGAAATATCTTTTTTGAAGGAATTATCAGGTTCATACAAAAACCCGTTGCTCTCAAGCAGATACCCCACCCTCTGATTGAGTTCTTCCTCCTCCAAAAATTTGCAGTACGACAAAACACCCAAGGTCTCCATCACTTTTTTTATCTCTTCCAATCTATTTGAACGAAACCCGTACAACAATATTCTTCTCATTTGGCATCCTCCTTTATTTCTATAATACATTATACCACTTTATTTGGGAATATAGAAATAAATTTAAAACAAGTTCCTCTTTTTTGATACTATTGTACTGCTAAAATTTGGGCTATATGAGGTATATAGGATTTGACTGTTTCAAATCTCTTGCAAGATATGAATCGTATCTGCAGGCATTGGTATACAAACAAAGAGGTCATCGAAACACGGGATCGATGACCTCTTTGAATGGTATAGTTTCATTTACTTGGTAACTAATTGAAGTTCGACAGGAATACTTGCTTCAACGCTCTCTCCTGCAAGGATCTTGCTTGCCGTTTCCACTCCGTAAGCACCGATCATCTTGGGCTGTTGAGCAACTGTAGCTGCAAGTTCTCCGTTTTGAACCGATTGAACCGCATCGTCAGTCGCATCGAAACCTACGATCATGATCTCTCTTCCCGATGCCTTTACAGCTTCCAAAGCACCTAGAGCCATCTCATCGTTGTGAGCAAAGATGGCGTCTACTTCGCTTTGTGCCTGCAAAATATTTTCAGCGACGGACAATCCTTCAGTTCTATCAAAGTTTGCAGTTTGTTTTGCTACGACTTCCAACTCACTTCCCTGAAGAGCCTCATTAAACCCTTGGCCTCTGTCTCTTGCTGCAGAAGTTCCCGGAATGCCTTCGAGTTCTACTACCTTTCCTTTTCCCCCCAGTTTCTCAACGATGAATTCTCCCGCCATTTTTCCACCGGCGATGTTATCGGATGCAATGTGAGATACAACTTCTCCTGCATTTGCACCTCTATCCAAAGTAACAACGGGAATTCCGGCTTCGTTAGCAGCAGTTACCGCCGCTCCCACTGCATCAGAATCTGTCGGGTTGATCAAAAGTACCTTAACTTCTTTCGTGATAAGATCTTCCACGTTGGA
The DNA here is from genome assembly GCA_030529565.1 of Filifactor alocis. GTDB lineage: Bacteria > Bacillota > Clostridia > Peptostreptococcales > Filifactoraceae > Filifactor > Filifactor alocis_A. The sequence continues at coordinate 521 of JAUMWQ010000124.1, read as the reverse complement.
AAGTTCTTTTGCGGGATCGTTTTGAGAATCTAAAACAATGAGTTCCATTCCCATCTCTCCCGCTTTTTCTTCTGCGCCCGTCTTGAGATCCACAAAGAAGGGATTGTCCAGGGTCGATATCACCAAACCCACTTTTCCTCCAGCGGTCTGCGTTGTTGTCCCTTCAGTAGCAGGCTCCGTAGTCTCCGTGTTCGGAGCCTCTGCCGTCTTACTTCCGCAAGCAGCCAAACCGGTGGCCAATAACACCGTCGTCAATAATAAAGCAATACGTTTTTTCATAAAATCTACCTCCTCAGTTTATTTTTGTTTTCTATCTAACAATACTGCAATGAGTATTACGATAGCCTTAACGATCATCTGGTAATAAGACGAAACATCCAATAAGTTAAGAGCGTTATTTAAAACCCCTATGATCATAGCACCTAGTATTGTAGCTAATACCGAGCCTTGACCTCCCGCCAGCGATGTTCCTCCCAATACTACGGCTGCAATCGCATCAAGCTCGTAACTGTCTCCTGCTG
>JAUMWQ010000123.1 GCA_030529565.1 Filifactor alocis | reverse complement strand
CTTTCGATCACATCGGAGCTCAATAAGATGGGTATCGATAAGATCACGGATATCAGGTTCCGTTTGCTCACCTCCGATGAGGGTGTCTTCGAGCATGTTGTGGAAGGTCCTTTTGAGATTAAGACCAACCACTATGGAAGCTTCGACCAGGAGGAGAAGGATGCGACCTTGGCTAAGGAACTGCTCTATGACGAAAACGGGGTCAAGATCTATGCCGTGGAAACAGCTCTTCCCGATGCAAAGACCGTCTCTCCGGAGTTTTGGTTCATCATCGAGAACGATACCGACAGACAGATTAGGGTCGGTGAGAACAAGGTGGTCGCCAACGGGATCACGATGGATACGGTCAGTTTCTACCCCACTGCTCTTTATCCCGGACAAAAGACCAAGGAGCCGATGGCTCTTTTGATATCGGACGCGGAAGAGAAAAAGGTGGGAGAAGATATCCGCACCTTGGATGCGCAGTTCTCGATCGATTTTGAGATGGAACGAGAAAACGACAAGATATCGAAGCATTCCGAGCATTTCGAGACACCCTTGTTAAAAGTAAAATAGGATCTGTGCTTTGATGGGGGATCTTGCACAAGTAGGATCCGTGATCGCCAAAAGCGATTTATGCTGTTATGGAAATACCGCATGAGATTAGATTTATATAAAGGATGAAATTCTTGAACCTATCAGCTTGACAGTCTTTCGTCTTTTACAAATCCAAAGGGAAATCATAAGTTTGCCTTTGTGCGGCTCTTCCTTATCTATGAAGGTTGACGGGTGGAACGCTTTGAAGCAATGACCATTCAAATGGTTTTTATACTATTCGCCGATAGAAGTATGGATAAATCTATTTTTTGATCACGAAAAATGGTTTCATTTTCTACGGATCACAGACCGTTTATATCCATAACTTAAGAAGAATAGCGGTATTGGGTAATGAACTGTTCTGAATGACCGGCATTTCAAACGGAGAACAGTACTGAGGAGATACCGTATGATTCAAAAAAATCATCGTAAAATCACTTTTATATAAGTACTGAATTTCTTGAAAGTCTTGATTTGACAAGGTTTCATTTCTTGCAAACTCATAGGAGAATCAAGGTTTCATATTTGTGCGCTATTGCCCTGAGGCACAGACTTCGGATCGCATAAGGGATCGAGACGGACAGAAAAGATCTTAGGACCATCGTATAAAAGCAGATTTCTCTATACAAAAAACAGTTGTTTATGTGGTATGATAGTGTTACATAACAGCTGTTTTTTATTTTTGCCGGAGAGGCAAAATCAGCGCATAGACAAGAACAGGGATTGGTTGAAAGAAAGGATGGACCGTGGCACGAATTTCAAACCGAGTGGAAGACTACAAAAAAATAACCGAAGCGAACTACCTCGTCGCTCCCAAGAATGCGGAGCGTTACCGTATGATCCTGCGCTATTTCTTCGTGGAGCACGAGAGGATGAGGGACTATATCTACCCCGAGAATGTGCTCGAACATGTACAGGGCATTTTGGGACGGGACAATTACAGCGAAGAGGAGCTCACGCAGGACCTCAAGCAGTTGGTGGAGTGGAAGAACATCGTTCCCGGTCAGGAGATCAAAAACCCCCGTACCATTGCGGAGTTCAACCGCAAGGTCTTTCGCTATCAGATCACTTCCTATACGGTGCAGATCGAGAGGATGCTCGAGCAGCTCGAAAAGAGCGGAGAAGAGTTTCGGGGTTCTCTGGACAAAAAGCCCTTTGAGAAACTCTACCTCGCCCTGCGTGATTTTCTGGAAGAAGGGCCGAGCGACAATCTCGTCGAGTACTGGCATCAGGTGATGGAGATCTTTACCTCCGTCCGCGAAAACACCGCGGACTACCTCGCCTACCTCAGTAGCGAGAAGGCGGGGGAGATGATGAAGAGGGAGAGTTTTTTTGCCTATAAGGAGAAGTTTATCAGCTATCTCCGCGACTTCATCCAAGGGAGTTACCGGATGGCGGTCAAGATTCAGGAGCTTTTGGAAAAGCAGGAGGAGGGCGAACTCCAAATCAAGTTCGACTACTTGGCGAGGGTGCCCGACTTTACTCCGAGGTTCGAGGACGTGCAGACGGATGTGGAGACCAAGACGGAAGAGCTTAGGGAGCTGTGGCTCAGTATCGTTCAGTGGTTCGTGCAGACGGGCAGTCATCCGTCGCAGTACCGCATCCTTCAGGAGAGGACCAATGCCACCATCCGCACTATAACGGCGAATATCCGAAGGATCGGGGAGAGGAACAGGCAGAAACTCAGTCGCAAGAAGGACTACCTCCATGTGGCGAAGTGGTTTTTGGAGGCGGAAACGATGGAGGAAGCACATTGTATCTCCTCCGTGATCTTCGGACTGCAAAACACCGCCCACTACTACGCCTTGGAGAGCGAAACCTCCAACATCTACGAGGAGATCTGGAACATCGCTCCCAATGAGATCGTAACCAACAAGAGGGTAAGGGGAGGTCAGACCAAGACAAAGGTTCAACGCTACCATTCCAACATGGAAGAAAAGATGGAGATCATCCGTCGCAATCAGGATGAGCACAGGAGGCTCAGGGAAGAGATCGACAGCCACATTCGTGACGGAAGGATATCTGTGTGCGACGGGAAGGAGGTTTCGACCTCCGTGCGCAAGGTCCTGCTCAAGTGGTTGTCGACGGCGATGCTCACCGAGGACGGCACCGTACTGACCGAGTTCGGTTACCGTGTCAAGGTAAGGATGAGTAAAGAAGAGAAGATAAGGCTGGAATCGGAAGACGGAAGTATGGAACTGTCTTCCTTCGATGTAGAGATATTGGAGGGACGAGGCTATGCAAGTGAGTGAACAACAACTTCAAGAAGCATTGGTCCTTCTGTTTGAGAAGTATTGGATCCTTAGGAAGGATTCCATAGACCACTACAGACTGCTGCGTCAGGCGGAAAAAGACCTGCGCAGGATCATCAACGAGAAGTTCGGCTTCCGTCTGACCATGCACTCCGAATTTGTGAAACTTGAGAAGATACCGGTCTCTCCCGAACCTTGGATGGGGATTCGCAGTTTCAGCCAAACCATGGACTACGTCCTGTTCAGCTGTCTGCTCAGCATCCTCGAAGGCAAGGAGGCGGGGGAGTATTTTCTGCTCAGTCAGCTCTGCGAGGAGGTGCAGCTGATCTATCCTCCGGAGTCGAGGGTGGACTGGGTCAACTACAATCACCGAAAGTCCTTTGTCCGAGCGATGCAGGAGATGCTTGACCTCCACCTGCTCGAGACCTTGGACGGAGATCTGGAGCAGTTTAAGCAGAACGAGGAGGCCGAGGTGCTCTATCGCACCACCGTCTACTCGGACTACTTTATGCGCCCCTATCCGCAGGACATCTATCAGTACGATACGTGGAAGGACCTGCTTGAGGAGGAGGCGGCAGCGGAGAACGATCTCAATCTCGTTCGCCATAGGGTCTATCGCAGGCTCTTTCTTCAGCCTTCGATCCAAAAGACCGAGGTCTCCGATGAGGAGTTCTACTACCTTAGAAATCAGAGACAGAGCATCCTGGACTTTGTGGAGAGGTACACGCCTTACAACTTTGAGCTTTACAAGGATGTGGCTTTTCTGTCTTCACCGGAGCGAAAACAGGACCTCAACCTCTTTCCCACCGCCTTGGGCATCGATGATGTCATCCTTCATTTGGCGGCGACACTGAGGGAGAAGGATCCCGAGAGGAAGGAAACGGGCAGCGTCTTTTTGACCCGTTTTCAGTGGGAAGAGCTGGTACGCAAGACCAAGGAGGAGTACGGAGAGGGCTGGTCGAAGGAGTACAGGGAAGTCAAGAGCGTGGAAGAGATCTCAAGAGACGTCCTCGAAAGGTGCAAGGACTGGAACTTCGTCTTCGAACAAGAGGACGGCATCGTCGTAAACTCCGTGATGGTTCGCAGTATAGGCAAGTACGGAGAAGATAAAGGAGGGAAGTAGATGGAAGGCAAATGGCATATCAACAGGGCGGGATTTATCAACTATTGGTACTTCGACACGCAGTATTTCAACTTTGCGGACGGGAAGATCCTGTTTCGGGGAGCGAACGGAAGCGGAAAGTCCGTTACTACGGCGAGTCTCTTCCCCGTTCTTCTCGACGGCAATACGGCGCCCAACCGCTTGGATCCCTTCGGTTCTTCGGCACGAAAACTCGAAGACTACCTTCTCGGTGAAAAAGAGGTCACGGGGATCGACGACAGGACGGGCTATCTTTTTGCGGAGTACAAGCAGGAAGGGCAGGAGACCTATCTCACGACCGGGATCGGAGCTCGTGCAAGGCGAGGGAGGGGGATGGAGAAGTGGTACTTCGTACTGACGGATAACCGAAGGATAGGGGTGGACTTTGAACTCCAACACAACCTGGGTAAGGGGCAGTTTCAGCCTTACTCCAAGAAGGAACTCGAAAACCGTATCGACAAGGGCGGAGAGGTGATGGACAAACAGAAGGACTATGCGTCCTGGGTCAACAAGAACCTGTTTCGTTTCGAGAATCTCGACGTCTTTGAGGAGATGATCCAGCTCCAGCTTGAGATCCGAAAACCCAAACTGTCCAAGGACTTCACGCCCACGGTGATCTATTCGATCCTGGAGAACTCCCTCCCCGCCCTCAAGGACGAGGATCTGATCTCCGTATCGGATTCGCTCGAGAACATCGACAGGGCAAAAAATCAGCTGGAATCGGCGAAGAAGGACTATGAGATCCTCAAGGAGGTGCAGAAGAGGTATAGGGACTACCACGACCTCGTCCTCAGTAAGTTCGCCTACTATACCCGAAGTTCCCTCCGTGCGTTTGATAGCGTCGCAGAGGAGAACCGATCGCGCAGGGAGGAGATAACAAGGCTCGGTGAGGAGATCCGAGAGGAGAAGCAAGCTCTTAAGTCTGCGGAAAACGAGCTCGTTGTCTTAGGCTCCGAATTGGAGGAACTTCGCAGACACGATATCTTCGACGTCGAAAGAAGGCTCGATGAAACCCGCAAGAAATTGAGGGATATGGAAAGAAAGGAAAAAGATAAGAACGGAAAGTACAGGGAGACCGAGAGAGACTACAGCACGGCGGGACGCGAGAAATATGAGATCGAGGAGAACCTCAAGGGTCTCGCCCTTGACAGGGAACACGCCCTCAAGGACTTGGAGGGTCTGTGTGTGGAAACGGGTTTTCAGACGAAGAACGAACTCTTTTTTATCGACTACCGCAGAGAAGGGGAAGGGCTGAACCTCTCGCTGTGGAAGGAAGAAGCCTCCTCCTACCTTCGAAGTCTCGAGGAGATAAGCAGGATTCTGAAGGAGGAAGAGAAGAAGAAGCAGGAGTCCTTCAAGAAGGAGGTCGAGATCGGGCAGGTCTGCCGGGAGATCGATAAGCTCGACTACGAGATCAAAAACTGGAATGTTACCTTTTCGGAAGACCGCGAAAAGATCCGTACGAAGATCGAGCAATGGTGCAATTTTGCTCCCTACCCCTTTTCGCAGGAGGTCATGCAGGAGATCAACTCCATCCTCTTTCGTCTCTACGAGGAAGATGCGCAGTTCTATGATATCAGACGTCTGGTAGAGGTGGAGCACAGCCGTTTCGAACAGGAGAAACAGAGGTCGAAACTCAGGTTGGAGCAGGGCCTTCAAAATCTGAGTCTCAGGGAGAAGGAACTCCGGCAAGAACTTGAGCTGTGGAAGAACAGGACCGTCCCCGAGCCTGCACGCGACGAGTACAAGCTTGAGGAGCACCGTCTTTTGAGAGAAGAGGGCAGGGCCTTCGCCTACCTGTATGAGGTCGTGGACTTCAGAGAGGGACTGAGCGAGGACGAGAAGGATCGGATCGAGGGAGCGTTGATCGACAGCGGTATTTTGGATTGCCTCGTATCGGAGGAAGAACTCGAGTTGAAGGAGTCGGCACAGATCTTTCCTTCTTCTCCCCTGACGGGAGATGATCTCTCGAAGTACCTGGTTTCGGTAGACAATGAGAAGGTGAGCAGGGTCTATATCGAGGCGATCCTAAGTTCGATTGCCGTCGACAAAACGGCGGGACCCGTCAGTATTACGAGGGAAGGAGAGTATTCTCTCGCAATGGTGGAAGGTCGGGTAACAAGGAAACACCGCGCCAAGTTCATCGGCAAGGAGGCAAGGCTTCGTT
>JAUMWQ010000122.1 GCA_030529565.1 Filifactor alocis | reverse complement strand
CGCGATGGTGAGTATTAATATATCACCTTCCCCTTTTTTTGTCAATAGATTTTTTCGTTTTATTTTACATGAGAATACAGAACTCTTGATTTACCTTTTTCATAATGTTTCATTCTCCTGTTGAAGGGAAAAATAACAAGGAGAGACGTCTGATTTCGAGGGACGTTTACCAAGTAAGGAGTTTCATCTTACCGAATGCCGGCAGACATCTTCCTTAAGACCTCACCCTACGATCACTTCCATGGGAAGCGCGGCGATCTTATCCGCTCCGTAAGTCTCCAGTTCTTTCCTGTCTCGAAACCCCCATAACACTCCCACCGTAAATATGCCCGCATTTTTGCCCGTCATAATATCCGTCATAGTGTCTCCGACGTAGACACAATCCTCCCTCTTCAGCTCGTGAGTTCCAAGCAGATTCAAGATCGAATCCGGATGAGGCTTCAACGCAACACCCTCCCGCTGACCGTAAACAAAGTCGAAACTCTCCTTTCCGAAGAGAGCTTCCACGATCTTGACCGTCGTGCTGTGCGGTTTATTGGACAGGACTCCCGTCTTAAATCCTCTATCTCTCAAAGTCCTTATCAAGTCCTCGATCCCCTCATACACCTTACACAGATAAAGGTAGTTGTCGTCATAAGTCTCATTGTATCTACGAAGTACTTGTTCCAGCAATTCAGGAGATGAACTTCCTCTATACTCCATAACCCTTCGAATGAGAGTTCTCGCTCCATCCCCTACAAAACCTTTGTATTTTTCCACTTCCACACTTTGGATCCCATATTCTTCCAAAGCACTGTTCGCAAAATAAGCAATCGACTCTATGGAATCGACTAAAGTTCCGTCCAGATCAAAGATATAAGCCTTCATCACTTCTCCTCTTGTCTAAAAAACGATCGTTTCAATACCGCCATCCGTTTGAACTTACCATGTCAACGATCTGCCTCTACAGAAACACCTCATATTTCAAAAGTTCCTCGTAAAATCAACTCTATACAAAAGATGACATCCTCGAAAATCTTGATAGGAAAATCAAAATTTGTGCGGCGCCTCCCAAAGGACATGGATGCCAAATGTTTAAATGTAGTATTGTTTTCAAAACGAAAAACTTCCTCCTGTTACAAAACCATCGTGTTGATTCCGATGTCCGGATCCATCTCCCGTTCTATTTCCATCGCAAACGTCAGGACAAATACCTCCGCGGTCACACCTACCACAGCCTCGTTCAAATGACCGCCGAACGCCGCTCCCTTATCGTCTCCAACCGTCATATGAAGATGGAGGTATAACTGCCCGTCCTTCGTTGTCACATTCCCCGTGAGATTCGTGATCTCGAGCGCTCCCGAAAACTCATTTTTATAATACTTCTTTTCTTCCACATTGAAGACTCCCATAGCACAACTTGAAACCGCACCTATACCCGAGACGATCCCTGTTTTTATCCCATATTCTCTACAGGCCTTCTCAATGCTCATAACAAGCTCTTCTCCCCTGTCCACTCTTATGACCAGAAGGTTTCCTTCTTTTTTTGCCCTCATCTCTTATCTCCTTCCATCACCCACAGTTCTTTGCAGGATCTGTACAACTCATCCTAATCAAACTCTCCTGTTTTCTGTTTGCCCTTTGAACGCGCCCCCAAAGGTGTCTTTTGCTTTTATTATCGTTTTGTAAAACATAAAAACTCTATCGAAGATCGCCTCGACACCTGTGTTTACGATGACGACATGCTTCGATATAAAAATAACCTTTGTCCTGATTACCAAAAGCTTGAGATGTCCGACCCTCTTCTTCCCTCCTATAGAAACACACCAGGGATAGGACACGCTCTTTCTCCCTCATCCTATAAGGAGACACTACACAATTCAAAAACTCATCGTAAAATCACTTTTATATGAATATTGAATTTCTAAAAACCATTGATTGAACAAGACTCTATTTCTTTCAAATTCGCCGGAAAATCAAAACTTTAGGTTTGTGGGGTATTTCCGTAACTGCTTTCATCCATAGAGAACTGATTTGCATCATTGCTTCTTGAATTATCAGTATCGCGGTAAATTCCCGATCCCTCTTCTTCAGCCTTCTATTTGGGCGGTATCGACTCCCTCGTCCAAACTTCCGTACACAGTGATGCAATGCCCCCAAAACATATCATCGTCATCGTAATATGCGACAAAAGAGCCGTCCTCTTGCATACACAAGGTTCGGATCTGAATGCGGGCGATAAAATCCTCTCTTTTAATAACAGGCTTCTTCTCTCCTTCTTCTTCCGCAAGTCTCCACTCATTTGCAAGCTCTACCAACTCTGTCGCAGCGACATCGAACATCTTTTTGTTCCACTCCTCCTGCTCTGCGACCATCTTCTTCATATGTTCAAAGGTCCGCCTTTGGCTCTCCTCGTCATCCGTGTCGACTTCAAGCGAAATGCAAAGAGGTTGTCCTCCCCAAGTGATTTCTCCCTCAAATTCCGAAAAATCCTTGTTCAACGTAAGCTCGCCAAGCAATTCATCTTCGACGATCACTTCCTTCCGATATTCTTCCAAGATCTCTTCCAAAACCTCGCAAGAAACATCTTCCTCCAAGATCTGCACAACATAGAATCGGTTGAAAAAGGACTCGATCATCCCTTCTTCTACCCTTCGGTCTTTGAGACGTCTGGCCCTTACCCGGTAGATCGTCTCGTCGCGAAACTTTCCGAAACAACCTCCCCTTTTGCTCTCCTCCTCGGTTACAGGCCACACCAACCTTCCTTCTTTGTTGTGCAACCGCCCTTCCTCATCCACATAGGCGAGGAAGTATGCGGAACCTACCCAAAAGTCGTTATGTTTTGCTCCTCCGCCACCCTTATGACGCAGAACGACAATCTCTTGTTCCACCTCTTCGTATAAGACTTCAAACTCTTCAAAACCCATGACATTCCTCCTTGCAACTCTTTGTTGATAGTGTTCTCCACTAAAAATGCCATCCATAGGAAAGCATAAACCCTAAAACGATACCGAATCCCTTCAAAATCGGGACTAAAATCTGTTTGTTCAGATAAACACATCCTCAAAACCATTTATTCGTCAAAGTTTTGCCATAAAAACGTTGCGTATCTTTCGTGCCGGGTGAAAATCTTCTCTGAAAACCGTAAGTTCTAAAGAAACCATCGTATACACCCTTTTGCATTCTCTAAATATTGTAGCACAAGGAGGTGATCGCAGAAAGGCTTACAAAAAATCTTTTCTTGTCGACATAATGATCTCAAAATAAAGTATGACTCAAAAGAACGGAGGGCACCTTGTTCTATATTGAAGAATCGAGAATAAAAACAACACCGCCCGATTCCAAAAATCTGCATAAAGTCAGTGTTAAATGAAGGATGAAATCCTTTGAAATATTGATTTGAAAAACCTTTTCACTTTTTATAAACTTGCAGAAAAATCAACATTCACATTATATCCGTCATTTTTTTCGGTGCGATGGTGCGTTGAAATTCAAAACAACTCCGACATCGACATAAAAGGAAAACCGCATAATTTGAAAAATCAGCATCAACCTAATTTTATAGGAAGGATAAAATCCTTGAAAGTGTTGGTTTGACAATTTTTCTTTTTTATGAAAACGAAAAAAATCGGGAGTCTACCTTTGTGCGGTACTTCCTAAACTCTTCTGATTTTATAAGAAAGATAAGAAATGAAACTAACTATCAACATACACTGACAAAAAAGCTTTTGACTTGAACATCCGAGTCCAAACCAAAAGCTTTTTTCTCCACCGCTCGACATCTTGATCGTCGAACTTGTTCCATATTCTTATACTGTTATCTTCCGGAATTGACAGATTGAACGTTTTGAACTGTAAACCCTCCAAGTTGTTTTTCGCTCAGTATATACTCTGTACACCCGACATTTCAGATGAAGAACGGCATTAATACTATCATCTGCCGGAATTGACAGGCTGAATGCTTTGAACCACATTGTTTCCAGCAATTATATATTCTGTATACCCGGCATTTCAAACAAAGGATAGTATCACTTGGAAAAATCAACGTAAATTTCAATATGTCCGTACGCTACTTACTCATAACTTCTTCCGCCATCTCGATCAGATCCTTCGCCTTCAACTCATATTGACCGGAGTAGATCAGGCTGTAATCAAGTCCTCCTTCTTCCCAAGATACGATGGTTGTATGTTCTTCCTCCACCTTATCGCTTCCGTACGAGATCTCAAGAACTCCCTCTTCCTGTTTCTTTCTGTCTTCGGCAGTCAATTCATAATTAGGAGGAACGAACTTGTAATCCATCTCGTAGAGTTCGGCCTTTCTTCCTCCGATCTCAATATCTTCCACTCCTTTTTCATCTTCCTCGGAAGTCTGCGTAAATCTTTGAGATACAAGAAGGCTGACATTTCTTCCGGGATTTGTCGCATCCTCAAAACCGAACATATAATCCTTTACCGTTTCAATCTTCTCACCCTGATCATCGACCATGGAGCTTTCACCTTCCGCATATTCGACAAACTTGTAGCCGTTTTCAAATTCACTCACCAGCTTAGGCGCCTCTCCCAGATACTGCTTCATCTCCTCCTGTGTCGGCAAAGAGGTTCCTCTGTTCGTAGAATGACCGATGTAGCCCGCCATACTTCCAACTGCGAACGCTGTTGCACTGATACAGAACAATACGATCGCCATAACCAACACATATCTTGAAGTTTTCTTTGTTTTCATCTTTTCTTCCCTTCCTTTCAAGCCCCTGATATCCACCGAAAAATCCTTCGGTACATCCACCTCTTGAGCGATCCTTCCCAAACCTTCCGACAAAAACCTATCGAAAAGAATGTCTTCCTGCTTTCGGGAAGGTACCTTCTTCGCTCCTCTGAAGAAACCTCTTGCATCCTTCATCTTCTTCTCCTTCCTTTCAAGCCTACGGACATCGAAGGATCTCCGCCTCCACACTCAACAGCTTACGCAATTTCCTGCGCGCCAAAAACATTCTCGACTTTACCGTCGCCTCCAGCGTTCCTGTCATCTCTGCTATTTCCTTTATTGAAAAACCTTGATAATAGAATAGAACGACCACAGTTCTCTGTTCCAAGGACAGGCTCTCGATCGCCTGCCTGATTTCATCGCTCTGTTGAAGGCGGATCATTTCGTCCTCCACATTGATACTCTCGGCCCTTTTGTCGAAAAACAGGGTATCTTCACAAGCGACCTCCTTCTTTTTCTTGCGCACCGCTTCCCAAGCGGTACGAACCAAGATTTTATAAAACCACGAAGAAAAAACTTCACTGTTTTTCAACCGATCTCTATGAAGATATATTTTGACAAAGGTATCCTGAAGGACATCTTGAGCATCGCTTTGATCTCCGACGATAAGATAGGCTGTCCTAAATCCTCTTTGTTGATACAAGGCGACGATCTCATCGAAGGCCTCGTCATTTCCGTTTTGAAAGCTTTCTATAAGTTCTTTTTCCTTCATCTTCTCCTCCCTTCCCGGTGCCACCTACTATTAAGAGCGAATAGAGGCAAAAAAGGTTTGATTCTTATGACCATTATTTTGAAATTATACTATTTCCCCTCAATATTTTTCAAACTTCGGGAGGGATCGTTAAATTCTATACCGTCATTTGCTTAAGTTCTTGATATCAACAAATTTTATTTTATGAGTTCTGAAATAAGGATTTGTAATTCCACTCTCCATTTAAACGGGTGCAGGGAACATATTCCTACCGATAAAACAATTCATATTATTCTCCAATAGAGAAGTATCGATATATCTGTTTTTTGACCACGAAAAATTGTTTTATCTTCTATAGATCACAGGTGGTTTATATCAACAACTCAAAAGAATAATAGTATCGGAGGAGGAAGGTTCAAAGCATTTCATCCTATCAATTTTAATGCATTATAGTATAAACCGAATCAGATATTTCCACACTTCGATCAGACAGCAGTCTTACACACAAAAGTTCTCTATCCCGTGTATTCGCTTGTATTGACACGGTTGAGACAAAATGATATAGTGTTGGTATCTATATTCTTATGTAAAGGAAGACAATTTATTTTTGCCCTCAGCAAAAATACCTTGCACCTCTTTACCCTAAAGAAGGATAGGGGCACTTATTTTTATATTCCAAGGAGAGTTCACACAGGTGAAGCAAGAGTTCTT
>JAUMWQ010000002.1:6450-41014 GCA_030529565.1 Filifactor alocis | reverse complement strand
CCTTGTTAAGTTTCCGTCTCCTTTCGGAGGTAGTTCCTTTCAAGCGTAGTAGAATTTGAAAATGAACTTGACGCTTTTGTAAAGTTTCCGTCTCCTTTCGGAGGTAGTTCCTTTCAAGCAATTTGAAATACGGATTTCAAGTCCTTCTTCCCAAGTTATTAGGTTTCCGTCTCCTTTCGGAGGTAGTTCCTTTCAAGCATTTTTTATAAACTACAATTAGTCGCTATTACATCCGAGTTTCCGTCTCCTTTCGGAGGTAGTTCCTTTCAAGCATTAGTGTCATTACCTTGTTGATCGTCGAATTAAAAAAGTTTCCGTCTCCTTTCGGAGGTAGTTCCTTTCAAGCGAGTTAATGGAAGGTATGGAGAGTGATTTCAAACTACGTTTCCGTCTCCTTTCGGAGGTAGTTCCTTTCAAGCAATTTGGAAATAATTACTACCACAAATTCTTTAAAGTTCGTTTCCGTCTCCTTTCGGAGGTAGTTCCTTTCAAGCAATACAACTCTCCTGAAAAGATAATGGCAAGGGCTTTACAGTTTCCGTCTCCTTTCGGAGGTAGTTCCTTTCAAGCTCAGGAGTGTGCTGTTTACCATATTTTTTCACATCCTGTTTCCGTCTCCTTTCGGAGGTAGTTCCTTTCAAGCCCTATGTGTATGGAGGTCTGTATTTTCAACACTTGTAATATGTGTTTTCGGGAGGGTCGATCCATTTGGAGTTTTTTTGTGTTTTTTAACAAAAATTTCCTTTGTATCCCTTGGTATTTCTATATCGGGAGTCTTAGATAAAATAATAAAACTCATTTTCGACTTCCTGCCTCTCTCCATATACGGTGGTTTGAACCATTTGGTTTAGGCGATAGATCCTTATCAGGTCGTCTTTTTGCGCAAAGACCTCTATCTCCTTTAACATTTTATCACACTTCTCCTTGGAAAGTATACACTCAAACGCAGATTTTTGGATTCGATATCCGTAACCACACAACAGTTTGGACAGTCTCGTCCTTCTCGTGTTTGAAATAATGTCGTAGATGACAATAACTGTTACAGTGTCTTCCAAGCGCAGTTGTTCAAAGTCTTCTTCCAATACGTCCCATTGTTCCATAATATCACCTGATCAATACGCTTTGATAGCGGTCTCCATTGTTGTCTTCCATGGCTTTTATCAGTTGCATCGCCTGATATTCCAACATACGACGAAAACTCATTTTGTAAGGCACTTCGGTAATATAATGTACTTCCTGCCTTAATCTTTTTTCGAATTCTTCAATGATAATCTTACATCCTTCTTTAGTAAGAAAGACTCCGTTTACTTCTTTGTTTTCCTCAAAGTGTTCAAGACTTATTTTCCCGGTGTTGATCAAGGCTACAGCAAGAGAGTCGACTAAAACCGGTCTCCACTCTTCCATCAGGTCGGAACAGAGCGCCGGATGATTGTGTTTGTCCGTATGTAAGAAGGCCACATAGGGGTTTAGGCCCTTGCTGGTAACAGAGGTGAAGATCTCATAGTGCAGAAGGGTGTAGGCAAAGCTCAAAATAGCATTAAAGGGATCTTTGGGAGGTCTCTTGGTCCTCTTCTCAAAGGCAAATTCTTCTTTTAATATCAGGTTTAGACCTCGATAATAGAGTTTTGCAAGGTAACCTTCTTTTCCCATCAAACCTTCTATGGTTTCTATACGGTGGATGCTTTGTATGATTTTCGCCATTTCATCGAGGAGGATTTGCATTTCACTTTGTTTTTTGTAGCGATTGAGCCGAAGGAGGATGGTTCTTTGGTTTCGCGCTTTGCCGTCAATAAAGCGTTTCGAGATGCAAAGCCGAAAATCTTCTTCTTCGCTCTTTTTGAATTGCATCCTCTGTCTGTGGATGTTGATATGACTTGTCGATTCCAGTCTGCCGTAGTAGGATCCGGTCTTGGACAGCCAGGTCAGATGGATCCCTCTTGTAAGAAGGTTTTGGATACAGGAGGATGTAACCTGTACCCCTCCGAATACAATGACGTTATCGATGTGTTCGATGGGGATAAACCGTTCCTGATCGTTTTTGTCTTCGATACGCAGGCGGTTTTCTTTATATCCCACAGTGATGCCTTGTTCGTAAAGGTACAGGTTGCTCATGGTGTTCCTCCTTTGTTTTATTTTTCTTCTTCCAAAATCTGTTTGATTGCTTTGTTGATATTATTGTAGATGTCAAGCATACTTGGTTTGAAACCCAATGGGGTATAGTATTTGGTCAGGAAATTTATGATCTCCTCATTGATGACTTTCGGATTTAACTTCACCTTCGCCCCTATGTCTTTTTTCCCGTAGGTCTTTAGAGAATGGGCTAACTGGTTTCTCGGTTCTTTGACTCCTTCCAAAGCTTGAGTTAACTTTGAAAAGTCTTTGCTTCCTATTCCATTTGCCTTGCTATGAGTCTTGATCATACATTCTATCAAGGATTTCAATAGGATGTCGCTGATATCTCTATTTGTATCCAAGGAGGATATTCCCTTGTTTTTCATTGATCCTTCCACTTGGCCAAACAATTGAGAATACGAGACTCTAAACTCTTCCTTCACCTTATACCTGGGATCCAAAGCTTTATTCTGAGAACTCTTGTTTACATCTCGAAAAATCTCATAGAAAGCTATTTTAAACGCATCCAAGTCCTTCAGTATCGACAGATATAAATTTACCATAATAGGTTCAAGCATCAGGATATAACCCGATATATCATCAGAATTCAATTTTGCCAATGCCAGCGCAAAATAGTCCACAAGTTCATACCACAGAGGTATGATCCTTGCTTTTTTATCTATCGGATAATAATAGAGGTCTTCATACTTCCCATCGGAAATCCTATCAAGGGTTTTGTTTACCTCCGCTCCCCTCAGGTTTTTCCTGTCCAAGCCGAACCTCAAAAGACTTTTTAGTTCCGAACTCTTACTATATATGTCTTTTTCGCCCAACAACTCCAAAGGGGTCGCATATTCATATTGATCCAATAACCTTTCAATCTGATTCTTCAAAGACACTCTGGAATATCTGGTAAGGTCAGGCCTCATAAGTCTATTGGTACGAGTTTCTTCTTTCTTGTCCTTGTTCTTTTTCGCTTCCTCCTCCGGATCATAATCAAAAGGTGGCGGAAAATTGCTTTTATTTTCAGGGGTGGATACTTGGATAGGAATAATGTTGCCGTTTCGGGCATCTACAACATAGGAAATAAGATTCGCTGTCATTTGCGGAGTACCCGAAGTAACGTTAACAAGGATCTGAGTTCCTTCAACGATTCCCCCTATTATCTCTTCAAATGTGCTATATACATAGCTGAAATACTTATCAAATTTATGAGCATTTTCAATCCCTGTATAGACTCTTATCAGTTCAGGATCGTAGTTCTCAATGTTCTTTAGGATCGATTCTTGATATATATTTTTCTTCTCATCCCTCTCCTGCATTTCCTTTGTCAGTATCAGATAGATCTTTTGAGGTCTGTAGTAACGGCAGATATGAAGGATAGGGCCATCATGTTGTCCCCTGGTAGGGTCGGTATTGCCCGCAAAGGTGAGCAATACCCTTTCTTTGGTCATGTCAATTTCTGTATTCAAGGTTTACTCCTCCCATTCCAAGTGAAGTTTTAATCCCAAGTCCCGTGTATTCGGCCGAGGCTAAGATGAAGTTCAAAAGCTCAAGCAAGGCGGGATCTCCGTACAGGCCCATGTCGAGGGTCCCGATAAAGCCTTTTACTTTTATTTTTTCCATGCTGAAAACCGCAGTACGAAGGTTGTAATCTCTCAGGTACATTCCCTTCATCAGATCTTCCAAGGCATGTTCATCTTCGATCCTGATCGAGTCGGAGTGCAGGTTTATCTTATTGATAACTCCGTTCAAAAGGACTTTGACATCAGGAAAAATATGGGTGCGTCCGTCCGATTTGAAGGACGTAGGTGTCAAGAGTCGAAGTCTTGGAGTTCTCTTCGTATTGAGGTAGAGTTCTTCAAAACTGCTTTTTTCCACCTTCATATTTTTGATCTGAAACTCCATATCCTTGTGCTCAATATAGATGCTGTCACTGCTCCTACCTGCCAGAGGAACGATGATCCCGTCATAGGCCATCTTGTTGAAGGTAGTGATCCTCCAATAAGCTTTGTCCCCCGACCTCTCCCGAACAATGCAGGAGGTAAAGGGGTTGGTTTGGTTGTAATGGAGATATTCGGCAAAGGAGGGATCTATCTCCTTCATCAAGTACCCGTGAAACAACGAGGCCATGCTGGGATGAAGACTACCCCCCTGCAGTTCGATGTTCATCTTGGCTAACATTACTCTTCCTCCACTATAGTCAGTTGAACCACACCCGCCAGCTCTTCGTAGGTATCCCATACTACACGGTTGATCACTCGAGGAGCATGTTTATCATTGAGGTGGTTGGTTATTTTGTTCTTCGAATTTTTGTGCAGGAGTTTTCTTACGACATCGAGTCTCTCCTTTTCTTGGTCAAACAGGGCATGGACTACCGTCTTCTGATGGAATCCGGTGTTCGCCCCCAAGATGAGGTCCAGTTCTTCACGTACATAAGGGATGGAAGTCGTTGTCAAATATGAAGACGCTCTCTCGATGGCATCCAGAACATCGTTCATATGTTCAATCTTTAGTTTCGACTCTTTAAAGCGATCGAAGTCCAGGGAGATATCGCAGAACAGTCTACTTCCCGGCGCAATATATTCCCGTGCCAAGGGCATGGGCTGAAGATTTCCATCTTTCACTTTTTCATCGATGTCCTGAAGAAAGCATGTCTCAAGTTTTTCGCTTCTATAGGTGTCGGAGACAGACAGTCCGAAACGTTTTACCTTAGGTGCCTTAGGTGTCCCGTAGAGAATAAGGTTTTCAATCGTGGAGACTTCACGAGATACGAGCTTTTTGTAGTCGTGTATGTCCCTATCGCTTTGAACCTTCCTTGCCGCCTTTAAGATATTGGCGATATTGTCCCTAAATTCGTTTCTGTGACTAATAATATAGTCTACAAGCAAGGAGGTGATGATCGCTCCCTTGATACTGCTGCCCGGAATATAGGGCTCTCCATAGGCATCTTTGACAACGAGGTTGATATTGTTGAGTCGTTCGTTTTCAGTATCGATCTCGAGATTTTTGTACTCTTTTGCCGCAATGCTCGGGATCTGCGCCTCCAACTTATGCTGTTGGATAAAGGTGCGGATATCCGCCTTTCTGTTCTGTTCTTTTTTGGACGTATTGACCCTCTCTTGAATATAGTCAATATAGGTGTCGAAGAGGTTTCTTTTGATCAACAGATCCGTAAATTTGTTGGCATCGATGATGGTCAGGATTTTTTTTCGCCTATCATAGATGTATTCTTTCGTAGTCAGTTTCGACTTGTACTCCGCACCGCCTATATGGACGGGGCTTAGTACATGGAGATTCATTTTATAGTTTTTTATTCTCGACATAGTTCCACCCCCATTACCAGCGGTTTGCCCATTCGATAGATGCTGTGAGCCCCATGCAGTTTCAGGTCCGCTACTTTTCCCTCAGGCTTGAAGTTAAGCACCGATCCGGAAGAAATCATATGGACCTGTTTTCTCTTTTGGGATCGAGACGAGTAGGAACTCAGGTTGACAAAACCGCTTCTTCGAATCAACTGATAACCGTTCTCTTTACTGTTCAGATCCTCTATCTCTTCCGGCAATGGCAGATAGGAGGAGAGGAGAATATAGTTCTTCGCACTTTGACGAAGGGCCTTGTACAAGGAAGAGACCGATGTTCCCAAAGTCTCTTTTTCTTCCGGGAAGATTTTTTCCGACACTTCAAACTGTCCACAGCTCGAGCTCTTCTTTCCTCCGATCCCTCTTAGAGAAAGGCTGTCCAAAACGGCTTCAAACACTCCTTTGAAGTCTTCATCAAACTCCGCGATCACATAGAGTCCCGACTCGCTGTTAAAGCGAAATACTTCTATGTTATAGGGTTCGGTGTCTTTTCCTTCCCTTGAGATTTGGTTCTTTGTGTGAAGTTGTTTGTCTCCGAAGTCCGTATCTACCTCAGGAAAATTCTTTCCCGTCTCAAGGAAGGAGATATAGTCCTGTAGTTTTTCAAAAGGAAGGTAGTTCAAGGCCTTAACCTTCTTTCTGTCCACGGTTTTCTGTCTCATGGACTGATCCCTATCGATGTTTACACAGGGTTTGGGAAGGTAGAAAATGTCTCCCTTAAACGGAAGAAGATCCGAGACCTTAAGGCTGTCCTTCTCCACCATCGACACCAGTTCTTCAGCTCCGTATAAACTTACGTACTCTTGGCAGAAGGCACTGTAGAAGGTATCGGATCTCATACTAAAATCCGTTCCTTCGAGCCCCGCTCCCCCGGATCCTCCTATGTGGATCCCATGGGGAAATTTCAGTTTATAGACATGATAAGACATTATCTCACCTTGCTTTCCAACAATTCTTGATATTTTGCACTATCGATATCCTTCGCCTTGCTATCTTCGGCATAGGTCTTTACTTCGACCGTCAAGTTCTCAAATTTCACCCGTCCGTATCCTCTTGTTCCGTGTCCTCCGAGGTAGTCGTCCTGAAGGAGTTCCATCATAAGGGCAAGGTTCTCCATATCTTCGTTCAGTTCATCGAGTTTTTCAATGTTGTAGATCAATTTGAAGTCAAACTCGGAACCGGCAGGAACCCTTTCCTGTTGTCTGGGGTTGGCTTCTCCCTTTGCACGATCGATGGTGTTTTCATACTTGATCTCGGTGTAGGGCAGGTCTAGCTCCAGGCTCTTGAGCTCCTTCTCCGACTTGTCGGAGAGCAGCATATCTTGGAACTGCAATCTGGAAAGAACAAGTCCCTCCTGATCTTTCCCTACTCCTCCGAACAGCCTCTTGATCGCTTCATGTTCATCTTTAATGTTTGCCATTGTCATAGAGGTGTCGCTGTACTTGGTCCTTGCCAGAAGGTATCTCATCTTTCCTTTTAAGGAGGAGCCCGGTATCATAGGTTTGTTGGTGACCGAGTCTCTTACTACGATGTTATCGACCGCACCGATGGCAGAGAAGTCTCCCGATGTTCCGATATGAAGTCCGGTCAGCACCTTGATCGTTCCTTTGATAACCAGTTTTCCGCTTATCATATTTATAAATCCTCTTTCTGTACTCATCTTCTTCTCTCCTATCCCTTATAGTATTTTACATATGCTACGATCTCTTCCAAATATCTGTAATACTCGTTGAATTTCTCCTGAGAATCTCCTATGTCCTTGATCACATCGGCAATGTGAAACGCCTTGTCAAAATCTCTGACTTTGGCGTCTCTTCCGCATTGGTAGATATGCTTGATCAGGAGGTATTTGATCTCGTTTTGGATCTCGGCAGGAAGTTTATCTCCTTTCTTGCATACCATCTCGATCTTGTTTTTTACTACAACGGAGTTGGACAGCAGCAGTCTCAACTGGGTCGTTGTAACCATGTTTCTATCGTCCTTATTTTTAAACACTACCTCTTCCACTTTTACTTGTCGGCCCATTTTGCGCCCTCTCTTTCTTCATAGATTATAAGGTTGATCGCTGTTAACAGTTGCTTTGCGTCTTCTTTATCTCTCATCCATATCAGCATTTTTTCTTTAAAGTCCTGATAGGTTTGCTCATTGTCTTTTGTATGTCGGATCCTTGCGATCGTATAAGCAAATCTTGCAATATCGATACGATCCCCCACAGTCAAGCTCTGTATGATCAGATCCATCAGTTTATACCACTTCGATTTCCCGACAAAGAGTTTGGATCCCGAGTCCTCTTTAAAGTCGACATTCTGCTTGAGATAGGCATATTTTTCATAGAGGACCTTGTCGATAAACTCATCCCACATATATACATGGTTGAGCCTCTCATCGCTCATTCTTCCAAAGAGAGCGATCGCATCCTTTGTCGGCAGAGGACTGTTGCTCTTGGTATATTCTTTTGCCAGTTTTTCGAGTTCCCCGGTACGTCCTGCCATTTGATATACGGGAAAACTTTCGCTAAAGAAGCCGATCCCTGCGGACAGAGTGATCTTTCCGTTCGTAAACTCCTTGAACGCCGTCCTCAAGTCTACGGCAAACTCAAGGACATCGTTCCATGTTCCTATCACGAAGAGGTCATCCCCTCCGGAGTATACGACTACGATATCT
Organism: Filifactor alocis; assembly: GCA_030529565.1. Classification (GTDB taxonomy): domain Bacteria; phylum Bacillota; class Clostridia; order Peptostreptococcales; family Filifactoraceae; genus Filifactor; species Filifactor alocis_A. The sequence goes on along the minus strand of JAUMWQ010000002.1, from coordinate 32,876 downwards.
CTAAACTTCTTCTCGCTTGAAGAAATGAGGTTGCAATACTCCTTGAAGATCTCGTTGTGTGCAGAGGCTCCATCTCTTCTTTCGAGGATCAGGTTGATTCTTCGCTTGAAGAAATCGGACAGATATCCGGACAGCACTGCGGACTTGGATAGGGTAACATGGCGGAAGGGATGCTCAGAGTTCTTATCTTCAAAACCGGATTGAAATAAGGTTCCCAGATTGTCGACATCCGCTCTTAAGACTGCAAGGCGACGGATACCCTTCGACCTTGTCACCAATGCATTAAATTCGACAAGCCCCTTGCCTTCGTTCGGGACATTGTAGTTGCCTACGGAGATGTTTTTACATAGAAGGTCTCCTGTATGGATGCTGTTGACCGAATAATATCGATGGAGTTCTCCGTTTCGATCGAGGTTTTCGACCTGATTTTCATCCATCAAACGCAGGCAGACTCTTCCTCCTTTGAGAAGAGGAAGTTCGATCAAGGCTCCCTTGGGTTTTGTTGACGTTTCTTCATCCTTCTTGTAGGTCTCTACCAAAAACCCTCGATCTTCTCCATAGAGTTTGGCAATGACACTACCCAATTCAATAAAACCGTTGCAGGAATCGCAGATCTCGATCCCTTCCGGATCATCATCTCCTCCCGTCCGCTTCTTCCTTGCTTCTTTATTGGCTTGAAGGATCTCATCCTTCTCCGCCTTCTTGCAGATAACACATTCACTGGTGTAACTGTGGATCGCATTGATACCACTGTCTTCATTGAATAGATCTTTTAATTGCGGTGAGCAATAACGATTTATTTTTCCTTTAGATGTCTTGATGGCGCTTTGTCGGAAGACCTCTCCCAATTTGTTTTCCTTCTTGAGCTCGACATCCAAGCCGTTGCCCAAGTCTTCCGCCGTCGCAGGGATCCATGCCATTTCAAAGTAGAGCTTGGTCCCGAACTCTTCCAAGAGGAAATCATTGACTTTCTCACGACAACTTTCAAGCAGTTCATCCGCTTGTGATGTATTCGGCAGGAGGAGATAGAACTGACTTCCTCCCGAATAGATAAGGTTTGCCCTGTTTAACGAGAGACCGGAGAGGATCTCGTCGATGATGTGCTCAGTGAAGAGCTCCAAGTAGAAGGAACGTCCCCTCAAAGACTTCATTGCCATCTTGGATGTAATGGTGTAGATAAAGTCCTGGATCCCTGTGAACTCGCCCAATACGAAGAGAAACTTCTCGGTTTTTCGCGCCTCGGTGCTGTCCAGATACTCCTTCTTCCAGTCGGTTATCCCATGTTCCCTGTCGTAGCGATACATACAGGAGGCAAGTGCAGCAACGATCCTGGCATGGTCATAGCAGGATACGTCTCTGTGCTCCGGATAGGAAGTCGAAGGAAGAAAAGAAGCGTCCTCTTCCAGCGCGACAAGCAGGTCCTCGATTTGCGGATTCGTCTCGAGCACCTTTGTGATAGCTTCCAGCTTCTGCGCATAATAAAGGGATGACGATCCGTTATTTCCCGGTTTCCGAGGCATATTAAAGTCCTTTTTTACATCTCCCGGAGGGAAGATCTTGTCTTCCGACGGGATCTCCGGTCGGATCAGATTGAAGATCGAATTCAACTCTTTCTTCGCTCCTGCTTCCGGAACACTTCGTCTTCCCGTACCCGAGGCGATGTTATTCGCTTCATAGACGAGGTAGGCCACAGAGTCCTGCGAAAGAGATGGATTCTTCAGCTCTTCTTCGTAATGATGGTCGATGATGTCATAGACTTCGGCATCCTCCTGCGAAAACAACCCTTTGCCTTTAAGGTATGCGGAACCCGGATGTAAGTCGTTTTCTTTGCTCAATCCGGCTCCTCTTACGATGGTATCGATATCATGTAAGAGTGCACCGAGTTGAACAAGGTGTAGTTTGTCATTCATTTAATTCCTCCTTACCCAATATTTATTTTCACAAGGAAGCACTTTGTCCTGTTCTTTGTTTAATAAAATATGAATTTTATACAGAGCTGTATCTGTTAGGTCCATATGCGTTTCATAACCTCATCTCCGCGGACGACATCTTATTCGTAGAACAGTATTAGGTTTGTACTTCCCTGCAATTGACATGATTTGTTTGACGTATGACAGTTTCCTGCAAGATAGGCGTCGTCATAAGGACCGGCCTACGCAAACTTCAGTATAATACTTAAATTCTGATATTCCATAGTTGCAACTTGGAGGGCAGATCACAAAGACACAAAACGATGTTTCCTTTGTTTCGTGAGATATGCCATCGCACTAAAAGATGGTCAGATCCAATTCCCCGCTCAGTTGTTCCAAGATGCTCATCCCTCCTATGCTGTTGCTCTTCGCATTGAGGGCGGGGCCGAAGATCCCGATCCCCAGCCTTCCGGGCGCAATCGCCATAAGGCCTCCTCCGACTCCGCTTTTGCAGGGAAGACCTACAGACACGGCGGTTTCTCCGCTCTCGTCGTACATTCCGCAGAGCATAACGGTCGCATTGACGATGCTTGCTATCTTCGGATCAAAGCACTGTTTTCCCGAAAGGGTGGAGTAGCCTTTTTGGGCATATACCAAGGACAGCGTAGCAAGTTCCTGCGCCGTCATTTCAATACAGCATATCTTGCAGTAGGCATCGAGAAGAGCCTCGATATCGGTGTCCTTGTCCAAGATACCCGTACTCTGCATATAGTAGAGCAGGGATCGATTGCGATAGGCGGTTTGATAGGCGGACAGGCTGGCACTGCTGTTGTAGGTGAGGGAAGGGTTGCCCGTCATAAGTTTCAAAAGATCCAAAACCTGTTCAAAACACTGCTCGAAACTCTCCCTCTTCATCAGTGAGAGTACGGAAAAAGCCCCTGCGTTGAGGTAGGGGTTGAGGGGACGATGAGCGTTCTTGTTCTCCAAGTCCGAGATGGCATTGAAGGCACTCGAGGTCGGCTCAAAGGTGACCCTCTCTTTGATCTCTTCCAAACTCCTGTCCATAAGGCAGCAGGTAAACGTGATGACCTTGGAGATGCTCTGGATGGTAAACTTTATCTGTGCATCTCCAAAACTCAAGGTGTTTCCATCCACATCGACGATGCAGTAGCCCAGCAACGACGGATCAACTTTTTTGAGCTCGGGAATGTATTGGACTACAGTCCCTTGAGAAAGAAGAGTCCTCGCCCTGTCCAGTATTGCATGTCCATCAAACTTGTTCATATCTCCATCCTCCTGAATACTACAGTTTCGGAAGGAATTGACCTCATCGTCCGCTTCGACCTTCTATTCAAAATTTTTCTATGTACAAAACGGATGATCGAGCTTAAGCGCCAGTTCCGTATCCATCTTGTATTATACCAACAGTTTGACAAAAAGTACAGGGACAAAGTATGGGTATGTAAATAATATATTTTGTTGTAATATATGTAAAAACAAGGGTTTCAGCCGATTATTTCCGATACGAAACCCTTTGATTTTTATAAATTATTTTTGAAAATACTTCTCAAGAAAGCTCGGCGAGTTCTCCTCTATGTTGCAAAATACGGAAAACCGCTCCTTCTCGATCCACTCCTTCCAATTGGCAATTGTGTCAGCTGTATTTCGAGAAACTGTTATACTTCATTTCTTACTTGACGGAAACTTCCAAAAGTCAATAATGACAGATTGTTAGGGCAATACCTCACAAATGTGAGATCTTGATTTTCCTGTGAATTTGCAAAAAATGACACTTTGTCAAATCAATACTTCTAAGAAATTCAGCCTTCATCTACAGTGATTTTACGCTGATTTTTTGAATCGTGCGGTGTTTCCTTAGGAAAATTTTTGTATTCCATTTCCTACTTTACTTCTTCCAATTCCTTTTTATATCCGTCGAGTTCCCTGCGATTTCCAAGCACGAAGTGGCCCGGCGATACTTCTTCCCACACGGGAGGGTCCTCCTCGTAGTTGTGCATGGACGGATCGTAGATCAGGGTCTTTTTATCCCTTTCGTTTTCGGGATCCGGTTGGGGCACGACGGAGAGCAGAGCCTTAGTATAAGGATGAAGGGGATGTTTGAACAGCTCCTCGCACTCGGCGAGTTCGACGATCCTTCCCTTGCTGATCACGGCGATCCTGTCGGAGATAAACCTCATGACCGAGAGGTCGTGTGCAATAAAGAGGTAGGTCAGCCCCCTCTCCTTCTGCAACTTGTTCATCAAGTTGAGTACCTGAGCACGGATCGATACGTCGAGGGCACTGATGGGCTCGTCGGCGATAATAAACTCCGGCTCCATGATCAGGGCTCTTGCGATCCCGATCCTCTGGCGCTGTCCTCCGGAAAACTCATGTGGGAATCTGCTGGAGAACTCGGGCAACAACCCGACGTCGAGGAGGGCCTGCTCGACCAGTTCCTGACGCCTTGCCTCTCCGATGGACTTCATGGTGTTGTAGGTCCCCTCCGCAACAATGTAGTTGACCTTCGCCCTCTCGTTCAGACTGCTCATCGGATCTTGGAAGATCATCTGGATCTCCGAGACGACCTTTCTGTCCATCTCCTTGCTGATCTTACCGCTGATCCTATCGCCCTTGTATAGGATCTCGCCCTTGCTGATCGGATAGATCCTCAGGATGGCGCGACCGATGGTGGTCTTTCCGCTTCCCGACTCTCCTACCAATCCGAAGGTCTCTCCCTTGTAGATGTCGAAACTGACATCCTTCACGGCTCGAAACGGTTTTTTCTTCGTTCCGAAGGTGATATCGATGTCTCGCACGCTGAGCAGGACTTCTTTGTTTTGGCTCATCTCTTATCTCCTTCCTACCCCTCTGATGTTTTTGATATAGGCGGGCGGTTCCACCTTGGGAGCCCTCGGATCCAAGAGCCAGGTCTTGGCCCTGTGGGTCGGCGTTATATCAAAGTACGGCGGTTCCTCCAAAAAGTCGATCTCCAAGGCTTGGGGGTTTCTCGGTGCAAAGGCATCTCCCACGACCGGTTTGAACAGGTTGGGAGGGGTCCCTTTGATCGAGTACAGTTCTTCGCCCTTGACCCCGAGTTGGGGCAAGGAACTGAGCAGAGCCCAGGTATAGGGATGTCTGGGATCGTAGAAGACCTCTTCCGCCATCCCGATCTCGACGATGTCGCCCGCATACATGACCGCCACTCTGTCGGCGATGTTGGCGACCACTCCCAGGTCGTGAGTGATGAAGATGACCGTCAGAGAGAACTTCTTCTTCAGCTCCTTCAAGAGCTTTAGAATTTGAGATTGGATGGTAACGTCGAGGGCGGTCGTCGGTTCATCACAGATAAGCACCTTGGGCTGACATGCGATGGCGATGGCGATAACGACCCTCTGCCTCATCCCTCCCGAAAACTCGTGCGGATACTGGTGGTAGCGTCGATGTCCGTCTTCGATCCCGACCTCGGACAGAAGGCGGACGACGACCTCCTTCAGCTGAGCCTTGGGTACCTTCTGATGAAGTTTGATCGCCTCGGCGATCTGCGCTCCTATCGTCTTCAAGGGATTCAGACTCGTCATGGGATCCTGGAGGATCATTGCAACCTCCTGCCCCCTTATCTTGAGCCAATCCTTCTCCCTCCTGTAGGAGTCGAACCGCTCGGGCGCGTCCGCGTTCATCCCGTAATAACGGATCTCCCCGCTGCTGATATAGCCGTTGGGATCGAGGAGGCCGATAAAGTTCTTGTTGAGCACCGACTTCCCGCTCCCCGATTCTCCCACGATCGCCAGGGTCTCGCCCTTGTACACGTCCAGAGAAAGGTTGCGGATGGCATGCAGTTCCCGTCCTCTCAAAGAGAATTTGACATTGAGATCCTGTACGGATAAGATTCTGTTTTCCATAGGCCACCTCCTAAACGTGCGATTTCGGGTCTGCGGCATCGGAAAAGGCATTGCCCGAAACATAGAATGAGATCGTAACGATCGACAACAGGATCGTCGGATAGATCAACTGATAGCGAAGGCTCGGAGAGAGCATCATCACACGGCCTTCATTGATGAGGTTGCCGAGACTTGCCACCGTAGCGGGAAGCCCCAGACCTATATAGGTGATAAAGACCTCATAACCGATGTTCGCAGGGATCGACAGCGCCATCCTCAGCATGATGATCGATACCAGGTAGGGCAGGAGGTTCTTGAAGATGATCCTCGGGGTCTTGGTTCCCAAACAACGCGAAGCAAGGTTGTACTCCCTGTCGCGGATGATCATGATGAAGTTTCGTATAAACCTCGCCATCCCTATCCAGCCCGTCAAACTCATTGCAAGGATCAACGTCGGTATCCCCGGCGGAAGGATGTAGGCTACAAGGATCAAAACAATGGTTACGGGAATGTTGTCGAGTACATTGTAGAGCTCCGTGAAAAAGAAGTCGAGCTTGCGCACATATCCCCAGAGGATCCCCACAAATATCCCTATCACAGCCTCGATGCAGGCAACGATGACCCCGATGAACAACGACGTCCTCGTCCCCGCCCATATGCCCGACCACAGGTCCTGACCGATGGAATTGGTCCCGAGGAGGAAGGTGTGCATCCGGCCTTCGGCGATCTCCACCTGAGTTCCCGGTGTCAGGTTTCGGTAGGGAAGTCCCGTGTCCGGATTGTTATTTACCTGAAAATAGGGGATCTGATCGGGGAGCACGGGTTGAATAAAGGTAAATACCACCAGAAAGATCACGACGCTGACCAGGAACATCGCGACCCTGTTTTTCGAAAAGGCTCTAAATGTGGAACGCCAGTAAGAATAGTTACTGTACCCCGTCTTTTCTACCTGAGATTCGTCAAACTCGGCAAAGCTGAACAGCTCTTCCTGCGTCATCTCTTCTCCGGTCTTTCGATATACGTTTTGCTCCATTTTTTCAATGGTAGGACTCTTGATCGCAGGCATTATCTTCCTCCTTTTCTCGCATTCAGACTGATCCTCGGGTCGAGTGCCACCATGGCGAGATCACCCAGGATAAGACCTATGATACCCACCGTGGCAAAGAGCAGCACGATCGCCTGTACCATCGTGTTGTCCTGTCTTTTGATGACATCGACCAAAAGACCTCCCATCCCCGGTATACTGTAGAGGGATTCGATGTAGATGGAGCCGATGACCGTGTTCAGAAACGAGGTCGGAAGATACTGCACCATCGGTACGAAGGCATTTCTGAATATATGATGAAACATGATCTTGTTTTTGGAAAGCCCTTTGATCTGGGCCAGTTTGACATAGTCCTTGGACGATTCGTCCACCATGTATCGCCTCAACCACATCGCATAGTAGGCGGTGTTGCCCAGGCTCATCGACAAAACCGGCAATACCCACATCTTCCAGTCCTTGGGATCGAAGAGCATCTTGATCTTGAGGGCCTCAGTCCCGTAGAGCTGGATAAAGAGGAAGTAGACAGCCGCCGGTACTGCCTGGATAAAGACGACGAAACCCGTCCCGACATGGTCGAAGAACCTGCCTTTATACTTGGCCATCATCGTTCCCATCGGGATTCCGAACATAAGAGATACCAGGATCGCCAAGGAACCCAGTTTGATCGATATCGGGATCTTGGGTTTGAGGATCTCCGTGACGGGCACGTTGTTTCGGTAGACCCTGGAAGTCCCCAGATCGCCCTTCACCAAGCCCTTGAACATTCGAAACAGTTGGACAGGCATGGGCTGATCCAAGCCCATTTGATGGAGCCCGTTTTCGATCTGTACCTTCGACATCTTATCGTAGTTCGGAAAATACCCTTCCAAGGGCATCTGCCTAAGCAGGATAAACACAACGGTCATGATGATCGTCAGTGTGATACAGGCTCGTAATAAGCGTTTTCCTATATAGAGAAGCATAAGCATTTCCTTTCCAACAAGTTTTACAATGCGGGCCCCACCATCGGAGCCCGCATCGTCTACGGTCTGCTATTTAAGTCCCATTTTATTCTTCCAAGCTTCGTAGTTCTTGGTATACTCATCCATTGTAATATAGTTCTCATGAAGTTTTTGTCCCTTGAATCTCAGGTTGGAGACTCCGCAAGGTGCGTACTGTCCTTCAAAGATATCCATCTTCGTAGAGATATAGGAGGCGGGATCGATAAAATAAGGCACTACGATCGCATTTTCGATCAGCATCGCTTCCGCTTCGGCAAAGGCCTTGTATCTCGGCTCGGTGTCCGCGATCTTCTTCGCCTCGTCCACCTTTGCATAGTAGGCCTTCAATATCGGCGTCAACTCGTTCTCCTTGCTCATATAGATGTCCATATCGTTGTAACTGTTCGCTTCAACCACATTGTCGTTCTCACGGATCTCGGGATTTTGACCGAAGGGCTGTGCCCAAGTGGAGGGATCTTCATAGTCCGCTCCCCAGTTACATCTCATAAAACCGTACATTCCGCTTCTTCTTACCTGACGCAGGAAACCGTCGGCAGGTCCTCCGTAGAGCACGCACTCGATAAAGTCGGTACCCAGAACCTTTTCCACCTGTTGCTTGAGCAATACACATTCCTGCTCCCAATCGGAGGTGTCCGAACGGTAGGAAAGTACCATCTTGACAGGAAGTTTGACCCCTGCCGCCTTAAGTTCTTCCACCGCCTTCGCCTTGTATTCCTTCGCCTTTGCTTCGTCGAAGAAGTATTGATCGACCTTGTCGAACTCCGGCAGTTTGGAATAGTCGACCTCATTCACGCTTGTAAAGGTTGCAGGAGTGATCGTTCTCTGTGTGACCGCCTTTCTGTTTTCCGCCTCGGGCTCCAGAGCATACATCGCATAGTCTCTATCAAAGGCGCTCATAACGGCATGACGGAAGTTCGAGTTTGTAACCGCCTTATCCCAGTTTTCAGGTTCCCAGCCGTTGTCCGTCCATGTCTTGATACGCTCGGGACTTCCCGAACCTGCACGGAAGTTGAAGCAGTAGAAGTAGGAATAATCCGGAACCGCCCTGCTCTTGGAGAGGTATTCGGGATAGTTGCTCTTCCACTCATCGAGGATGTTGTTGCTGATGTCCGCGTAGTCAAGTTCTCCTCTCAATACCATCGCCGGCCCTATGGTCGCAGCCTCCGCATTGTACGTCAGATCGATCTTGGTGATATGGATATTGTCCGCATCCCAGTTTTTGTAGTTCTTCTCATAAGTTCTTCCCACTTGAGGCTCATACTTGGTCACAATGTAGGAACCGCAGTAGTACATCTTGTCCATAGCCGTACCGAAGTCCGAACCCAGCTGATCCAACTGCGGCCCGTAAGCGGGCATATAGCACACGTAGGTCAGACAAGTCGGGAAGAAGGGATATACGTCAACAGTCGTATATTCCAAGGTATAGTCATCGATTGCCTTGATGCCTACGCTTGCAAAGTCCGCTCCGGAGTCCTCCGCCTTCTTTTCGGCTCCTTCCGCCAGCGTTCCGTAGTAGTCGGATACTTTTTGGTAGTAGTCTCCCGCTCCTTGGATCAAGTCGAGGATCATATAGTCCGTCGCCGACTCGTTCTTGGGATCGCAGACATATTTCGCCGAGGACACAAAGTCGTTTGCTGTAACTTCAGCAACTTCCGCCCCCGTATGGTCGAACCACTTCATTCCTTTGCGAAGGTGGAAGGTCCAGGTCTTTCCGTCTTCAGATACTTCCCACTTCTCAGCCATCCCCGGTACAACTTCTCCGTGAGAATCGTATTCCACCAGGGTATCGATCACGTTTGCAGCGACCTGCTGCTCGTTGGTTGCCCCTTCGATCAGGTAGTTCATGGAAGAGATCTCTCCGCTGTAAAGGCTCCTGTATACCATGGCCTCACTGTCCCCTAATGCGTTTCCTTCTTCCGTCTGCATCGCCTCTCCTTCCTGCGAGGTCTCGGAGCTACCTCCTCCGCAACCTGCAAAGAGGGTCAATATCAATCCCAAACATAACACATAACTCAGATACTTTTTCATTGTCTCCTCCTTAACTGTTATCTCTCAGACCACCCCACAACGTTTTTGTGTACATCCCTCCTTCCGACTATATCGAATAAAACGTTTACCAATACAAGCTATATCAACACCGAAACTCGTTTCGGCAAATATAGGTCTTATCAAACGACCTGAACGATCGCCACACAAAGATGAGACGACACTGCATCCTCGCTTTATACTATTCTCCAACAGAAGTGTGGATATATCTGTTTTTTGATTACGAAAAATCGTCCTATCTTCTATTGCTCACAGATCGTTTATATCTACAACTCAAAAGAATAACAGTATTACAAAACAACTGTAAAACACATCCTTCTTTAACTCGCCCGGCTCCGCAAAATCGAGTCTGCCTTATTACACCAGACTTCCTCCCAAGGCCAGAAAACCATCCAACACCATACGGCTGACCTTGGCTCCGTACAGGCTCGCCTCATGATCCATATGGTAGAGAGGATCGTGAAAGTCCTTGTGAAACATCGATATCACATAAGCTCCCACCGGAGTGAATACGATTCCTCCGTCGTTTCGGCAGGCGTTCATGCTTCCGCTTTTGGACGCGACCTCTATCTGTTCCGAAGTTTCGGCGATGCAATCGTCTCCCGAGAGATAGTACTGCGGAAAACACCTTGTTATCATACTGTTGTAATGCTGTTTCTTGAAGATCTCCGTCATCGTCCTGCAAGAGGTCTCATCGACCAGCTCATTGCGATAGAGCTTGTAGAAGAAATCTCCGTAGTCCTTCGCCGTTGTCGTCCCCAAGACGTCGTAGCATTCCCAATCGATCCGATTGTGGAGCTTCGTATCCTCAAAGCCGTACCGTCTTATCGTCGCATTGATCTCATCCTTGCCGAGCAGATCGATCATCACGTTGGTAGCCGTATTGTCGCTTATGATGATCATCAGGGTCGCAAAGTTGAAGATACTCATCGAAAAACCGCTGTCCATATTGTGCAGGACTCCGGAGCCGTCCACCCTGTGGCTTTCTTCATAGGAGATCTTCTCATGCAGTCCCAACCTCCCCTTCCTAATCTGTTCGAACAGTTCCAAGAGGATGAAAGTCTTGATCGTGCTTGCCGTCTCGAACTTCTCTTTTTCGTTGATCGCCACGGTGTTGCCCTTGAAGTCCCTCGCATAGAAGGCCATGGTGCCGTTGTAGCTTATAAGTTCCTTCTCTATCCTGGTCTCCAATCTCATCGTTCTCCTCCAAACAGGCTTCCCGCCTTTTCATAGGTCTTGAGCAGTTCTTCGTTGTGATCCTCGTGTTCCGGATCAAGGCTGTTGTAGGCGACCCCGTTGTTTCCGGAAGAGGAGTGGATGTAGCGGCCGTCTTCAATATACATGGCCACATGCCCGGGGAAGAAGAGCAGATCTCCCTTTTGTACCTCATCCTTGGCGATCTCTCTGATCGGAAAACCCTCCTTGATATCGGCGTCCCTGTAGATCGTGATGCCGAGCAACAGGTAGGCCATCGAGCAGAGACCTGAGCAGTCCAAGCCCCTCGCGGTCTTTCCGCCCCAACGGTATTGAGACCCTAAGTAGAGCTCCGCCATCTCGACCAGTTTGTCCCGGCAGGCCTTCTCGTCCTCTTTGATCGAACCGTCGGGGACTTCGACGAGGTTTTCCTTCCTCGTCCAACCTTCGGTCCCATTGGGAAGGACCACCTTCTGCCACCTTGTATCTTCGGCCTCCTCCTTGAGGATCGCAACCTGAGAACCTCGGGGCAGTCCTTGGAGCAGAGCCCCCTGCACCCTCGGTTCGCTCAATACGTCCGCATAGGCCTTGATGACCATCCGCTTCTCTGACTCAAGCCAAGGCCTTGCGCACAGATCCTCGGTCAAAAAATGTTTTCTCCTCACATAGCCTTCATAGCCATAGTAGGTGCGAATGAGGTACCAATTGCCCCCGGCAGGTTCCAACACCTCTATCTGCATCCCGAACAGAGCCTCGTCCGCAAGTGAAGAACTCCGTTTCGTCTCCGCCTTCATCGGTGCGATATCCTTTATAATCCAAGCCTTCATATGCCTTCCTCCCACAGATCCCTGCCCAAGTGTCCGAGGGCACAGACCCTGTCTATATTTTCTTCTTCGTATACGGAGTTGGTTACAAGCGCCGTGACTACGATGGGCGAGCGGTGCAAAAAGATGCCGACATCATGGCTCACCTCGTCCAAACCTCCGCTCTTATGTGCAAACTCCACGGGTTCCGGGATGTACCGAAGCAGAAGGTTTCTGTTGCGACACTGTTTCATCAGCTCCAAGCCTTGGATGCAGGCCTTCTTGTCAAAGCCCTGTGCAAAGTACATCGCCTTGATCAACTTCGCCATATCCTCCGCCGTCGTAAGATTGTCCCTGCCCTGCCTCCTGGCCTCCACATCCATCATCTTTCTCTGAAGAAGGGTGTTTGTCATCCCTGCCCTCTCTATGGTCTGACGGACGGCTCCGTAGCCCGCCAAATCGATCAGCACGTTGGTCGAAGCGTTGCAGCTTTCCGTCATCATCCAGGTCATATACTCCCCGATCGTGTATTCTTCGCGACCGATCTCGGTCACGACGCTGAAATCCACCTTGTTTTCGTCCGTCAGCTTCAACCTGTCATCGAGGGAGAACTCCTTCCCCTCCTGTTCCAAGATAGTCATCATAACAGGTATCTTTATCGTACTCGCCGAAAGATGGACCTTGTCGGCGTTGAGCCTGACTCCCTCTCCCGTCGCCAGATCTTCTATCACGAGGGAGAACTCCAAGGCCTTCTCCTCGGACCTCTTCTTCACCCTCTCAAGAATGTTCTCCAAACCCTGTTTTCTCATACTCTCTCCTATCGGGAAAGGTCTTCCAGGCCCCGTACCTCTCGGATACCTATGCCCGCCGTTTCGTTCATCGTGATCAAGGCCTCGTTGAAATCTGGGCCTCCCGTCGTCAAGTCGATCCTGCAAAGTCCCGGTCCGTCCAAGTCGACATATCGGATCTCCTCCCTCGCCGCAGCCAGGTGTGCCGCGGCACTCACGGACACCTTGCCTTCGAGCATACAACCTATCATACAGTCCACACCGTAGATATCGGCAATGCTCAGGATCTGAAGAGCCTTGTGGATGCCTCCCGTCTTCATCAGCTTGATATTGATGATGTCCGCAGCCTTTCTCGTTATCACTTCGATCGCCTGCTTGGGCGAAAATACGCTCTCATCGGCCATGATCGGTATGGGAGAATGTTTTGTAACTTCTACCATACCCTCAAGATCGCTGTAGTGGACCGGCTGTTCGATGAGTTCGATATCCAAAGAGTGCTTGGACAGTTCCTCGATCACATCGAGGGCCTCCTTGGGCGTCCAGCCCTGGTTGGCATCCAAACGTAGTTTGACCTCGCTTCCCACCGCTTCACGGATCCTTCTTATTCTTTCGATATCGGTCTTCTTATCCAAACCCACCTTGATCTTCAAGGTCGTATACCCTCGTCTCAAGGCCTCCTTGGAATCCTCGACCATCTCCCCGATCGGATTTACGCTGATGGTGAGGTCGGTGTCGATCGTCGTTTTCGATCCTCCGAGCGCCTTATATAGGGGAAGGTCCAACTTCCTCGCCCACAGATCGTAGAGGGCGATGTCGACCGCCGCCTTCGCACTGGTATTGCCTATCATCGCACCGTGGAGGAGTCTTTGGTTCTCCTCCATTTCAAGCACGGGACGCCCGATCAGTTTGGGGGCGATATGCTCCCTGATCGCACAGGCGATCGACGCCCTCGTCTCTCCTGTGATCACCGCTGTCGGAGGTGCCTCCCCGTAGCCCGTCAAACCGTCATCGGTCGTGATGACGACCACGATATCGTCGACTGCATCCACGACGCGTAAGGCCGTCTTGAACGCAGTTCGAAGAGGTACCTTCCATTCGTAGACTTCTATCGTCTTTATCCTCATCCCTGCCTCCTTCTCTTCTATAAGACAAACATCAGGGTCCTCATGATCTCGTACCCGTTGCCTTCAAACCTCACTTCCGTGGGAGATACCTGTCGCACTCCGGGAAAGAAGGATGCCTTATAAGCCGTCCTGTGATGGATGAAGTCCAAGCGGGCTTCGATTTTTTCCTCCCTCTTCATAAGAGGTGCCGGATCCTCAAGAGCCTTCTTCATCCCTTGGTAGATGCCCTCTATCGCATCTTCAGGATGAAGGTTGATCGTCGCATCTCCCAAACCCTCCTTGACCGCAAAGGTAACAAGGCCCGGGACCTGGTCCTGCGCCTCCTCGCAGAGGGCCTTGTCTCCCGAGAGAAAGATCGAAGGCACTCCCAGATGGAGGGCGAAGTGATGGTTGAGGTAGAACTCGGATGTCAACACATCGTTGGGATAGAGTGCTCTGACCTTCGCACTGCTGATCGTATGTGCAAGGGGGTTTCCATTGCTTCCGGCCGAAGAGTGATAACCGATGTAGGCAGCCGCCGAAAAATCCTCCTTCAAGCCTTCCATCATCATCGGAGGTCCTCCGCTCCATCCCCTGATCAGCTTGACACCTCTCGGCAACATGTCCGCAACAAGGTTCCTGCCCGTCGCATGGGAGTCCTTGACCACAACTTCTTCCACACCGAAGTCGAGGGCCGCTCTACAGGCAGCCGCCACCTCCCTGCTCATCTGCTCGGCGGAAAACTTCGGATGCTCCAAATGACACTCATCCCAATGCGTAACCGTACATATCCCTTCGATATCCGTTGAAATAAACAACTTCATCTGTCCACCTTCTCTCTTTACTTTTCCCTTTCTTTGTTTTTCTTTTGACAAGCTCGCCTGTACGGCAGGTCAGAGACGATTTTCTACAGAAGATCCGCAAAGTCGAAATGGCAAAAGAATCCGATCCGACCGTTTTTTGATCGTTCAGAAAACCTTACCGCCATGCTCCCTGATATCTCTGTATTGAACTTTTTGCTTCCAATAGAAAAAGCCTCATCATTTCTGTTTGAGGTCGGGTGTTATCTTTTGCTGATTGACGAAGCTCGGTATCATATGAAAAGAACACCCCTGTATCTGTCAATGCTTGAAAAGCTCTTACTCCTGTCCTCTGTTTCTCATCTTGCTTAAAATAGTGTAGCGTTCTTTATTTTTTGAATATACTAACATTTATGACGATTTTTGTCAATGATATATCTGATAATTTAAGTATTTGGTATGTTCGTAATTACAGCATTCTTTTTTCAGACTCGTATCTCTTTCATCCTGTGGTATAATCCCTTATGTAAGTAAGGAGGTATACGATCCGTCGGGACTTTTCTTCAAAGTGGGCAAACCTACTGTCTCGTATCAGCTGATCCGTTTCCGTTTGTCAAACCCCACACCCATAAGGCTTGAGACCTAAGAGCAAGAAGAGATTTTCGGAACTTATTTTTGATGTCCTTCTACTCTATAAGGCTTGAGACCCCAAATAAAGAGAAAGGTTGATTCGGATCTATACTTCTTCTACACAAGAACAGTTAAGAAATGGAGACTACTATGACACAAACAACATTTGATCGAGAGATTCACAAGGAATATATCGACTATATATTAGAACAGACAAAGAACCTTCTTGCCATCGACAGTCCGTCGGGCTTCGGCGCGGAGGTCACCTCCTACTTGATGGAGGAACTCAAAACCATCGGTGTATCCGCAAAAATGAGTATCATGGGTGGAGTTCTCGCTCACATCCCTTCCCAAAAGAAGGGGGATGCCATCTTATTCCAGGCCCACTGCGATACCCTGGGGGCAATGATCCACGAGATCAAGAGCGACGGGCGCTTGAAACTGACCAACATCGGCGGTATGGACGCCAACAATGCCGAAGCGGAAAACGTAAGGATAAGGACGAGGGGAGGCAAGGTCTATGAAGGCACCTGCCAGCTGATCAACGCCTCCGTCCACGTCAATCCCGACTATAGAAAGACCGAAAGAACTTGGAAGAATATGGAGATCGTTATCGATGAAAAGGTCTCTACGAAAAAGGAGGTCGAGGACTTGGGCATTATGGTCGGCGACTACGTCTGCTTTGAACCCCGTACCAGGATCACCGAAACGGGCTATATCAAGAGCAGGTTTTTGGACGACAAACTCTCGGCAGCCATCCTCCTCGGTTATGCCAAGTATCTAGCAGACAGGAAGATCGAGCTCGACCGAAGCATCTACCTTCACTTCACCATCTACGAAGAAGTGGGCCACGGAGGATCTTCCCCCTGCCCCGAAGATGTCAGCGAAGTATGGTCCGTCGACATGGGCTGTGTGGGCGAAGGGCTGAACTGCACCGAAAGAGAGGTATCGATCGCCGCCAAGGATTCGGGAGGGCCTTACAACTACGAAGTCGTAAGCAGGTTGATTGAACTGGCGAAAAAATACGACATCGGTCATGCCGTCGACATCTATCCCTTCTACGGCTCGGATGCCGAAGCGACCTTGAGCGCGGGCTTCGATGTCAAACACGCCCTGATCGGCCCCGGAGTCTACGCCTCCCACGGCTACGAGCGAAGCCACAGGGACGGAGCGGCCAATACCTTCCGTCTGATCCAAGCCTATATGGAAGACAGATAACTGAAGAAATAGAGTAAGACCTCTCTCGAACAGAGGTCCACGAGCTCTATAGAGGATAAATAAACAGAGAAATGCCGCACAAAGTCGTAAAATGCTTTTATCCTTTGTTTTTCAAAGTGCAGGACACTTTTGTACTATCATCTGTTAACATTGACGGGTTGAACGCTTTGAATAATAGGATCGTCCAAATTGTTTTTCGGCAACGGTATATTTTGTATGCCCGGCATTTCAAACAAAAAATAGTATGAAAACGAAGCGATCCCGGATAGCCAGAGAGATACCGCACATTTACAAGCGGTATCTCTCTTCTCTTATGTGAAAAATAAACTTCTCAGAAGTACTCTCTTTACAAGATTTTCGTACTTCATAAAACAACTGCAAAAGCCGGATATGCCTTTGTACGGTATTTCCTTTATTTTTATTATATCATATTTTTAAAATTCAAATAATTTTAATTCCTCCCCCCAACAAAATTTTTTCCGTCGTCTTCCCTTTTAATCCTTTTCGTCGACTTATGCGGATGGTTCCTCATCCGTCTTTGTCGTTCTCCCCCACTTTTAAATACCTACTATATATGGTATATTATTATACAATTTTTAAATTTTATAACAATATAGGAGAATACACGTGAAGATCATTAAACGAAACGGTGAAGAAAAGGACTTCGATATAAGGAAGATCGAAGTCGCGATGGAGAAGGCGTTCATCAGCGTCGGAATGCCCATCGACCACGAAAAGATCGCCTCGATGGCCAAGGAAGTCGAGGAAAAGGTAAGGACGCAATTTCCCAAGCATCATATCGTATCCGTGGAAGAGGTCCAGGATTTTGTGGAGATCGCACTGATCGAAAACAACTACTATGCGGTCGTCAAATCCTACATCCTGTACCGTGCAAGCCACCATACGATGCGAAAGACCCTCGAGGATTTCGGCCAATACTTCAAGGATCAGACCATCCTCTCGGAGATGAAGCAGATCCAGGAGGAATTCAAGGAGGACGCCTACAACCTGTCCTTCCTTCTGAGCAAGTTCTCCTCCTTTGCGAAGGACAGCATGAACGAAAACGACTATCTCGCTATCCTGATCAAGGCGGCGAGCGAATTGACGAGCAAGGAGGCGCCCAAGTGGGAATTTATCGCGGCGAGATTTCTCTCCCTCCAAATCGATCGACATATCGCCCTGGAGATGAATAAGCTCGAGGTCTACTCCTTCCGTGAAAAGATCCATCTTTTGACCAAGGAAGGACTCTACGGAGAATACATCACGCAACACTATTCGGATGCGCAGATCGATGAACTCGAGGCACACCTGGATACAAAAAGAAACCGCCTGTTCAATTACAGCGGTCTGGACCTGGTGATGAAGCGTTACCTTATCAAAGACAACGAAGGCAAGATCTTGGAATCCGTGCAGGAGATGTTTATGGGCATCGCCATGCACCTCGCCCTGCCCGAGAAGGAGCACAAGGTCCTCTGGGCAAAAAAGATCTACGACATCCTGAGCACCCTCAAGGTCACCATGGCGACCCCCACGATGTCCAATGCACGAAAGCCCTTCCATCAGCTTTCGTCCTGCTTCATCGACACCATCCCCGACAGTTTGGACGGCATCTATCGTTCGATCACGAATTTTTCTCAGGTATCCAAGCACGGAGGAGGCATGGGTCTCTATTTCGGAAAGGTCCGTGCTATGGGATCCGATATCCGTGGCTTCAAGGGCGTGGCAGGAGGTGTCATCCGATGGATCAAACTCGCCAACGATACGGCGGTCGCCGTCGACCAACTCGGCGTGCGCCAGGGAGCCTGCGCGGTCTACCTCGATATCTGGCACAAGGACATCCCCGAGTTTCTCCAACTCAAGACCAACAACGGAGATGATAGGATGAAGGCCCACGATATCTTCCCGGCGGTCTGTTTCCCCGACTACTTCTGGAAGCTTGCCAAGGAAGACATCAATGCCAACTGGTATATGATGTGCCCTCACGAGATCGAAGATGTAAAGGGCTTTAAACTCGAAGACAGCTACGGCGACGAATGGGTCGAAAAATATAAGAGCTGTGTGGAGGACCCGAGGCTCGACAAACGCGTGATGAGCGTCAAGGATATGGTGCGCCTCCTTATCAAGTCGGCGGTCGAAACGGGGACCCCCTTCGTCTTCAACCGCGATGTGGTCAACCGATACAATCCCAACCCTCATAAGGGCATCATCTATTCCTCCAACCTCTGCACCGAGATCGCACAGAATATGCAGGGAATAGAGACTCTCTCCACCGAGGTCGTTATGGTCGACAACGAAGAAATTGTCGTGGAAAAGACCAAACCCGGAGACTTCGTCGTATGCAACCTCGCCTCCCTCGTCCTCGGAAACATCGATGTCAAGGACAAGACCGAGCTTGAGGATGTTGTGTCCACGGTAGTGCGGGCGCTAGACAACGTCATCGACCTCAACTACTATCCGGTCCCCTACGCGGAGATCACCAACCGAAAATACAGGGCCATAGGCTTGGGTACGAGCGGTTATCATCACAGCCTTGTCAAAAACGGGATCTCCTTCCAAAGCGAAGAACATATCTCCTTCGCCGATGAAGTCTACGAGGACATCAATTACTTCGCGATCAAGGCGAGCTGTGCGATCAGCAGAGAAAAAGGCGCCTATCCCTACTTCAAGGGTTCCGACTGGGACAACGGAGAGTATTTCAAGAAGAGATCCTACACCTCCGAGCGTTGGAGAACGCTCTATGAAGAGATCGGAAGACACGGACTTCGCAACGGCTACCTTATGGCAGTCGCGCCCACCGGTTCGACCTCTATCATCGCCGGAACGACCGCTGCCATCGACCCCGTGATGAAGCGCTACTTCCTGGAGGAGAAGAAGGGGCAGATCGTTCCGAGGGTCGCGCCGAGCCTCACGCCCGAGACTTTCTGGCTCTATGAAAACGCCCACGAGATCGACCAAAGCTGGGTCATCCGTTCCGCGTCGGTGCGTCAGAGACATATCGACCAATCGCAGTCCGTCAACCTTTATATCACGACGGAATTCAGTATGAGCCAGATACTCAAACTCTATATCAGCGCCTGCGAGCAGGAGGTCAAGACCCTCTACTATGTAAGAAGCAAATCATTGGAAATAGAAGACTGCGACAGTTGCAGTTCGTAAAAGGAGAAGAACATCATGGATGAAATCAAACGAAAAGCCCTGTTTAACGAGCACGGGGACATTGAACTTTCGAAACGAAGGATGATCAACGGAAACACGACCAACCTCAACGACTTCAACAATATGAAGTATTCCTGGGTCAGCGACTGGTACCGTCATGCGATGAACAACTTTTGGATCCCCGAGGAGATCAACCTGACGCAGGATATCAAGGACTATCGAAACCTCGACAACGAGGAGAAGACCGCCTATGACAAGATCCTCTCCTTCCTGATCTTCCTCGACTCCTTGCAGACGGCGAACCTGCCGAACATTGGGGAGTTTATCACGGCCAACGAGGTCAACCTCTGCCTGACCATCCAAGCCTACCAGGAGGCGATCCACTCCCAGAGTTACGGCTACATCCTCGATACCATCTGCTCGCCCGAGGAGAGGACCAAGATCCTCTATCAGTGGAAGGACGATCCCCTTCTGCTGGCAAGAAACAAGTTTATCGGAGAGCAGTACAACGACTTCTACTACAACCGAACCAAATATAACCTGCTCAAGACCGCCGTTGCCAACTACATCCTGGAGGGGATCTACTTCTACTCCGGTTTTATGTTCTTCTACTCCCTCGGTCGCAGCGGAAAGATGCCCGGAACGGTCCAGGAGATCCGTTATATCAACCGCGACGAGAACACCCATCTCTGGTTGTTCCGCTCCATCATCCTGGAACTGAAGAAGGAAGAGCCCGAGCTCTTTACCGAAGAAAACATCGAAGTCTTCCGCTCCATGATCAGACAGGGAGTCGAAGAGGAGATCAAGTGGGCGAACTACGTCATAGGCGACCGTATCAAAGGTCTTACGATGAAGATGGTCGAAGACTATCTCAAATACCTCGGAAACCTACGTTGTCGCGGACTGGGCTTCGACTTCATCTACGAAGGCTACGAGAAGGAGCCTCCGTCGATGGCCTGGGTCATGGAATACTCCGACCCCAACGCCATCAAGACCGACTTCTTCGAGGCTAAGGTCTCCGCCTATTCCAAGTCCAGCGTTATCGAGGACGATCTGTAAAGACCTCTTACACCTCCCAGTCCTCAAGGCAACGCTCGTAAGACTGTCCGACATCCGGAGAAGTACCTTGCAAAGGTACACTCTGTTTTGTCCGCCGTTTTGCAAAAGGCAAAAGTCTGTAAGACGAATACTC
The DNA here is from genome assembly GCA_030529565.1 of Filifactor alocis. Classification (GTDB taxonomy): domain Bacteria; phylum Bacillota; class Clostridia; order Peptostreptococcales; family Filifactoraceae; genus Filifactor; species Filifactor alocis_A. The sequence continues at coordinate 12,112 of JAUMWQ010000002.1, read as the reverse complement.
TCGAGAAGTTGACTTTTCGTACAAAACAGAGTTTACCCTGTTTTTCAAGTTATTTGATATCAGCTTAACATTATCAACCGTTTCGACAGGCCCCTACACCCATCAAAGGAAGGAGCTTGTCTCAAATTCAGATAAGGAGGTCGCCATGAGTATCCTGACAACTCTCAGCCGAATGTGGCTCACCCGTTCCCTGAAACCCTTTGTGTTTACAAACGAATACGATGACAGTCTTCCTTTTGAGGACTGCTCTTCCTTGGGTCTCTATGTGCATATCCCGTTCTGCCGCAGCATCTGCGCCTTCTGCCCCTACTGCAAGCAGGTCTACGACGAGGCCCTCTGCAAGACCTACATCGAAGCCCTCTTGAAGGAGATCCGCATGGTTGCCGGGGGTATGAAGGAGAAGAAGAAGGTGACGAGCCTCTACTTCGGAGGTGGTTCTCCCGCCCTTATCGCGGATCGGCTGGGAGAGATCATCGAATTGTTGAAACACTACTTTATCATTACGGAGGGCATAGGGGTGGAGCTCCATCCCGAAGACATCCGCGACAGGACCCTTTCTCTGTTGCAAGAGGCCGGAGTGAACAAGCTGAGTATCGGCATCCAATCTTTTCAGGACAAGTTCCTCGACACCCTGGGCAGACCTCCCCTCGACATAGAAGGAATGAGGAAGACCTTGGGGCGCTATTGCTTCGAAACGGTGTCGATGGACTTTATCTTCGCCCTTCCCGGACAAACAGCGGATGACTTGAAGGCGGATACGGATCTCGCCTTCTCGATCGGTGCCAACCACATCGCCGTCTACCCCTTTATCGACTTCACCTTCACAAAAAACAAGGTCCCTGCAATGAGAAAAGAAGAAAAACGGAGGTTGCTCGATGAGATGAGCCTGTACTTCAAGGACAGGGGATATCGACGCGAGTCGATCTGGACCTTCTCCAATGCGGAAAATGCGAATTACTCATCGATGACGAGGGACAACTTTCTGGGTTTCGGCTGCTCGGCGACGACCCTGCTCCGAGATCAGTTCAAGATTAACACGTTCTCGGTGGAGGAATACTGTCGCAGGATCTCTCAAGACACCCTGCCCACCTCCCTCACCCTGCGTTTCTCCCTCAGGCAGAGGATGATCTACTACCTGTTTTGGACGGCCTACAGCACCGAAGTCGATCCCAAGGACTTTGAAGACTTCTTCCATATTCCTCTGAAAAAGGTCTACGGTTTGGAGTTCTACCTTGCCGAAAAATTGGGTTTCCTCGAAAAAGAAGGCTCTTCCTACAGGATGACTCTGAAGGGCGCCTTCTACTACCATCACTACGAGAACTTTTACACCCTCTCTTACATCGACAAGATGTGGGGGATCATGAAAGACGAGGCCTTTCCTTCCGGAATCCGTCTGTAGATATCTTTTTCATCAGGAAAGTCGCGCATACTTCCATCAACATCACAAAATCAGTTTTTCACTGACACCACTGTTATTTGCTGCATTGTTGATACCGATGAGTTGTAATTCATAGGAAATGAAGAGTATTTTCGCAGTCTCAGAATCGATAGGCCAATCTCTTTGTCGAATAATAGTATCAGGACAGAACTATATCATTCGAAAAAATAGACCGAACGTGGTTCGATCTGAAAAATAACATAGGTAAAGTTATTCATTTTACAAGATAAGCTGACTCTACAAAACATCAGGATGACAAAGATCTGTTTTTGTGCGCTGTTTCTCCGGATCTTTTTTCTCGATATTTCCGTATATTAACCTTATCTACTCCGATAAGTATGGTATTTTTGTAAAGTCCGCCTCTTCCATCTATACTTATGGGATATAAAGTGTTATACTCATCTTACAACTTTTGGAATAGACCGATACATACCGTAGTAACCGGTGTCCGTTCCGAACAATGATGCCCCTTTGGGCTATGTGTGTTTCATTGTTCGTCCTCAGTTCTTGTGTGTTGGACTGAAGAAGATCTTATTGTGAGTTTTGTTTTTCAATTTGCACAGGCGTTTTCATATTTCTTTCGCAAGAGAGGCGGTTGCCTTAATGAAACCTCTCACGGAAATATCTTTGTATTAAAGGAGTGAAGTGCGTGCAACTAAATATTACTACAGACTATGCAATTCGTATTATGGTCCATTTGGCAAAAACAGGTGACATTGTGTCCAGTCGTGAGCTTTCCGAAGCCACCAATGTAACTCCCAGTTATGTGCTTAAAATTATGCGCAAATTAGTCGGCCATGGTCTCGTATCTCAATTCAGGGGGGCTACCGGAGGTTTTTCCATCAAAAAGGAAGCCAAGGATATCAGTCTTCTTGAGATCATCTCGCTGATGGAAGGAACCATCAAACTTAATCGATGTCTGGAAGATGATTTGTATTGCAATAACGGAAGATCTCCCCAGTGTGCAGTACACCAGCTTTACAAGGGTCTGCAATCCATCCTGGAAGAAAAGCTTGCAGCCACCTCCCTACAAGATGTGTTGGACGGTACAATATGACACGGAGGAAGTCGGACGAAGTATGAATACTCGGTCGCGGGCAGTGCGTTCTTATCTTTTGCTCTTATATGCTGTATCGTTGCCCCGAACCAAAAAACGAGCTTATCTTTAGAGATAAGCTCGTTTTTTATCGGCTATACTGCATTCAAACCATTCGGATCACAGGATCTATCCTTGTCCAAAACAAGTTGGGCCGGGACATGATCCAAGGTGCTTAATCGGTCGATTTATACAAATAATAATCAAATTCCCTACTATCTTTATAAGAAAACACCGCATAATTTAGAAAGTCGTCGTAAAATCGCTGTATATGAAGATCGGATTTCTTGAAAGCATTGATTTGACAAAACTTCGTGTCTTGCCTATCACAGAAAAATCAAGATTTTACATTTGTGCGGTATTGCTCTAAATAAACAGGTTTACATTCGACTGCTCAGCATCCCCGAGGTAGGTCGCGACCCCTGCGAGTTCGACTCCGTCGATCAACTCTTCCTTCCTAATCCCCATGACATCCATGGACATTGTGCAGGCAACGAGCTTGACCCCGTTTTTCATCGCACTCTGCATCAATTCTTCCAAGCTTGCAACATTTTTCTGTTTCATGACCGCCTTCATCATCTTAGTTCCCATTCCTCCCATATTCATCTTGGAAAGTTTGAGATTATCGATCCCCTTGGGCATCATCAGGCCGAACATCCTCTCGATAAAGTTCTTGCTTACTCTGATAGACGAAGATTTTCTAAGTGCATTCAAGCCCCAGAAGGTAAAGAACATGGTAACGGGACGTCCCATCGCCGCCGCTCCGTTGGCGATGATAAAGGAGGCTATGACCTTATCCAGATCACCGCTGAAGACGACCATCGTCTTGCCTTGAGGAAGGTTCTGCTCTACCTTTTCCTCGGTCTTGCAGACGCTGACCGCTGATCCTTCTCCTCCCTTTTGGATGGTTACGATGTTCTCCAAACCCTGCTTGGTCGCTCCCAGATAGGTGTTCCCCGTTCTTTTGCACCAGCTTTCGACGTCTCGGGCAAATCCCATATCGGTCGCGGACACCTTCATGATCTCTCCGCTCTTCATCATGTTCAAAGTCTCGTTGACCTTCATGATCGGCCCCGGGCATTGCAGTCCGCAGCAGTCGACGATACGAACATCGGCAGTGCTCTGCCTTACATCCTCAGTTCCTCCACCGGAGCCACCTGCCGACCTGTCGATGTTCTTTTGGTTTTCCTTCTTCACATCCAAGGTCGCCGACTTATAAAAGCCCGTTCCCGCCTCGAGGACGCTTACCTTTTCGAATCCGCTCTGCATCAGGATCCTCGCCGCATTGTAGGAACGAACGCCCACGGCACAGTAGGTGCAGATCTCCTTGTCCTTGGGAAGTTCATGCAGTCTCTCCCTCAGTTCTCCAAGCGGAATGTGGACGGAAGGTTCCATCGCCCATACCGAACGCTCCACATTCTCCATGATATCGAGCACGAGGAAGTCCTCCCTTCCCTTCATCTTCTCGACTTCTTCGGGGCTTCGGAAGACCACGAGTTTGCGCAGGATGTTTTCCGCGACAAAACCGAGCATATTGACGGGATCTTTCGCCGAGGAATAGGGCGGAGCATAGGCAAGCTCCAATTTTTTGAGGTCTTCGGTGGTTCCGTTCAATCGGATCACGGACGCAAGTACATCGATCCTCTTGTCTACGCCGTCCTGTCCGACCGCCTGCGCCCCGTATATGGTCCCGCTCCTGTCGAAGATCATCTTTATCGTCATCGGCGTAGCCATCGGATAATAGCCCGCGTGGGATTTTTGGGTGATCGTCGCGACATAGTAGTCCTTATCTTTTTCCTTTCCCTCCATCTTTAGGGCCTTTTCGTTGAGGCCGACGGCTCCCACGCTGAAATCAAAGACTTGAGCGATCGAGGTTCCCATCGTTCCTTCGTATTCCTCCAGGCCGGAAGCGCCCTGTCTTGAGGATACGATATTGTTTGCAACGATCCTTCCCTGTTTATTTGCCGGGCCTGCCAGAGGTATCATTCCCGGTTGTTTGCTGACAAAGTTTTCGATCTCGATGATGTCTCCGACCGCCCAAATATTCTTATGAGAGGTCCTCATCATCTTATCGACCTTCACTCCGCCTCTTTGGTTGAGCTCCAAGCCCGCTTCCTTCGCGATCAAACTGTTGGGTCTTACTCCGATAGACAAGATGACCATATCCGCCTTTACGACATCTCCGCTCGCCAAGGCGATCTCGGTCTGATCTCCTACCCGACGAAACTCCTTGACCCCGTCTCCCAACCTCAGATCTACACCGTTGTTGATCATATTCTCATGCAGGATCTGCGCCATCTCGAAGTCGATCGGCGCCATGACCTGATTTTGAGCCTCGATGATCGAAACATGGATCCCGCGTTTGTGAAGGTTCTCCGCCATCTCAAGTCCGATAAATCCTCCTCCGATCACTGCAGCGGTCGCGGGTTTCTTCTCGTCGACCACACTGCGGATGGTATCGGTGTCGGGGATCGTCCAAAGGGTGTAGATCCCTTCTCCGTCTATTCCCGGAATGGGTGGCTTGAGCGGAGAAGAACCCGTGGCCAGGATCAGATCGTCGTAGGTCTCTTCATAGGTCGAACCGTCCTTGCGTGCGATCGTAACACGGTTTTTCTCCTTATCGATGGAGAGGGCTTCGTTTCCCGTTCTTACATCGATATTAAACTTCTTCTTCATCGCTTCGGGTGTCTGGAGCAGAAGGGCCTCCCTCTCCTTGATCACATCTCCGATATAATACGGGAGTCCGCAGTTCGCATAGGAGATATAGTCCCCTCTCTCCAAGAGGATGATCTCCATCTTCTCATCCAACCTTCTCAACCTTGCAGCCGCAGTTGCTCCTCCCGCAACTCCTCCTATAATAAGCGTCTTACTCATCTTGTTTCCTCCTCTTCTCTTCGGCGGTCCGAAGTCTTTTGTATGATCATATTTCATTTCTTCCGAATCATTCCTAAGTATCGTGCCCGTTGAAACCAAAGCGATCCAAGTCTATCATCCGTTAGAACTTTTGTCATATTTCTTTTCCGCCTTTACGGATCCTCTTTTACCTTAGTCCCGATCTTCCTTTTCCTTACACAAACGTGAAAAGCACTTGTCCAAATATACCTTGTGAGCAACCGCTATCACAGTGT
>JAUMWQ010000002.1:0-6440 GCA_030529565.1 Filifactor alocis | reverse complement strand
CTCCTGGGACTCGTCTTTTTTACTCCTCTGCGCTTCATCCTCCAAGCCGAAAACTCTAAAGAGAGTCCCCTAAAACTCCTTCCTGAAATACTCATAGGATGTTCGCATATCGCAGATCTGTTTTTGGTTTTCCATACAGAGTTTAATCTCTTCAAGGGAAAGCACAGATTTTGCAAGGGTAATAAAAATCAGACAGGCGATCTGCTCCGTGTAATACTGCTTCTTGATCGGATTCTCGATCAGACCCATCTTCACATAGTTGCTGATCATGGAACTTGTGATCGTAATACTCTCCAAGGGCTCCATATACTTCGAGATATACTTTGTTACCTGGTCCAGAAACATTCCGATATCGGGGATGTCTTCGTACTTCGGCAAGCCGAAATCCTTGACGGACAGGGCGATCTCTCTTCTCAATCGTTCTTCCAAATACCATACCTCCTTCTTTCCCGCAGCACGATCCTCCTTCTTCCCATCGCGATCTGCAGAAAAGGAATCTTCCCTTCTGCACCTTCTCTGATCGGGATGTGCTCGGTCTTGATGTTTCATCTTCCCCTTCATTATACCCCATAAAATTGATAAGGTAAATAAAACTTTGTTATAAGTTTTTAAAAAACTTGTTATTGAGTTTTATATACTCTGTAAAAACTCGGATCCTGCCGTATAATTCAAGGAAACTTTTTCTTAGGCAACACCGCACAAGGTCAAACTCGTGATTTCCCTCTGAGTTTATAAAATACGAAAGTTTATTGTACCAACACTTTCAGGAACTCCACCCTTCCTGTAAAATGGATTTTATGTCTACTTTTAGAATGATGCAGTATTCCCCTTATGCTATTCTCCAATAGCAGTATCGATGTATTTTTGACCGCGAAACATCACTTTATCTTCTACGGACCGCAGATCGTTCCTATGGACAATACAAAAAATAATGGCATTATCCGCTCGTACAGGAGATAGGGTGATACAAAATTTTTACTCACTCGGAAAAATTATGCTACAATACAAGGAGAAACATTTTGTACAAAGGAGAGTTGTGTTTATGAAAATCACCGTGATCGCAGTATCTTCGCCCGCCCTTTACCACCTAGCAAACCTTCGTCGCGAATTCGAAGAGAACTTGGCGCAAAATATCGACTTGCGCCTTCTTCACATCTCGCCCTCTTGCGTCCCCTTCTTCCTTTCCCGAAAAGAGGAGATCCTATCCTCCATTGAAGGCTCGGACTTTGTGGTCATGGATCTTATGGGAAGTTCACCCCTCTTGCTGGAGGTTTTTGAAGAAGGTTTGAAGAAGTGCACGGGACACCGGCTGATCATCGGCAACCTCTGTAGAGAATATACCAAACTCGGCTCTTTCTCCATGTCTATGATGAAAAAAAGAAAGTCGCCCGAAAAGGACGATATCCGCCTGCCACAGGAAGAAAAGCGCAGAAAAAATGACACTTCGCAGGCGATCAAAACCATGCACCGGATGAGAAGAATCGCTATGATCCTGGGCAACATCATTCCCTTCGGAATGGCCAAGGATGTCAAAAATACCTTTCGCCTGATAGATTACTGGCAACAGGGCACCGAGGAAGATCTTCGCTCCTTTATGCGCCTGATCTTGAGGGAATATCTCGGACAAAGGCAGGTCCCCAAGGAGAAACCCTCCGGCATCAAATACGGGATCTACCTCAAACATCCGCTTACGGGCGAGGTCTTCGAGTCCCTGTCTTCTTACCGAAAGAAGCATTTTGCACGACCAAAGCCCCTGACCGTAGCCCTTCTGTTCTACGGCCACAGCTATCCCAACGACTTCTCTCCGGTAACGCGGGAGGTCTTTGCCCGGTTGGAGGAGCGCTATAATGTCCTACCCCTCGCCTTTTCCCAAAACCGGGACTGCGACCTCGACGACCTGAGATCCTACCTGTGCGATAAGGAGATCTCCCTGTGCGCCATTGTCAACCTCATGCCTTTTCGGCTTGGAGCAGGTCCTATGGGAGGGGATGCACAGAGGGCGGTCGGTATCCTGAAAGACTGTAACGTCCCCTATTTCAAACCCCTCATCGTCACAAGGGCGGACCGCACCGAATGGGAGGAGCGAAGCTCTTTGGATCCCGGTGAGTTTCTGATAAGTATCCTCTTACCGGAACTCGATGGAGCGATCCATACCTATCCCCTCGGTCTCTCCCGTCGTGAACGGATCGCGGAGGAAGAGGGTCTTGACATCAGTGTAACCGAGCCGATCAAAGAGAGGATCTCAACGTTTTGCAGACGATTGGACCGCTTTGTCACCTTGAGAACAAAGGCCGACCGCGACAAAAAAATCGCCCTCGTCTGCTACAACTACCCCGCCGGAGAAGGAAACCTCTTCTCCGCTTCCTTCCTGGACTCCTTCTCTTCCCTGGCCAACATTCTGAAACATTTGCACAAGGAAGGCTATCAGGTCAAAGAGCTCTCGGAGGAGGAACTGCGTCACTTCTTTACCTCTGACGGGATGTGCAACGACCCCGCCTGGGCAAGTTCCTCTCCAAGCCCCCATACCTATGAGGGTGTCCCGATCAGGGGACTTCTCTCAGGAAACGTATTTATCGGGATCCAGCCTACAAAAAAACAGAATCAGACGGGAGAGGAGATCCACGACCGCAACCTTCCTCCCTCCAAAGAATATCAGTCCTTCTACCTGTGGCTTGAACACGAGTTTCAGGCGGATGCGGTGATACATGTCGGAACTCACGGAACCTTGGAATTTCTTCCCGGAAAAGAAAATGCCGTCTCGAGCGATTGTTGGCCCGACAGACTGCCGGGGAGCCTTCCCCACTTTTACTACTACTATATCGGCAATCCCTCCGAGGCGATGATCGCCAAAAGACGAAGCAATGCGAGCCTCATCAGCTACCTTCCTCCCGTCTTTCGCGAAAGTGAGCTCTACGGCCCTTACTCGGATTTGAAACAGCTGATCTCGGAGTACAGAGAAGCTCTTCAAATAGCACCGGAACGCTGTAACGACCTGATCGCCGACATGGAAGAACTCTCCATTTCCCTCTCCTTCCTCAAAGAGGGCGAGACTCTATGTTCTTCGATGATCGATGAGATCGAGGAAGAACTCTACGAGTACGAAACTTCCCTGATCCCCGACGGTCTTCACATCCTCGGAGAACCCTACACCCGAGAGGAGGCGGAAGCCTTCGCCGAACGTGTGCTTTCCTTCCTCGACAAGGATGATGCTCGATACGAGGAACAAAAAATCCTCCTCCTCCATCACTGCCTGAACAACAGAGAACTGCAAGCCCTGACCGAGGCCCTGAACGCAGGTTACCTTCCCGTAGGGATCGCAGGCGATATCCTGAAGGAGCCCACCCTTCTCCCCTCGGGACGAAACCTCGTCCAGTTCAATCCTTTGCACGTTCCTACAAGGACGGCCTTCGAGAGAGGTAAGACCATAGCAGAAAACATCCTTCGATCCTACTTTGACAGACACGGAGCCTATCCGGAGACGACGGCGGTCATCCTCTGGGGGCTTGAAACATCGAAGACACAGGGAGAGACCCTCGGTCAGATCCTCTACTACCTCGGAGCAAGGCTCAAGGAAGGTTCGAGTCGGTTTGACAACCGTTTCGAGCTCCTTCCCCCCGAAGAACTCGATCGCCCCCGTATCGACGTCGTCGTCCATATCTGCGGATTCTTTCGGGATATGTTCCCCAATCTTTTGGAGGACCTGAACGAAGTCTTTCGCAAGTTGGATGAGCTGAAAGAAGATCCGAAGAACAGCTCCTTTGCAAAAAACACCGAGCGTCTCTACCGTGAAAAGCTGGAGGTCGGTCTGAGCCCCGAACTTGCAAGAGAACTAGCCCGAAGCAGGATCTTCGGTCCGAGGGAAGGAGAGTACGGCACCTCCCTGACCCGAAGAGTCAAGGAGGGCAGTTGGAAGGACAGCGAGGAACTGGGGGACTTCTTTGCAGATGATCTTTCCTACCTCTACTCTTCTTCCCGAAGAGCTTTTCCTGCAAAGGACATCCTCCTCTCTTCTTACAAGGGAGTCGAACTCCTCTCCCAGGTTCGAAACAATGTGGAGTACGAGCTGACGGACCTGGATCACTACTATGAGTTTTACGGAGGTCTCTCCAAGGCGGTAGAGAATTCCCGCGGAGAACAGGTGGATATGTATGTCGCCGACACCGTAGGTGGGGGCATAGCCGTTCGCGATATAAAGGCCGCCCTCCAAAGGGGGATCCGCCTCCGACTCCTCAATCCTCAGTGGATCGAAGGAATGATGCGCCATCAATACCACGGAGTCCAAGAGATCGCAAAACGTTTCGAGAACGTCATCGGTTTTGCTTCGACCACGAACTCCATAGACGGAAGGACATTTTCCGACCTTCAAAGGAGGTTCGTCTCCGATGAAGACCTACGCAAAAGGATGCAGGAGAGCAATCGCTGGGCCTATATCCAGGTTCTGAACAGGCTGGCAGAGGCAAAGAACCGAGGTTTATGGACGCCAACGGACGAAGAGTGGACTACCCTACAGGAAGTATATTTGGAAACGGAAACCGGTATGGAACACTAGGAGAACGATATGAAAAAGACAAAACTCTATCCCTTCACCGCCATCTTGGGACAGGATGCCATGAAGGAAGCCCTCCTTCTCAACGTGATCGACCCCTCCCTCGGAGGAGTGCTGATCCGCGGACAGAAAGGAACGGCAAAATCGACGGCGGTCCGAGCCCTGTCCGACGCTATATCTTCGCTCAAGATCGTCAACCTTCCCATCAACGCTACCGAAGATCGAGTCGCAGGTACCTTGGATGTGGAGCATGCCATCAAGACGGGCGAAAAGAAGTTTGAAAAGGGTATTCTTGCACAGGCGGACAAAAACATCCTCTATGTAGACGAGATCAACCTCCTGGACGATCACATCGTCGACCTCCTCCTCGATGCCGCAGCCTGCGGAGTAAACTCGGTCGAAAGAGACGGGATCTCTTACAGTCATCCGGCGCGCTTCATCCTCGTCGGCACAATGAACCCCGAAGAAGGAAGTCTTCGCCCCCAACTCCTCGACAGGTTCCCGATGGTCGTCGATGTGGAAGGCGAGACCGATTTGGATACTCGCATCCGGATCATAGAACACCGCTTGGCCTACGAGGAAGATCCCGCCTCCTTCTGTAAGAAGTTTGCAAAATCGACGACCGCGCTTCGAAAGCGTATCAAACAGGCGGTGGAGCTTCTTCCTCAAGTTAAGATAAGCAGAGAGATCCTCTCTCTTGCAGTACAGATCGGACTTGCATACGAAACCGAAGGCCATCGCTCCGACATCAGTATGATAAAGACGGCAAAGACTCTGGCGGCCTACCACGGAAGAATCGAGGTCACCACGGAGGATCTTCGCCGAGCCGCCCTCTATACCCTCCCCCATCGGATGAGAAAATCCCCCTTGGACAACAAGACCATGGATCCCTCCATCCTGAGCGACCTTCTCAACGAGGCTTCCTCTCAAAACGGCAGAGATGCCGAGAACTCGGAGGGCGGATAGGGAGGAAGATCCAAAGACGATACGAGTACCCGATCGATCCTTCTTCCCGTTATTCAAAGCGGTAGGGAGAAAGATCTTATAGACCTTCTCAAAGAGATCAAAAAAGAGGGCGGTTTCGAATCAAAGACAGGTAGAGATCTCGCCTCATCCCCGGAATTTATTCAAGGAGGAGGAAAGAGCAGAGGATATAGCTTATCCGAGGGACTTGGAAAGATCGACTTTGCATCCACCCTCCGCCATGCCGCTCCATGGCAGAAGTTTCGCAGAGCTCAGAGGGAAAAAGGCAAAAAACCAGATTCTCCCGTCCTGATTCGAGACGAGGATATCCGTCTGAAGAGGTATTACAACAGGCAGCACTCCTGCATCCTCTTCCTGCTGGATACCAGCCGATCTCAGGGGATCGAGCGGAGGCTGTCCTTTGCGAAGGGAGCCGTGCTCGCCCTGCTCTCCCAGGCCTATATCTCCCGTGATAAGGTCGGTGTCCTCCTGTTCTACGACCAAACCTGTGAACTCATCCTTCCCTTTACCAAGAGTGCAAACTATGCCTCAAAGTGCTTGCAGGACATCCCCGCCTTCGGCAAAACTCCCCTCGGCCCGGGCCTCAGAAAGGCGATGGAAGTCTTTCGCGTTGAAAAGACGAAGGATGCGGACCTTCGCCCTCTCCTCATCCTCTTGACCGACGGAAAAGCGACCTACGACGATCTGCCGGGCCCTCCGATACAACTGGCTCTCGAGGCCGCAAAGGAAGTCAAAGCCTCAGGCATCCCGACCCTTGTCATCGATACGGAGGGCGGAGTCTTCTCCATAGGCTTGGCACAGAAACTCGCAGAAGAAATGGACGCGGTCTACGCAAAACTGTAGGGCCCGCGTCCTTTTCATATATTGTTATTCGGCTTCTTGTCCCTAATACGACGTGTCGTACCGGTGC
>JAUMWQ010000121.1 GCA_030529565.1 Filifactor alocis | reverse complement strand
ATGGGTCACATTCGGAGGATTTTGGGGTACCACCTTGATCCAAAACGAAAGACCCGTGCCCTCATTCACATCATATGAGGGAAACACCATCTCAACTCTTCCGTCTTGATCGGGCTCCTTCTCCGTCTGAACGTTCTGTGGCCAACTTGGAACAATGATCCTTGCTCCTTTTGTAACCGCCCTTGTCTTGACGATCATTTTTTTCGTTTCTCTGGGAAGACGGAGTCGGTAGTCATACGTATCTCTTCGAAATTCCTTATCCGGCGTGATCTCTTCTTCTCCTCCCTGCTCGTTCAAAAGATAGAAACGAAGTTCCTGCAAGTCATAAGAATCGTACTCCTCCTGCGATGCTTCAAGAGGAGCAAGGGAAACCGCTCCCCCTTCTTCCTCTGGCGAAATCTCCGTTTGTCCTTCCGCATCCTTTCGCTTCTCCTTATCCGATCGCGACACTTCTTGAGTTTCAGAAGCTGTAATAAGACTTGCATCCGTTTTATCGGCAAATATCTCTCCCGCGTATCCGAATACCATCGAAAATGCCAGTCCGAGTGCAAGAAGTTTTTGTCGTATTTCCTTTGTTTTCATTTGCTTTCTCTCTTTCCCCGGTTTTCCGGATGATCTTCTCCCGTTCTCTTTGATCATGATCTCATACTATTATTCTTTTGAGTTATGGCTATAAACGATCTCTGAGCAATAGAAGATAGAACAATGTTTCGTAGTCAAAAAATAGATATATCCCTACTTCTATTGGAAATAGTATCATATCATCGCAAAGAAGGAGAAAGGCGGAAATAGATCTCTTCCGCCTTTGATGTCCCTTTTCTTCCTATCAAAACCCTCTACTTTTCAGAGTCGAGTTTGTACAACAGCTGTGCCACTTCCGCCCTGGTAAGTTCCGCCTCGGGGGCAAAGCGGTCATTTCCTCTTCCTTTCATAATACCGTGTTGTACCATATAGAGAACTCCTTCCTTTGCCCACGGCGCGATTTGATCGTCGTCCGCAAAGACTTTTGTCGCCTCCAACGGATAGGTCTTATTCATCTTTTTCAAATATCTTGTCAAAATCACCGCCACTTCCTGTCGGCTGATTTTTTTCTCCGCTCCGAAGGAGCCGTTTCCTACTCCGCTAACAATGTTGTTCTCCATTGCCCAGTTGATGTAGGAGGTATAGTACATTCCTTGTTTCACATCTCTAAGTTCCTGTTTCTTGCTCGCGTTGACATCTGCTCCGCTCATTCTTCCCAGAACCGTGACAAAGTCCGCACGATTGATGCTTTGATTCGGACTGAAGGTGTTCTCCGATGTCCCTTTGAAATATCCTTTTCGAAGCACGTAATCAATGGCTTCTTTTGCCCAGTGATTTTTCACATCTCCGAAGTTCTCTGCGGAAAGAGCACTTGGACCTTCTTGAGGGCTTACTTCCGGTACAGGAAGAGCAGGCTGTGTTTCTTCTACCGGTTTGGGAGGATCTACAGGTTTGGGTGCAGAAGAGGAGCCTCCCGCCGATCCGCCGCCTCCGCTCGATCCGCCGCTGCCGCCTCCGGTAGACGGTTTGTTCTTGTACAGGGCGGTGATGACTACGTCTCTGTTCGGCATAAAGAAGAAGGTGTTCGGATCCGAAGCGGAGTCAAAGTTTACTCCTTCGCTCGTCGATATCCACTTATCAAAGATCTTGCCGTCTTTTTCCGCTTGGGCACTTAGTTCAATCTTTTCTCCCTGTTTCGCCCTCGCTTTATTTGCCGATGCGTTCTCGACCGTTACGGAGTAAGTCTCTTCCGCGACCAGTGTCTCCAAACCGTCGATCGCACTGCTTAGCGTAAAGAAGGCCTTGTTGAAATTCTGAAGATTCATATCATGTTCTGCCATCTTCATTGCCGACTCGAGGTGCTCAAGAGAAGCCTTGGTGTATTTGTCGGTTTGTGCGGACAGCTGTCTTGCTATCTCAAGAAGTCGTTCTACGTCCTCTTTCTTTTTGGACTGTTTGTCTTCTCTGTTGATCACAAGTTCGATCTGATCCAGATCTTTATCCGAAAGATCAAATCTTCCGAAATACTGTCCTCCGTCTTTTAAGATCAGCATATAGTTATATTCGCGTCCCGATGCATTGGATATGATCTCGGAGGGCTTGGTTATATCTTCTATCACATAGGGTCCGTAAGGAGAGGAGGTGATCTCCAATTTTTCGATCTCTTCTCCTTCAATAAGATTTCCTTGTGTGTCCTTCAGCAGGAAGGTCACCCATCTCGGCAGGGATGGAGCAAAGTGACTTCCGTCTATCGATACTTCCACATCTTCATCCGGCATAACAAAGCTGTAACGACGGGTGATGATCCCCTTGGACGATACTTCATCTTCTCCATCCTGTACCAGGGAGATCTCCCTTCCGCTTCTTGTTCGGGCTTTTGCGCTTTCAATACTGTAAGCTTCCACTTCCAATCGAACTTTGTTTCCTTCCATTCCCATGAAGAAGTGTCGCTCATCTGAGAGGTACTTGGCAACAACGTGAGGATCTCCGGTGTACACCGATACGGAGTGTTGCTTGCTCAAATCGTGCGTGGGAGCATCCTCTACCGGGATAAAGTTGAAGAATACTTCGTTGTCATAGAAGATGTCACTGTTTTGTGCCGGTATCGGCATGTAGGTAAAGCTTCCGTCTTCTTCAAGAGTGACAGGCAGTATCTGTCTTCCATATTTCGCATAGATGTAAGCGAGTTTGAAGCGATCGTCCTTTACCTCAAGTTTGAACTTCAGAGGTTCTCCTGCACGTTCAACCTCAACATCTTTGGGAACCTCGGCTTTTTTATATTCTCCGTTCTTGAAGATGAGTACATCGACAACATCTTTCATCTCCATGACGCCGTAGTTTCCTACCCCGTTGTGGCCGAAACCGGTCCCTCGGAACCATACAGTGAAAGGATCGGGAAACTCGTTGATGTTGCTGCTGTTTGAGAACTTCGCATAGATCTCCGTATCTTCATGGATCGGGGTTTCGAAGTCGAACTCCTGCTGCCAGTCCACATTCTGATACCAAGCTTCAAAGGTCCCGCCCTTGTGATGCAGGTAAGCGTCCTTTCCGTATTTTTCTTTGATATAGTTTATCGGCTCCTGTGCTTTTTGTCCGTCATCGACCAACTGAACAAAACGATATACCTGCCAATACTTGTTCGCCGACAAGTTCCCCGAAGGGATATTCAAGCTTCCAAGACTGACGTCCTTGTCCGCAAAGGTCACAAATGCCACCATATGTTGATCCGGTTTTTCTTTGATCACAAGTCCGTAGAAGTGTTCCAATCCTCCCTTCCCATACAGTTTTAAGAAGGTGATACTGTCTTCTTTGAACGGAATACTTCTTCCGGCATAGCCTTTATGAAGCCACTCTACAGGTCCTTGACTTCCTGTGATGAGAGGACTTGAGGGGCTCGCTTCCGTCTTGCAGCGATAGCTCAGGGCATCGCTCGTCTCCGCTAAGATCATAGCCTTTCCGCTATAAGCCAGTTTTCGGTCTTCTTCGTCCTCTACGACGATGGAAATATTGTTGCCTTTGATGGTCCCTTCTCCTAAGACTCTGTTTGTCACCCGTTCTATCAGTTTCAGAGATTTGATGACAGGATACTTGTGTTCACCGTTATCCGTATTGTATTTCAGCTCCACTTTTTCTTCGATATCGATATCTCCTACTCGTAATCCTCCCTGCACCTCATGGTATCCTTCTGCAGATACCTTGTAGGTATAGTCTCCGGAGGCGAGATCCCAGATGTAGGAAGCCGCATTGTCATTTAAAATTTCTTCCTTGTTACTGTTCCATACCTGTATCTTGGAGTTGTACAATCTTTCGATCTGCACTTCCTCCTGCATTGCCATAACATTGAAGATGACCCGGGTCTTCTTCTGAGGATCCGAGAGTTTATCCTTGATATCGCTGATATCGATCAAGAGGGTATCCGAATTTACCTTTATCTTGATGATATTTCCTACCGCCGGAGCCTTTAAGATCTTGATCTGATCCGGCTCTCCGCTTCCCGAAGAAATGTTCTCGGCATACTCGTTCTCCTTCATCTTGTAATACTTGCCTTGAATGGAGATAAAGGGGTTGGGTATGACCGTACTCTGAGGACGCAGACTTACTACCTGCCCCAGTACTTCACCCGTTGTAGGATCTACATGGCTGTTTGAAAAAACTACCAACTGCGTCTTATTTTCTTTCAGAGGCGACCAGTCTCCGATACCGTTTCCTGAAAGGAAAAACTGTTCTATCTCAATATCTTTAAGTGGCGTTATATCCGATATTCGGTTTCTCATCAAATAAAGTATCTTTAGATTTTTCAACTTCTTCAATTTTGGAATTTGAGTTACTTCCGTGTCCGAAACCCAAAGTCTTCGCAAGTTTACAAGTCCTGAAATCGCAGAAATATCGGAAATAGGAGCTCTCCACACTGTATGGTCTCCATAGGCGGTAGGGGTAAAATAACTATCCCGTCTTCCGGTTATATACAGTTCCGTCAGTTGTTCCAGATCTTTTATCGGAGTCAGATCCGTAACACTCGTTCCCTCCAAATACAAACTTCTTGCATTTATCAGATGCTCGAATCCGGAAATATCCTTTATCTGTTTTATCTCTTCAGCACTTAGAGAAATAGAACTTCCTGTATTAAACTCTTCCATTCCATTAAGTTCTTCTCTGGTTACAGCCTGATCTTCGGATCTGTTCTCATGGTACTTTGTATTCCTAAACTGATTGATCGCCCTCTTTAACATCGGATCTTTAATTACATCCGCGTCTTCCGGAGGCAGAATTTTAGAAAGATATTCGATTCCTTCATCCGTCTCTTGATTTATCCGAGTTCCCTTAAATGCGTTTGCTCCGATCGTCAACTGTGATTTCTCTTTTCGAATAATGACCTTCTCCAAACCCTTGTTGTTCTCAAAGGCACTCTCTCCGATCTCTTCGATGCTCTCGGGAAGCTCGATGCTCTTTAATGCTTGGGAAGGAGCCTGACCTTCTTGTGCAAATGCTCTTCTTCCAATCTTCTTTATCCCTTTCCCGAAATCGACTGTCGCCAAGTCGGAAGCCCTCTCAAACGCCGATTCTTCGATCTCTTCCAAAGATCTGGGGAATTCGATCTCGGTACAGTAAGATTTGAATCCCTGCGTTATACTTTTTCCTATCGTTTTTCTTCCTTCTTCGATCACGACGTTTTTCAAAACCTGACTTCCGAATGCATCCTCTCCTATCTCTTCCACCGAGGAAGGGATGCTGATCTCTTCGATCGCCGAAGAAGCGAATGCATGAGCTCCTATCTTCTTCAGAGCCTGATTAAGTGTTAGCTTCTTTATCTTATTTCCCTGCATATTATTTTGAGAGAAACTTGCTTCCCCAAGTTCTTCCAACTTGTCCGGCAATTTCAACTCCGTAATGTCGGTACTTGTAAAGGCCTCTCTTCCTATCTTCTTTAAATTTGAAGGGAATTTGACGGAGGATAGTTTTTTGCACTCCCCAAATGCCATCTCCGGAATCTCTTCCAAAGAATCCGGCAACTCAATGGATTCCAGAAGCTCATTGGAACGAAAGACCCCCTTTTCCATCCTTTTCAAGTTGGAACCATCCTCAAACAAAACTCCAGTCAGTTTATTGGAAGAGAACGCTTCCTCGCCCAGTTCCTCCACCGTGTTTGGAATATAGACCGACTCCAAGCCTTTGGCGTTAAACGCGCGAGGACCGATCTTCTTTACCGTTTTTCCCTTGATCGTGTTAGGTATGACCAGTCGCAAAGGTTCGGGGTTCTGATTCTGATCGTAAGCCGTGATCGTTCCCGTCCCTTCATCGAATTCAAAGGCCGCTTCGATGATCGAAGACAGATCTTCCGGAAGATATTCTATTCCCTCATCCGTATCCTGATTTATCCCCGTTCCCTTAAACGCATTCGCTCCAATCGTCAAATTTGACTTTTCTTTTCGAATAATGACCTTCTTCAGGCCCTTGTTGTGCTCAAAGGCACCTTCTCCGATCTCTTCGATGCTCGCCGGAAGATCGATGCTTTTTAATGCCTCGAAAGTGTCATAACTATTTTTTGCAAACGCTCTTCTCCCGATCTTTTTTATCCCTTTTCCGAAGTCGACTGTCGCCAATTTGACGGCCATCTCAAATGCCGATTCTTCGATCTCTTGCAGAGAGTCGGGCAACTTAATTTCTGTACAATAAGATCTGAATCCTTTTATAAT
>JAUMWQ010000120.1 GCA_030529565.1 Filifactor alocis | reverse complement strand
AGACCGATTCCCCTATTTGAACCTTTTGGTACAAAAGCTGCGATACATATGATTCAGCGGTCCTCTTCCTCTTCCGAGATGAAGTTCGGCAGATATTGCTCCCGCAACGTAAGCCTTGGCCTCTCCGATCGCCGTCTTCATATCCATGCCGAGGGCAAGGTTCGATGCGATGCTGCTTGAAAGGGTACAACCCGTTCCGTGGGTATCGGGGTTGTTGAACCTTCTCCCTTCAAAAAGTACAATCCCTTCTTCCGATACAAGAACGTCCGTCGGTTCTTCCTCGAGATGTCCCCCTTTTATCAGAACGGACACTCCCGTCCGTTCCAACATCCTTTTGCCCGCCTTCTTCATATCTTCAAGGCCTGTGATCTTCTCTCCCGACAACAGCTCGGTTTCCGACAGGTTCGGAGTGATCAGTTCCGCAAGGGGAAGAAGTTCACGAACCAAGGTCTCGACCGCCTCCTCCTCAATAAGGGGAGAGCCCGAGGTCGAAAATGCAACGGGATCGAGGACGATATGCCCCGCCCCGCACTCCCTCAACTTGTGAGCGACAGTATGTATGATCTCAGAAGTTCCTAGCATCCCTATCTTGACCGCATCGGGGATGATGTCTTGGAATACGGCATCGAGCTGGTCGGCGACCATCTTGACGGAAACAGGTTCCATGCGGATCACTCCCATCGTGTTCTGGGCCGTGATCGCCGTGATCACGCTCATCGCATAGACTCCGTGTACCGTCATGGTCTTGATATCCGCCTGAATGCCCGCTCCGCCTGAACTGTCCGATCCTGCGATGGTAAGCACCGTCTTCATACCTTCCTCCTTTGTTTTTTCTCCACTGTCATTTATTTGAACGATCCCATTTTTATTTCCTGCTTTGAGTAAACATCGCTTTCCGATCCCGTTATTATAGAGCGTATCTGAAAACTAAAAACAGTTCTATCCTATCAATGAAAAAACAACCGGACATAAAAATGTCCCAATCTTACAAATTTGAATCTTATCCAATAAAATCACGAGATTTAAAAGGTTTTGTACCTATCAGGATAATCATCTTAAATTGTATCATTAGCTTCTACTGAACTCCTATTAAGATATTTTTATATTATTGACGAGTTTGCAGATACGCCCTGCTATTCTCCGTTTGAAATACCGGGTATTCCATCATCACCGAAAAACCATTTGGATGATCCCATGCTCCAAATCATTCAACCTGTCAATGCTAACAGATAACAGTATAAGAGGAACACCGCACAAAGGCAAGTTTCTGATTTTTCTCCGGTTTTATAAAACACGAAGGTCTGTCATATCAATGTTTTTGAGAATTTCATCCTTCGTATAAAATTGGTTTTATGCTGATTTTTCGACTTATGCGGTATCTCCCTAGAAATAACGCAACATGAAAGCTCCCTATTTACTGTCATTAAATTACAGGAAAAACACCAAATAAAGGGAGATCAAGCCATGAACAATAGTATCAGTCGGATCCCCTTTTATTTTATGACACTTTTTCAATTGTTTAGTATCGCCCTTTTTCAAGTTCCGGTATCAAAGCCGTATCTTCTCCTTTAATTCCCGGGTGCATTTTTTAACATCGGGGGAAGAGAAGATCGCCGAGATCACTGCGACCCCGTCAAGGTTTTTGCCCTCCAGCAGAGGAAGGTTGTCGCCATTGATCCCTCCGATTGCCACAACGGGAAGATCGACTCCCTCCGTGATCTTCACAAGTTCTTCCATCGACAGGGCATGAGTGCCGGACTTGGAGGAGGTGGCAAAGACCGCCCCTACTCCGATATAGTCCGCCCCGGCCTCACGAGCTTCCAGGGCCTCTTCAAGGTTGTGGGCGGAAAGACCTATGATCTTGTCGCCGAGCAGCCTCCTCGCCTCTTCGATCTTCATATCCTCACGGCCGAGATGAACCCCGTCGGCTCCCACAGTCCTTGCCATATAGGGATCGTCATTGATGATCAGAGGTATGCCGTAACGATCGCAGAGGCTCTTGACTCGAACGGCGAGCCGTTCCAGCTCAGCTCCCTTCAACTTCTTCTCCCTCAGTTGCAGGAGGGTGATGCCTCCTTGCATCGCCTGCTCGAGCTTGGCAAAGTACTCCCGAGTTTCCGTATATTCCGGTGTGATCCCGTAAAAGAACAACTTTCGGCATAGAGTACTCATCTCCTTCAGTCTTATATGTTTCTCCACCGTTTCTCCTCCCATCGTACTCAGGGCATCCATCATGGCGATCCTCATACTTCCGATGCCTCCACCTGTCTCTTCAGTACTCCTACGGGCAAGCTGTCCCGCTATCCCCATCATCACACAGGCAAGAAGCGTTGCTTCCATCTCCTTCCCGGGATTTGCTCCGACGCAGGCCCCGATCAGGCCCGACAGCATACAGCCGACACCCGTGATCCTCGTCATCCTTTCATCCCCATTCCTGAGAAGGTAGATACTCTCTTCTTTTGCGACGATGTCCTCCTCCCCGGTGATCACTGCGATGCAACCGTACTTCTTCGATATTTTTTCCGCGAGCACCCTCCGTTCTTCCCGGCCCGTGTCCGCACCTTCAAAGGCATCCACTCCCTTGCTCTTCGTCTTCTTCCCGCAGATCCCGAGCATCTCCGAGCAATTCCCCTTGATTACGGCAAAGCGGACTTCGCGAAGCAGTTTGGCAACGGAATCTCTTCGGAACTTCGAGGCCATACAGCCGACGGGATCGAGGATGACGGGGATGCCGTTCCTGTTCGCCGCCTTACCCGCCACCATCATGCTGATGAGTTTTTCCGCACTGAGCATCCCCATATTGAGGACCAGGGCGGAGGATCTCACTGTGATATCTTCGACCTCTTCGATATAGTCCGCCATCACGGGCACTCCTCCAACAGAGAGCACCGCATTTGCAACATCGTTTGCCGTGACGGGATTGGTCATGTAATGAACACAGGGGCGTTGTCGCTCGACCTGCTCCAAAAGTTCTCGCATATCCGTCCTCCTAATCCGCAAGTTTGATTTTTTCTCCGCTTAGAATGCGGTTCGTCGTCCTCATGGCGCACATTTTTCCGCACATGGTGCAACTGTCCCTCTCACTTGGAGGCTTGGACTCAAAGTACTCTCGCGCCTTCTTGGGATCGAGTGCGTAGGAAAACATTTCCTCCCAGTCGATCCGTCTTCGCGCATCGCTCATCTTGTCATCGATGTCCCGCGCTCCTTCCAATCCCTTGGCGATGTCGCCCGCATGTGCCGCTATCCTGCAAGCTATGATACCGTCGCGTACATCCTGAAGATCGGGAAGCCTCAGGTGCTCCGCCGGTGTAACATAGCAGAGAAAATCCGCTCCCGCACTTGCAGCGACCGCTCCTCCGATCGCAGAGGTGATATGGTCGTAGCCCGGTGCGATATCGGTCACAAGAGGCCCCAACACATAGAAGGGCGCCTCATGGCAGAGACGTTTCTGGAGGATGACGTTCGCCTTGATCTCATTGAGAGCCATATGACCCGGACCTTCTATCATGACCTGAACATTTTTCTCCCACGCTCTCTTGGTCAAGATCCCAAGCTCTATCAGCTCCGACACCTGAGCCGCGTCGGTGCTGTCGTGCGTACTTCCGGGACGGAGCGCATCGCCCAGGGATATGGTCACGTCGTAGCGGTAGAGGATGTCCAAAAGCTTGTCATAGTGCTCATAGAAGGGATTTTCGTTACCCGTCATCTCCATCCATGCAAAGAGGAGGGAGCCTCCCCTCGATACGATGTTGGTAATTCGCTCGGACGACTTGAAGGCTTCTACCGCCCTCCGGTTGATCCCCGCATGGATCGTCATAAAGTCCACCCCTTGCTTGGCGTGGTGTTCCACGACCTCAAGAAAGTCCTCCGCCGTGATATCTTCCAATTCTTTTTCCAAATATCCGACAGCATCATACAGCGGAACCGTCCCTATCATCGCAGGAGAAAAGTCGATGAGTTCTCCTCGAAACTTGTTCGTCTTTCCGTAATTGGACAGGTCCATGATCGACTCCGCGCCGAGCTCTATGGCTAACTTGACCTTCTCGAACTCCTCGGTATAATCGGGACAGTCCCCCGAAACCCCGAGATTTACATTGATCTTGGTCTTGAGACCCTTGCCCACCCCTTCGGCGCTCAATGCCTTGTGATTGACGTTTGCGGGAATTGCGACCTTTCCCTGTGCAACATAGCTCATCAAGAGCTGTACATCGATGTTTTCCTTTTGTGCCACCGTCTTCATCTGCTCGGTTACGATCCCCTTTTTTGCCGCTTCCATCTGTGTCTTATAACTCATCCTACAATCCTCCCTCGATTTTTGTGTAAACCATCCCCGTCTTCTCCAGCGAAACGATACCTGCAAGCCCTATCAAGGCTCCCGCCGCCGAGCTCATGGAGAAGGGGATAACGAAACTGAACAGTGCGACCTCCTTTGACAGGAGCAGGGCCGCAACGGGATAGGCGATGATCGCGCCCAGAAGTCCCGTACCGACCAACTCCCCGACAAAGGCCGCTCCCAAACAGCGATACCTTCGGTACAGAAGGCCCGCAAGACAGGCTCCTACCATACTTCCCGGAAACGAAAGAAGGGATCCCGTGCCCGTGGATACGCGGATCACCGAGGTTACAAAGGCGGTCAGCACCGCGTAGAGCGGGCCGAGCATCACTGCCGCAACGAGGTTGACCATATGTTGCACGGGAAACACCTTTGCGACCCCGACAGGGATGTAAAACCCCGAAAGCACCACTCCCACAGCTACGAGAAGGCTCGCAACCGAAAGTTTTTTTGTATTGGACATAAGTTCTTCCTCTCCTCGGGAGGATAAAATTTGCAGTATGTAGAGAGAAATAAGAAGGAAAAGATCTACACTCTTCGATCGGAGAACACTATATGCTGAAATCGACCGGTTGACTTCTTTGAGGTATACAAGAGAATACCGCAATGATCATCAAAGACGATAGCTATTCTCCGACAGAAGTGTGGACATATCCGTTTTTCTACAACGAAAAATCGTTTTGTCTTCTATGGCTCGCAGATCGTTTGTGTCCGCAACTCAAAGGAATAATAGTACGGCATCGTTTTCATTCGAAAAACAAAGTTCTTGAACATCTCTGTTTCAAAGGCTTTCTGTAATCTCTAAAACAAGAGAAAAACCACAGTATCCCTTTGCGAGATACTTCCATAGCCCCCCAAATTGTTTTTCGGCAATTATATCCTCTGTATACCCGGCATTTCAAACGGAAAATAGTATAAAGCAAACACCGCACAATTCAAAAAATCATTGTAATACTATTCTCCGGTAGAAGTATGGACACATCTGTTTTTCAACCACGAAAAACTGTTTTATCTTCTATGGGTCCACGGATTGTTTATGTCCATAACTCAAAAGAATAATAGTATAAAACCGCTGTATATGGGTATTGAATTTCTTGAAAGTGTTGATTTGACAAAACTTCATTTCTTACAAATTCATAGAAAAAGCAAGATTTTACATTTGTGCGGCATTGCCTAAACATAAGATAGGATCACAGGAAGGCACCGATGTATGATCGATCCTCCTGCTTCGTCAACGAAAAAAAGCGCCCTAAAAACGGGCGCAATGATCCGATAGATTCCCTACGTTGGCATTATCCAAATCAGGTACGGTCGAAACCTCTGTTTCCTCTCAGCCTGCATCCAAGCTCCCGAATATACCTTGATTATATCGAAAGAAAAGGCCGTTGTCAAACAGAAGTGTATCGTTAGGGTGAATATGTTACATTATATAAACCGTAAGAAAACTATACTTCCCATCATTCTTCGTTTTGTCCGGAGATCCGGTCTTCCCTTTCAAAACTCAGATACCTTGTTCCCTGATATTCCAAAAGTCCGATATCTCCCTCCGCCAAGTATCCGTATTCTTTGGCAGGTACTCTAAACTCGGTCCTCCTGCCTTCTCCGTCTTCGAAGGTCACATAGTAGGAGGTGTAGGCAGGGCTGTTTCCTCCCCCGCGAACTCCCTGCCTCTTGGTTACGACGATGACAGCCTCTCTTTCCACCGGTGAATTTTTATTGCGCTTGATCTCCTGCATATTTTTGACCACAACAAAGATGGAGATCCCCATCGTGATCGAAGTCACTATGATGAAGAATAAGATAAACAGAAAAACCGTACTGCCAAATACAATATTCATGTATTCCTCCTTTGTCGATATATTGATACATTCATATCGATCTCAACCGTGTAGCCTTTCTTCGTTATAAATAAAGACGCAAAATAAGGCTGAGTATCCATATGTCGTTATACTACCCTATCTTGGGTCGATACCGCACAAAGGCAAACTTCCGTTCTTCCTTTTCGTTTATAAAATGCGAACGTTTGTCCTATCAGGATGTTCAAAAATTTTATCCTTCAAAATGGATTTTACGCCGATCTTTTGAATTAGGCGGTGTTTTCCTAAGTTTTTATACTATTCTCCAATAGAAGGATGGATATATTTATTCTGCGACTACAAAAATTCGTTTTATCTTCTATGGGTCATAGAT
>JAUMWQ010000119.1 GCA_030529565.1 Filifactor alocis | reverse complement strand
ATCGTATCATAAGTCTGGGGGTTTCTATTATGTGATTAAGTAGCATTTTACGAAATCCTCATTTCTCTTTTTGTTATGTTCCTCTTAATATTTTTCTTCAGCCATCTTTTCCAAATATGGATTCAAAAGGTAAATTTTGAAAGATTCTTCCTTAAATAATCTATTTGAGTCGGAATCTTCATGTTTTGAAGCAGCCCATTATCCAAGTTGTTTTTCGGCAATGACAAATTTATATACCCGTCATTTCAAACGGAGAATAGTATTACATCTACAACTTCCGATTTATCGATATACCACCTTACAATATATCTATTTTTTGAGTTTTGTTCAATATCTTTGCCAAACTTTATTGAGAAGAACGAGTGGAAGAGGTTGGGAGAGTGTGTTATCATAAAACACAAATGACACTTGACCTGCACTCAGGGAACAGGCTTATCCTTGTATTAAGGAGGTGGCGAAAATGCTTAGAAATGAAGTGGAAATGTTGACCGGGCTGACGCGTAAGGCATTGGAGTATTATGAAGAGAAGGGACTTTTTTGCACGAAGAGGGATGAAAACGGATACAGGCAATACAGCAGGGAGGATATTGCCAGGCTTAAGAGTATCGGGCTCTACAGAAGGCTGGGACTTTCGGTAGAGGAGATCAGAGCTATCCTCCGTTCGGATACGAAGTCGGTATTGGGTTCCATCGTACGCGAAAAGCGGATAAAGAACGAGATCGAAAGGAAGAAGGAGGAGGCTCTGAGCGCTCTTTTGAGAGGGGAAGAAGTCGATATGATCGAAGATAGGTTGAAGAATATCGAACAGGAAGAAACCGTCTATCAAAAATTGACAAGGGTCTTTCCGGGATATTTCGGGCAGTTGTTCTTTTTCAACTACAAACCGTTTTTGTCCGACAAACTTGACGAGAAGAGGAAGGTGGCTTTTGACAAGTATGTGAAGTTTATGGACAGTCTGCCTCCGCTTTGCCTATCCGAAGAGGAGGTCGATTTTCTCGAAAAGGGAGCAGAGGGTATGGAAGTCGAGAATATGACGTTTTCCGTCGAAGAAAGGATCGGCGATTTAGAAGAGATCGAAGATTGGTGCGAGCAACATGACGAAGAGATCAGAACCTACCTTGAATTTCGAGAGAGTGACGAGTACAGGGGATCTCTTTGGTATTCGATAAAGAAGAAACTTGAGGCCTATATGACGCAGACAAATTATTTTGAAACAGCTTTGCCTTTGATCAGGGAGTTTTCACCTTCATATGATCGGTACTATAAAACGATGTTGAAGGCAAATGAGCGCTTTGTTCAAAAATACAGGATAGAGCGGAGATGACGGTAGGGTCGGTACCGAAAGTTATGGGAGATGCCTATATGAAGGAACGATAAAAGTGCTGACGATGTGAGTTGTATGGAAAGGAGTTTTCCAAAGGGGTACGTGGATCCTATGCAAAAAAGAGGCCCTGCAAAATTCGATCGGTTGTATTTTGCGGGGCCTTTTCTTATCATATCAGGAAAATTTGCACTGTTATTTAACGGAAGACCTGTCATATCGATCCTGCGATCATAATGCTATTATCGGTTAAAATCGAATGCTTGAACGCTCTGAACTATCGTCCCCCGGATCGTTTTTCGGTGATCATACATTCCGTATACCCGTCATTTCAAACGGAGAATGGGATTACGCCTGTTTTTTGAACTATGCGGTATTTACAGAAGTTTGTCCAGGAGAGGATTTTCCTATATGTTTCTTCAAACCCTGCCTCGTCCGGTCAGTCTTCTTTATCGCCCTGTTTTTTTTAGTATAGAACCCTTCGATCTTCCATGACAAGCTCTCCTTTTTTGTAGACCTGTTTTACCTGATTGACTCCGAAGTGGTAGAGCAGGTAGTCGAGGTTGGGAGCTTCGAAGACGGTGATATCGGCTTGTTTTCCTTCCTTGAGACTTCCGATCCTGTCAGCGACATCCAAGCAGTGTGCCGCGTTTATCGTTACGGCGTTGAACACTTCTACCGGTGTCATCCTCATGGCAAGACAGCCCAACTGCATGATGAGTTGAAGGTTTTCGGTCGGACAGCTTCCGGGGTTGAAGTCCGAGGAAAGGGCGAGGGCTAAGTTGTTGTCCATCATTTTTCGGGCGGGTGCATAGGAAGTCTTCATCAGGGAGAAGGTCGTTCCCGGAAGAAGGTTGGCGATGACTCCTGCCTCCGCCATGGCGCGGATCCCTTCATCGGAAGCCGCCATCAGGTGCTCGGCGCTGTGTGTTGCAAGTTCTCCGGCGAGCTCCGCTCCTCCGATCGACTCGATCTCGTCCGCGTGCATCTTCAGTTTCAGACCGTGCTCTCTCGCTGCAGTCAGTATCTTGCGAGATTCTTCCACGCTGAACACCCCTTCTTCACAGAAGATATCGCAGAAGTCGGCGAGGTTCTCCTCTGCGACCTTCGGTATCATCTCGTTGATCAGGATATTGATGAAGGCCTTGGGATCTTCTTTGTACTGTGTCGGTACGGCATGGGCTCCCATAAAGGTCGATACTACATCCATGGGATGGACCTCATTGAGTTTTTTTGCAACGAGCATCTGCTTTTTCTCGGTCTCCCATTCAAGACCGTAACCGCTTTTTCCTTCTACGGTCGTAACGCCGTGGATCAGCATGGTATCCATATGTTTTTTCGATTTTTCGACAAGCTCATCAAAGCTCGCGTTTCTTGTCGAAGTCACACTGCTCAAGATACCTCCGCCTGCCTTTAGGATCTCGATGTAGGGAACTCCGTTGAGTTTCATGGAGAACTCGTTTTCCCTGCTTCCTCCGTGTACGAGGTGGGTGTGAGAGTCTATCAGTCCCGGGGTTGCAACACAGCCTGTAAGATCGATGACCTCCGTGGAAGAAGAGATCAGTTCGCTTGGAACTTCTCCTTCTCCGACGGCAAGGACGTTACCGTCTTTGATGGCAATATAGCCGTCTTTCAAAATGACCGCCTCATCCATTTGTTTCCCTCTGAGGGGAGAGCCCGTATCATTGGGGCAAAAAATTTGGTTTAAGTGAACCAACACCTTATCTGCTGCCATAGTTTTTCCTCCAATATATTATAATAGTTTCATAAAAAATTCATAATTCTTCTACCATTATACCCTAATTATCCTTTTTAAACATCTATAAAACGTCAAGAGTAGTCCAAAGTGGAGGGAAGGCGGACATCTCTGTGTCGGATCGTTCTGTTTTTTTAGAAGGGGAACGACGTACATAGAAAAACCGCAGTTTGTTTGGTATAATAAAAGATAGGAACATAAGGAATCGGTACTGTTCTCCGATTGAAACGGGGAAGGATCCCCTTGACAGAACACAAAGATTCGGTTCGACGCTATATGAGGTGCAGATCCCGGATATCAATAATTTAAATGGATAATAGTATGGGGCATGTCTGCGAGAGATTTTTCAGCTTGGAAGCGGACAGGTCGTTGGTGTGCAGGAGGGGTGATGGTTGTGGAATATTTTGAACAGGATATTATCAAAATAACAAGGATCCGATTGGAAAACTACAAGAATGTATCCTACGGAGTTATGGATATATCGGATCTGAAGGAGTCGGAAGAAGGAAAGGGGAGCATCACGGGGATCTACGGACAGAACGGTTCGGGCAAGACCTCCGTCATCAGTGCGATCAGCTTGGTCAAGTCCCTCTTTGAGGGGGAGAGTCTGCCCGAGGATGTCGGAGAATACATCGAGTCAGGCAAGAGTAGGGCTTTGATCGAGGTCGAGATGTATCTCGGGGAGAAGGAACACGATGGGGGCTATCTCGTCCGGTATGTGTGTATCATCGCCAAGGATGAAACCTCCGCCTTTATTGAGGAGGAATCGGTGAAGTATCGATGTATCAGCAAGGGAGAAGGAGGGAAGGGGCGAGAGTTCAACCTTGTGAACAGTCGCTATGACAAGAACGATCTGTCTCCCAAATATCGACACTCCGAGGTGGCTCGTCTCTATAAGAGCAAGGTGGATCTGCTGGTGGGCAAAAAAATGTCGCATGAGAGAAATCGGAGTTTTATCTTCTCCAATGAGCTTATAGCTCTGTTGGATGAGAAGAGGGAGATGGTTCCTGAGGAATTTTGTATTTTGAGAAGGCTTCGTTTTTTTGCAAAGACCTGTCTGTTCATCATCGACAACAAGAAGATCGCTTTGAGCGATGCGAACGTGATGTTGCCGATCGCCTTCAAACAGTATAAAGATGGCAAGACTTCGGTCTTCGGTCAGATCCCCATCGCACTCAACAAACCGTCGGAGCTTGAAGTAAGTGCGATGAAGCAGACCCATGGAATCCTGGAGGCCTCCAACAAGGTTCTCAAGGAGATCATTCCGGGGCTGTCCATTGAGATCGTCGAACTGGGACGCAAGATGTCGGAGACGGGTAAGGAGATGGTGATGTTCGAACTGATGTCGTGCAGGGGCGAAGTCAAGATCCCGATACGCTATGAGTCTGACGGAATCAAGAAGATCGTTGCCGTCCTTCATATGCTCATTGCGCTTTACAACAGTGAAACGATCACGGTGCTGATCGACGAGTTGGATGCCGGGATCTTTGAATACCTCCTCGGGGAGATCCTTCAGATCGTGGAGGAGAAGTCCAAGGGACAGTTGATCTTTACCTCCCACAATCTGAGACCGCTGGAGATCCTTGACAAGAACAATCTGATCTTTACAACAGTCAATCCCAACAACCGTTATATCAAACTCAAGAACGGAAGACCCAACAACAACCTGCGTGATACCTACTATAGAGACATCCTTCTGGGAGGGCAGAGCGAGGAGATCTACCTCACGACCAACAGTGCCAAGATCAGCAGGGCATTCCGTAAGGCCGGTGAAAAAGAACTATGAGAAAAAAAGTAATCTTGTTTATTGTAGAAGGAATCACGGATAGGGAGAGTTTGGAACTGAGCTTACACACTCTTTTGGAGAAGGACAACAGCGTTGTCTTCGAGGTCGTCCAGGGAGATATCACCGCCAATGCGGGTGTCAAGGGCAATAATATCAGACGAAAACTCACCGACATCATCAATTCGGGGGGAAGAAGAAAGTTTTTGAAAAAGGACTACAAGGAGATCGTCCACCTGATCGATACGGACGGAGCCTTCGTGTCCGAGGACTACATCATGGAAGACGAACGCTACAAAGAGTTTCATTATACGCAGGAGATGATATACAACCAGAGCAAGGAGAGGGTGTGGACACGAAATCAAAAGAAACAGGCATCGGTCAACATCCTCCTGTCTACCAAGAACGTGTACGGGAACGTTCCTTATCGGATGTTTTATTTTTCGTGCAACCTCGAGCACGTCCTGCACAATGAGATCGCCGTGCGAGATAGAAGCAAGATGGAGTATGCACATCGGTTTCAGGACAAGTATGCCGACGACGAGCAGGCCTTTGTAGATTTTATCTGTGAGAGTGAGTTCTCTGTCAAGATGGACTACTACGACAGTTGGGACTTTATCATGCAGGAGAACAACTCACTTAAAAGATATACCAATTTCAACCTCTTCCTCGAAGGGATATTGTCCGAACGAGAAGAGGACGGACTGTAGAAAAACGGAATCGTCAAATTTGTTCTTGGAGAATGAGGGACGAAAAACGTCAAAAAATATTTCGTATGTTGACGATTTGGAGACGAGGCAGAGAGTATACTGATAATAGGGATAAAAGAAAAAAGATATTTTTCTTAAGAATATGCCGCGCAAAGAAGCACTTTGGTTTCTCCGTTGTTTTGCAGAGGATAGAAAGTCTTTGAGATCAGTACTTTCTTGTATATAAAAGCAGGTCTGTACGGTTTTGCGAATGATGCGGTATCTTCTTACACGATAAGAACATTTTGAAGGAGGATGATCATGAACAACGCAGAGATTGCAAAGGCGATGACAATAAAACTGGATGATGTATTACCCGAGATGCCGAAGTTTGAAGAAGGAATAAGACGTGCGCCCGACAGAGGGTTTCAACTTTCTCAAAGTCAGACGGAAGTAGCTCTCAAAAACGCTTTGAGATACATTCCGGAGCAGTTCCACGAGCAGTTGATTCCTGAGTTTTTGGAGGAGCTTACCACAAGGGGAAGGATCTACGGTTATCGTTTCCGTCCGGAGGGAAGACTTTACGGAAAACCCATCGACGAGTATAAGGGAAACTGTATTGAAGGCAAGGCCTTCCAAGTGATGATCGACAACAAC
Source organism: Filifactor alocis (assembly GCA_030529565.1). Lineage (GTDB taxonomy): Bacteria > Bacillota > Clostridia > Peptostreptococcales > Filifactoraceae > Filifactor > Filifactor alocis_A. Next base: position 378 of record JAUMWQ010000119.1, on the reverse strand, counting down.
CTCGATCATGAGGTAGCCCTCTATCCTTATGAGCTCGTTACTTACGGAGAGACGGGAAGTGTGTGCCAAAACTGGATGCAGTACAGACTCATCATGAAGTACCTCGAGGTGATGACCAACCATCAGACCTTGGTTATCGAGTCAGGCCATCCTCTGGGACTGTTCAAATCCAAGCCGTCCGCTCCGAGAGTCATCATCACGAATGCCCTCATGATAGGAATGTTTGACAATCTCAAAGATTGGGAGATCGCTCAGGAGATGGGAGTTGCCAACTACGGACAGATGACTGCGGGAGGATGGATGTATATCGGACCTCAAGGCATCGTTCACGGAACCTACAACACGATATTGAATGCGGGACGTATGATCCTCGGCGTG
>JAUMWQ010000118.1 GCA_030529565.1 Filifactor alocis | reverse complement strand
AAGAGAAACATGGAGATAACGAGGAATAAATATCAATTTTTTACCCTGTTATCCCTATTCTTTTTTTATTTTGCCAATTGTGAGGTCTTTCCTTAACATCAAAATCTGAATTGCTCTGAATTTCAACGTGCCACTACACTAGTAAACTAAGAAAAGACAGTCGGACTATTTCGTTTGTCCTCCTCCGTTTCAGGATAGGAATAGGTGGTGCGATACATTTATGAAGGGATTTGATTTTGAATTATAAAGTATTTTGCTGTATAATGAAAATAGCTCTTAAATAGATGATTTTTTCTGTGAAGATAGTTCTCTGAAAAAGGAGGGGTGATCTATGCTCCGAAAACTAGAGGCGAATAAAACGCGACGGATAGTATAGTTTACGACCTGAGGGTAGCTCTAGTGATCTATGCTCCGAAAACTAGAGGCGAATAAAACCATGCGGGTGGCGGAAGAATCCAAGTGGAGGACTGTGGCATTGACCTACGTGTTGTATGTGGCAGTGCTTGTGGCAGCAAGTCGCTTTCTTTCCGACCCGTTCAGTTTGAAGGATTTTGATCGGCTCTTCGAGACCTACCTGTCTGTAACGGTCGTCTGTAGGTGATCTTATAGGGTATGCTATATTATTGGTCGAAACTTGGAGATCGAAACAAAGGAGGAGGAAGAATGTTTGCAGAGCTTTTGGAAGAAGTAACGGCGGTTGCCGAGAAGAAGTATGCTTTTTTTGAACGACATCGGGGAGGCTATCTGGTCTCTTCCATGTGGGCGGGAGCTGCGATCGGTTTGGGAATGATCCTGATCTCGGTCGTAGGGGCCTATGGAGAAAAGTACGAATATGCAATGACCAAGGTGATGATGGGGATCTCTTTCAGCATGGCCCTCAGCGTCGTTCTGATGATGGGGGTCGATCTCTTTACCGGAAACAATCTGCTGATGGCGGTGGCGGGGTTGCAGAGCAGGCTTGGATGGGGGCGTGTCGGCGCTCTGTGGCTGTTTAACTATGCGGGCAATTTTTTGGGTGCGGTGGTACTCGCCCTCCTCTATGCCAATACGGGAGTAGGGGGAGGTCTGGTCGGAGATTACATCGTAAAGCTCGCCGAACTCAAGACGGCGCCTTCTTTCTTCGAACTGCTTATGAAGGGGATCTTGTGCAATGTTCTCGTTTGTCTGGCGGTGCTGATCGCCATCAAACTCAAGAGCGAGTCGGGAAAACTGATTATGATCTTTTGGTGCATCTATACCTTTATCGTCTGTGGTTTTGAGCACAGCGTCGCGAATATGACCTTGTTTTCGCTTACGTGGCTGTTGGATCACAGTCAAACGGTGTCGATGGCGATGATGGTACACAATCTTATACCGGTAACTATAGGAAATATCATAGGAGGAGGCTTTCTGCTGGGAGGCTCTCTATACTACATGGGCAAAAAATAGGGGGAGGACTCCCTCTTTTTTTGTGGGGATGTTTTGAGGGAAAAGAGTGCAAAGATACAGATCCCTCTTGCCTTTCGGAGTGTGGCGAATTTGCAAAACGAACGTTTTCAAAACCTTGTTTTTCGTATCGGTCAGATCTTGCCCTGTTTTCGGGACAATACCGTATAATTCGAAAAAGCGGAAGAAACCAAGTTTTTCTTGGACAAACACAGTTTGAAAGCGTTGGCTTCAAAGGACTTCCGTATTTTGTCAAACAAGGGGAAGATCATTTGGTATATTTGATACTATTATTCTTTTAAATTGTGGATATAAACGATCTGTGAGCAATAAGAAGATAGGACAATTTTTCATAGTCAAAAAATAGATATATCCATACTTCTATTGGAGAATAGTATGAGAACTGTGAATATCAACGATCCGTGAAGCATTGAAGATAAAACAATGTTTCGTGGTCAAAAATGGATATATCCATACTTCTGTTTAAAACAGAAAGGCTGTAAGAGAGGATCTGTTTTGATCCTTGGAGGGAATATAACTTTTCCATTCAGGCAGATGAAAAACCAAGTCTCTCTTCTTTACAGGGAAAAGTAAACGTTGTATAATAAAATTTAACCATAAATTTGGGGACATCTATTTTGTTCCGTGAGCACGGAGGTTTTTCGCTTGCGTGAACGGGTGGGAAGAGTGCAGGATTGCAGTCTTTGAGAGGGAAAAAACATTAAGGAGGAAATCATGGCGAGAATTTTGAAAGAAGCATTAACCTTTGATGACGTACTGTTGGTACCGCAAGAATCAAATGTATTACCGAAGGAAGTAGACACTTCAACCTATCTGACGAAACAGATCAAGCTTAATATTCCGATCATGAGTGCAGGGATGGATACCGTCACCGAGCATGAGATGGCCATTGCCATAGCGCGAGAAGGCGGGATCGGGATCATTCACAAGAACATGTCCATTGAAGAGCAGGCACTTGAAGTTGACAAGGTAAAGCGTTCCGAACACGGTGTCATCATAGATCCGTTCTACCTGACCAAAGATAAGACGCTTAGGGAAGCGGACGATCTGATGGCTCGCTATCGCATTTCCGGAGTTCCGATCGTAGATGAAAACAAGAAGCTGATCGGGATCCTCACAAACAGAGACATTCGTTTCGAACAAGATTTCAGCAAAAAAATAGAAGAGGCGATGACATCCGAAAACTTGATCACGGCTCAGGAGGGCGTCAAGCTGGATGAAGCGCAGGAGATTTTGAGAAAACACAAGATAGAAAAACTTCCGATCATTGATAAAAACAACACCTTAAAAGGATTGATCACCATCAAGGACATCGAGAAGAAGATCAAGTTTCCCAATTCGGCAACGGACAAAAACGGCAGACTTCTCTGCGGCGCCGCTGTCGGAGTGACCATGGATATGATGGAGAGGGTGACCGCCTTGGTGGAGTCGCAGGTCGACGTTGTGGTCGTCGATACGGCTCACGGACATTCTGCGGGCGTGATCGGTGCGATCAAGGAGATCAAGGCGAAGTATCCTCAGCTGCAGGTGATCGCCGGCAACGTTGCTACGGCGGAGGCGACGAAGGCTTTGATCGAAGCGGGAGCGGATTGCATCAAGGTAGGGATAGGGCCGGGATCCATCTGTACGACGCGTGTGGTCGCTGGGGTCGGAGTTCCTCAGATCAGCGCGATCATGGACTGCTATGAAGAAGCGCGCAAGCACGAAGTGCCCATTATTGCGGACGGAGGAGTCAAGTATTCGGGCGATCTCGTCAAAGCGCTTGCTGCCGGAGGTTCGGTGGTCATGATGGGTTCGCTCTTGGCAGGGACCAAGGAGTCTCCGGGAGAGACCATTCTCTATCGAGGACGTTCGTTCAAGGCTTATCGCGGTATGGGTTCGATGGCGGCTATGGAGAAGGGTTCCAAGGACAGGTACTTCCAGGAAGATTCCAAGAAACTTGTGCCGGAAGGCGTGGAAGGGATGGTTCCCTACAAGGGAGTCGCATCGGATCTGATCTTCCAAATGGTCGGAGGTTTAAAGGCGGGAATGGGTTATTGCGGCACCAGGACGATCCGCGAGCTGAGCGAAAACTCCGTTATGGTCCGTATTACCGCAGCGGGACTTCGCGAGAGCCATCCGCACGATATCACCGTAACCAAGGAAGCACCGAATTACAGTGCAGGAGTGGAGGACTAAGATGAAAGAGATGATCATTGTTGTCGATTTCGGCGGTCAGTACAACCAGTTGATCGCAAGGCGAGTAAGAGAGTGCAACGTCTATTGTGAGGTCTATCCTTACAAGAAGGCGCTGGCAAAGATCAAGGAATTGCGACCGATAGGGGTGATTTTTACCGGAGGCCCCAACAGCGTATATGAAGAAAAGGCTCCCAAGATCGAGGCGGAGCTGTTCGAACTGGGGATCCCCGTGCTCGGACTCTGCTACGGGATGCAGTTGATGGCGCAGATGCTCGGGGGCAAGGTGTCGAAGGCGGACTCCAAGGAGTTTGGAAAGACGGTCACCGAGCTTGATACGACTTCCCTTTTGTTTAAGGGGCTCGATGAGAAGACGGTCACTTGGATGAGCCATGTCGACTATGTACAGGAACTGCCGGAAGGTTTTAAAACGATTGCAAAGACAGAGAATTGTCCGATCGCAGCGATGGAGGATAAGGAGAAGAAGTTCTATGCGGTGCAGTACCATCCGGAGGTCCTCCACAGTGAGAAGGGGACCGATATGATCCGAAACTTCCTCTACGAGGTCTGCAAGGCAGAGGGAAGCTGGACGATGAAGAACTATGCAAAGCAGGCCATCGAGTCGATACGTGCTCAGGTCGGTGACGGAAAGGTCGTGCTGGCTCTGTCGGGCGGAGTCGATTCTTCCGTGGTCGCGGCTCTGATCTCCAAGGCGATCGGCAGTCAGTTGACCTGTATCTTCGTCGATCACGGTCTTATGCGTAAGAACGAAGGAGATGAGGTCGAAGCGGCGTTTAAGGATTCGGGGATGCATTTCATCCGTGTCGATGCCGAGAAACGTTTCCTGGACAGACTTGCAGGAGTGAGCGATCCGGAAACCAAGAGAAAGATCATCGGCGAGGAATTCATCCGTGTGTTTGAAGAAGAAGGACGAAAGATCGGCTCTGTGGATTTTCTGGCACAAGGAACCATTTACCCCGATGTGATCGAGAGCGGAGAAGGAGATGCCGCCGTGATCAAGAGCCATCACAACGTAGGGGGACTTCCTGCGGTCGTTGACTTCAAGGGCCTGATCGAGCCGCTGCGTGCCCTCTTCAAGGATGAGGTGCGTCAGTTGGGACTGGAAGTAGGTCTGGCGGAGTATCTCGTGTGGAGACAGCCTTTCCCGGGACCGGGACTTGCGATCCGTGTGATGGGAGAGATCACTAAGGAAAAACTCGACATCTTAAGAGATGCGGATTATATCTTCCGGGAAGAGATCGCAAAGGCGGGGCTCGATCGAAGCATCAACCAGTATTTTGCCGTGCTGACCACTACCAAAACCGTTGGTGTCATGGGAGACTTCAGGACCTATGACTACACCCTTGCTCTCAGAGGAGTTACCACCACCGACTTTATGACAGCGGATTGGGCGAGGATCCCGTATGAAGTCCTCGACAAAGTATCGAGCAGGATCGTCAATGAAGTCGACCATATCAACCGCATCGTGTACGATATCACAAGCAAACCGCCGAGTACCATCGAGTGGGAGTAGGAGACAGAATTGTCTAAGCTGAGCAAAATCAATGCTTGTAGACGATGGAATTGCTCTCCCGGTACGCAAATGGTACAAAGTAGCAAAAAGAATAATTGAAATAATAGCCCCCAGTGGCTTGCATTGGAATAAAAAATGAGACCGTAGCGTTAGTGCTGCGGTCTTTTTGTGTCTCTTGGAAGTAGAGATTCCGTGTGAATATTACTAGTCGACAATCGTGATTTGTCAGCTTATTCGAATCACTTAGAAACGTAATGGTATTTCGGATTTTGTTACTTCAATCTTCCTTTCATTATGATGTAATAATTCCCTTATTCCATTTGTTGTTATATCAATTTTATTTGTTGGACCAATCGTTATTTTGGTAATAAAATCTAAGTCCTCTACCTTTTTTTTAATATAAGGTGTTATCAGTCCGTTTCTGCTCCTGAAGTTAATTCTATCTTTTTTCAAACTGCTAAATACAAATCTGTATTCATTTTCGTTTTTAAAATATTCTCTTTTAAAAAACATGCTATATAGCGCACATATAACTGAAATATGGGTAATGAGCATCTCATATTCTTTGCCGGTCAACTTATTAATATCATTTAAAGATTTTATTTTTCCGAAATCTTCAACATTTATCAACTCGTCATGAAAAGTTCTTCTCATGCATTCTTTTTGTGATTCTAAATGATAATTAACTAAACCATGCCATTTTATAATATGGTTCAATCTCTTTTCAAACTTATCAAAATCAATCTCTAAATTGAGACCATCCAGATTAGCATAATTTGACCACAATAATTGGCTATCCTTATCGCAGGAAAAAGACAAAATAAAAAATGAAAGATCCTCACGTATAATTTTGTTTGTTTCCTTTCTTATTGTCTTTATTATTTCTAAATCTATGCTCTCTTCTCTTAAAATTGCGTCACATACTTCTTCCGCAACTCTTAATTCATCCACATCATTTAGGTAATTCCATTTCGTAATCCAAAATTCTTTATTTGTTACAATATTTATTAATGCATCACTTGTTGTATAATGATATAATTTTTCTCCCTTATCCATTTGACCAATATTGAGCATATTTTTATCATAATGCATATATCTCACTCTCCGTTTCAAGATATGTCCTAATGTCATAAAATGCTACTATGACTATATTTATGTTTCTTTATATTTGTTTCTATTACTACAAATCAAAACGAACTCAGCTCTACATCCCCCTGATTCGAATATTTCTATTAACTACATAAAAAGTTTTCTGGGTCATATCTTTACAATCATGTCTTGTCGTGTGTATGACTATTTCCTTATCTACCTCTCCTCAAGAATCTCGATTTCTTCGGATAGGATAGTTTCCAATCCTCAAACTCTTCATCTGTAATTTCGCCGTTATAGTGTTTCTTTCTCATCTCATCCCATTCTACAAGAAAATCATTGAAGTTCATATCGT
>JAUMWQ010000117.1 GCA_030529565.1 Filifactor alocis | reverse complement strand
GTTTTGATCAGGTTTCGGTATAGACACGAAAAACAAAAATCTGTGTCTCTAAAATCACCTCAATGGAAAGAATCGAAAATAAGTGCTATAATTAAAAGTATCCGAAACAGGACCTTATAAGTGGAGAGGGTGCCTCTTCTTTGAAGAAGGGAGATATTAGAGCCCAATGCCACGCTGCGATCTATTCATACTGTTCTGCAATAGACATTGCTCCTACAGAAACGATATGCGTTCTGAAACACTTGATCGTTTATGGGATCGTCCGCCCTATGACCTAGCAATACCAACTGTATAGAGCTTGAGGGAATCCAGGGAGAGATGGAAGCCGGCCCCTTTCATCAAGCGGGGCAACGCGGTATACAACATGACGGGAGCAGGCAGAGGTATAACGACAAGCGGAGTTTGAACGGGAATCGAGGATATCATGAGTATAAAAACCGTTTCAAAAAAAAGCGACCTAACAGAAGGTATCGTTTGGAAAAAGATGTTATTATTCACATTTCCGATCTTTCTCGGAAGTTTCTTCCAATCCCTATACACAACAGCAGATGCCGTCATCGTGGGAAGATTTGCAGGAAAGGAAGCTCTGGCTGCCATAGAGTCCGTCTTTACCCTAACAAAGATCCCCATCAATTTCTTTATCGGCCTTTCATCTTCCGCCACGATCATCATTTCCCAATACTATGGTGCAAAAAGAAACGCGGAAGTCTCCGATGCGAGCCATAATGCCATGTTGTTCTCTCTGGTAGGAGGGATTGCGTTGGCCGTGATCGGATGTATTCTATCCCCTTTTGCAATAAGGCTCATCCGTGTCCCCGGCGAGATCGTACAAGATGCTCAAAGCTATATCCTTATTTACTTTTCGGGGATCGTCGTATCGATGCTGTACAATATTGGCTCGGGCATACTGCGGGCACTGGGAAATTCCAAGACGCCTTTTTATTATTTGATCGTTGCGAATGCCCTCAATATTATTTTGGATTTGGTCTTTGTGGTGCTTTTTCGCCTGGGCGTTGTCGGGGCTGCTCTCGCTACAGTTCTGTCTCAGTGCCTAAGTGCGTTTTTGATCGTATTCTTCCTTACAAAAACTGAACTTCCCTGCAAAATAAGTTTTAAAAAGCTGCGATTTTATAAAAAACATATATGGGAGATCTTCAAGTTGGGGCTTCCTATCGGAATACAATCTTCCTTGCACCCCGTCTCAAACACGTTCGTTCAAAGCGCCCTAAACAATCTCGGAGTGGACAGCATAGCCGCTTGGGCGATCTGCGGAAAATTGGACTTCCTCAGCTGGACGGTTTCCGATGCCTTCTGTGTTTCCGTATCGACCTTTGTCGCACAAAACTACGGAGCTAAGCAATATCTCCGTGCAAAAAAAGGAGTCCGAGCCGGATTCGTAATGTCATTGACTTCGATATCCGTAATCAGTTGTATTCTATACTTTCGGAGCGAGTTCTTCGCTCAGTTTCTCGTCGACGATAAAAACGTGATACTCATCGCGGCTCAGATCATGCGCTTTATCTCTCCCTTCTACTTCATCTATGCTTTTTGTGACGTCCTGCCCGGAGCGATCAGGGGAACGGGGGAAACTTTCACTCCCATGCTTATAACTCTTTTGGGAACCTGCGCCGTAAAAGTTCTATGGATCTTCTCGGTCGTTCCCCTTCGCCCCACTCTTATGACCGTACTTTCCTGTTATCCCGCATCGTGGGCAATAACAGCTCTGGCATACGCAGTGTTTTATGTAAAACATTTTTCAAAATTAACACCGTTATCTAACTGAAACTCAAAAAGGTGTGCCGGCATTATTCTATCAAGGCAACCCGTCTACAACAGTGATACGACCGTCAAAAACACCTTAATGCATCGTAGAACAAGCTTGCGCGACACGCTAATTTAAAAGAAGGAGAGTGTAGCCTGACAGGAATAAAACCATGTCCAAGTATGTGATTTTAAAAACAAGCTTTCCCCCTTATTTCGGGAATATCCTTCCTCAATCATCTCTCGATGAGATAAATTTTCAATTATTATGATTAAAAGGGAAATATAATGGTATAAGTAAGTTACGAGAACCAATAACAGACGTTGTTCAACGGCTGTTCGCAGTACCCGATAAAATAATACTATAACAAAGGAGAGATTTTTTATGAAAAAGGTAGTTATCTATACAAGTCCTACTTGTCATTTTTGCCACGAAGCGATGGATTATTTCAAGGAGAACAACATCGAGTATTCCGAGAAAGATATCAGCAAGGATCCCGAAGCGAGAAAATTCTTGATGAGTAATCGTATCATGGGAGTTCCGGCGATCTATATCGACGATGAGCTTATTATGGGATTTGACAAGGCAAAAATCAATTCTCTTTTGGGACTTTAAGAACCGCTTTCAAACACAGACCATTCATATCTTTCAAAAACTCTTGCAGGATGATCCGTCACGGCAAGAGTTTTTTTGTATATAGAAAAGCAGGAGTCTCCCCCTGCTCCTTCTCTGTTCATTCCTAGATAAGTAATACCATTCTCCGGTAGAAGTATGGTCATATAGCCACATCTTCAAAGACAAAAATTCGTTTCAGTCCCGCAGAATAAAGGACATTGATATCGATAGTTCCAATGGATAAGTAAGGTCTAATCTTGCTCTACAAGACCTTCCCCCGAAACTGTTTGAGCTGTCTCAGACATCTCTTCATCGATCCCCTCTTCCACATCTCCCGAATTCGACAAGATACGAGTTCTTATCTTCATCTCTATCTCATCACTCAACTCAGGATTTTCAAGCAAAAAGAGCTTTACATTTTCACGTCCCTGCCCAAGTTTCGTATCGTTATAGGAATACCAGGCTCCCGCCTTTTCGATAACATCGAACTTTGCACCGAGATCTACGATCTCCCCCACCTTAGATATCCCTTCTCCATACATAATATCGAACTCTGCCTGCCTAAACGGCGGAGCGACCTTGTTTTTCACGACCTTGACCTTAGCTCTGTTTCCTATGACTTCATCTCCTTTTTTGATGGCATCCGCACGGCGAATATCCAATCTTAAGGTCGAATAGAATTTCAGAGCCCTACCTCCCGTAGTCGTCTCGGGACTTCCGAACATGACGCCTATCTTTTCTCTAAGCTGATTGATAAAGATAGTTACAGTTTTGAAACGGTTTATCGTTCCCGCAAGTTTTCGAAGAGCTTGAGACATCAAACGAGCCTGAAGCCCCACGTGGGAATCTCCCATTTCCCCTTCGATCTCAGATCGAGGTACAAGGGCTGCAACGGAGTCTATGACCAAGATATCTATGATACCGCTCTTAACAAGAGATTCCGCGATCTCCAATGCCTGCTCTCCATTGTCCGGCTGTGAAATAATGAGATTGTCTATATCGACCCCCAGAGCCTTCGCATAAACAGGATCCAAAGCGTGCTCCGCATCGATGAACGCAGCAAGCCCTCCTGCCTTCTGTGCCTCAGCGACGGCATGAAGAGCAACGGTCGTCTTTCCTGAGGATTCAGGTCCGTAGATCTCAACGATCCTTCCTCTGGGCAGACCTCCCACGCCAAGAGCGAGATCCAGCCCCAAAGAACCTGTCGATATCGTTTCGATATTCATCTTGACGTTATCGCCGAGCATCATAATAGACCCCTTACCGAAGTCCTTTTCTATCTTTGCCATCGTGGCATCAAGCGCCTTCTTCCTCTCCTCAAGACTTGGAGCATCGACATTTTTCTTGACATCTTTCTTATTCATAGCAACCTCCCCTGTATATTCTATCTTAACTTTTCCAATATCCTATCCACAGACCAATTTAAGAACGTATGTTCTTTTTTATTATAGTGTTCCCATGCTTCTTTGTCAACAAGAATTTTCATTTTTTATCTTTTTCTTCTACAGGGATTCTCCTCGCCTAATCTCTTCTCTGTAAAATTAGATCAAAGAAATATCAAGCACCGAGTTCCTTCTTGCAGCAAGAACGTGTTGTTTCATACTCCAATCTGTCCACATTGATGGGTTGAATGTTTTGAACCATGATATTCCGAGTTATTTCCCGATAATGACATCTTCTGTATACCCGACATTTCAGACGGAAAATAATATCAACAAAACCTATCGATATCGATCTAAGAGGACTTAAATGCTCTACGATATAACCCGCGTCGATCCCCTGTCTTGTTTTAAGAAGCAGGGAAATAATGCACAAGGATAAACTCTTGATTCTCCTTTGAGTTTATAAAATGCGAAAACTTCTTATACCAATACTCTCGATGATTTCATCCTCCGTACAACATCGATTCCATGCTAATTTTTTCGAATTATGCGATATTAGCTCATATCTTTCCTATATCCATATCGATTCTTACTTCTGCGTAGCAAGTAAGGGTTCAAACTCAGATCTTGATGCCAACTCGACAAGGGCAGGCTCGTACTTTCTCGATTCCTTGAGTTTATTATCATATCTGTGGATCACGGCAAAGGATATCCCCATGAACACCAATCCCGTAAGGAAAGATAGGCCTTCAGACACTCCGGTCTTATCACCCAAAAACAAATAGGATACTACGATCCCAAACATCAAAGCAAGCAACGGGATCCCATATGCGATCGCTGATGCCCGAAGCATATCGGGAGCAGTCATTTCGATGTAGACATAATCCCCTACCTTACACTCGATCATCCTACGAGCTTTGACATCGACTTCCGGCTTCTTGCTTGAGCCGAGTTCGCAGGCACAACAGCTTCCGCAGGCACTTTTACGCTTGACGTTTACAAGTGCGTAATCTTCTTTGATCTCTATAACTCGTCCCACTTCTCTCATTGTTCTTCAACTCCATTTTTCTAACAAATTTTATTTTCAATACTAAGTATAGCAGACTTTCCCCTTATTTCCAAATCCGAGGAAAAGTTATCCCTTCGCAAACTTCCAAAGTCGCTCCTCACTTTTTATTTACATCAACCTTCCTTGATAAAACAAGTGTCTTTATATAAAGAGTTTCTCCGATTCCATACAACCTTCTCACATCTTGTATTACTACCCATTGCACTGCCCTCTTATCCAGAGCGTTCTTTAACATAAAACTCGGATGTGAAAGTGAAAAACAAAAGATGACAACTCTACTCTAGGGAATAAATGTGGTCTGCGGTTGACTCAAAAAAGGTGGAGAAACATCTCATAGATCCGAGGGGCGAACGCAGTGAGTTACATAGTTTGCTAAGCCGTTTCAAACAAGTGAAACATCGATATAAATCCGCTGTTTGAGCGTTAAGAAGTTCTGATGCTATGTTTTACGACTTGACTAATACTTTTGTTTATTTGTGTAAGTCTATATATCCACACCTCATCGAAGGTTTGTCTCCAATACTTTATACTTATTATTTATACCCTTAACAGAGGATAGAGTTACAAAAAAACGAAGTTTGTTTTATAATCTTTTCTTTTTCCCGGAACGAAAAAGGCGACGGAAACATCCGCCGTCTTTTTCAAGAGGTTTTTTATGAAAAACGAAAACAACGATATAAGTAATTTCATACCTTCATTTCTATTTCTAGCCCACTCCATCATACCATCCCGAGGTTCTGCCGAAGTTGTCGTAATTCTCCTTCAAATATCTCTGTTCCTCAGCCTTATACTCCTCATGAGTTTTTATTTTAAGGGGATTCGTGTAATTGGACTTCTTGCTCTGATAGAAGTTTATAGGCTGTTTTACATCGAAGACCTCCAATCCCGTGATAAAACGGTTCATCCAATCCTTCTTCAACTTATACTTTCCCTTTGGAGTAACTCGGATTGAAATCAACCCTCCGTTCGAAGTGGATCCTACCAAACAGTCCTTATTCGAAGAAGTGGCCCTCTCATACAGAATGGTTCCCAATATCGCTTCTTTTTTTCCAAACTCAACTTCAGAATTCAATCCTTCCTTCACTGCTCGATATATCCGCTCTATAACTTCAATGTCAATAAATCCGACTTCATTTGTAAATACAAGGCTTTCTCTGGGAATATAGGTCATATCGAGGACGTATTTCTGCGTCTCAAACTTCACCCGATACATAGGAGATTCCTCTCCTGCAACTCCTGCACTTACCTTCGAATTTTTGGGTACACGAAAACTGATGTTTGCCGGATAAGACAGAGGTACCCTATTTTCCGTTTTAGGATTGTCCGGTTTCATATCCATGGTCACCCTTGTTTCTCCAATGTTTCCATGAATGAACCCGTTGTTATACCACTCTTTGTTTCCGTTCTCAACCACTCTTACAAACTCAGATTGAAACGAATCGATATACACCTCTTCCACTTCTTTTGGATCAATTTGATACGGCTCTCCATTTTGATCCAACTTCTTGACCGCCAAAGAAGTCGTGGTCGTACCTATGATCAAAAAAGCGGCGAGAACAAAGCTGCAAAATTTCTTCATAAAATAAACACCCTCCTTATTGAGATTACAAAAAATCCATATACTATTGTCCCTTGAACACCTCGAGATGTAATAAAAACCCTACACTCACCCCTACCGCCTTCAAGATTAGCACGATTCGGCTTGCAAGCATATTTAGAGAACAATAATATCAACGTCGCCTTATCTTAAGATAAGACCCTTCTCAAAAAAATTGGGAAACCTGCA